>JBPCXH010000056.1:0-21893 GCA_051008735.1 Gammaproteobacteria bacterium | reverse complement strand
TCACCTGCGTGTCCAGCCGGCCCAGCAGTTCCAGTTCACCGTCACTGCGCCAGCGCGCCCGGTCGCCCGTCCGGTAAACGCGCTCACCCGTCGCGGGCAAGCTGACAAACTTCTCCGCCGTCAGGTCCGGGTCACGCCAGTAACCCGATGCCAGTGCCGGCCCACTCAGGCAAAGCTCTCCCGCAATACCGATGGGTAACTGTTGCAAGTTATCGTCCAGCACTAACAAGCGCGAGTTGGGGAAAGCCTTGCCGACAGGCACCGGCAGGGTGTCCGGCAGGCTTTGGCGCGTTTCGAACCAGCTCGAATCAACCGTTGCCTCTGCCACGCCATAGGAATTCACCACCCGGCTTTTCGCTCCCAGCAGTGAACGCAACTGGTTGTACTCCCTGCCCGTCCACGATTCTGAACCGACAATAGCCAGGCGCAAACCCAGCAGATCTATCGCGCCTGATGGCAGGTGTTGCAGCAACAGCCGCATGACAGTGGGCACGAATTCGGCACAAGTGATGTATTGCTGCCTGATGATGTTCAGCAGCTCGGCAGCGTTGAGCAGTTTTTCGCGCGGACAGAAAACAAGGCATCCGCCGGTGGTCAGGGCGCGGACCCAATCACCTGTAAAAACATCAAAGGATATCGCCGCCATCTGCAAATGCCGGTCGGCGGGACTCAACTCATAAACCTGCGCCCAGGCAGAGGCCGCGCTGGCGAGACTGCCATGGCTGATAGCCACACCCTTGGGTACACCGGTCGACCCTGAGGTATAGACAAGGTAAGCAGGTGTTTCTGCACAATGAGTACCGGCCGCTTCTGCAGGCGCACCCGACAGCTTGTCCACGCGCACGATGAGCCGGCTTTCCGCCCAGCCTGGCAGCGGACCCGCGCACAGAATGGCAGCGGGCTGCGCATCCGCCAGCATGCTGACCACGCGCGCCTCGGGTAACTGCTGATCCACCAGAAGATAAGCGTAACCGGCCTGCAGGACACCTAAAACGCTTGCCATCAAGTCGACGGAGCGAGGCATTGCAATAGCAAGCACTTGCCCCTGCGTCAGGCCAGCGGCAAGCAAGGCGGCCGCTATTCCGTTGGCCCGCCGATGCAGTGATCCGTAGGTGATCTGGACGGCACCGTCAATCACCGCGACAGCGTCCGGCTGATGAGCTGCCCAGCTGGCGAAGCGACGGTGGACAAACTCTTCGCCCTGACCCAACTGTGCCGGCGCCTGCCAATCGGCAAGTTGTGCGCGCTCGCGTTCGCCCGGCAGCGACAAACTGCCTGCCGGTTGCTCAATATCCGTCAGCAATTCAGACAGTAAATTCTCGTAGTGTTCGGCAAATCGCTCGATAGTGCTCGCAGTAAAAAGATCCGTGTCGTACTCAAATATCAGGTTGGCGCCCTCGGCGTGCTCACCGATATTCAGACTGAGGTCGAAATTCGCCACGCCGTGCTCGACCAATTCGCCCAGCCGGAAATTTACCGGACCGGCGTTTTGTTCAAGATCGGGTATGGGTGTCAGGTTAAACATCACCTGGAACACGGGTGCACGACTCAGACTGCGGCCGGGCTGCAAGGCCTCAACCAATGCCTCGAACGGGAAATCCTGATGGGCGAAGGCACCCAGAGTTGCAGAGCGAACGGTCTTCAGGAACTCAGCCACTGACTGCTCGGGTGTGACGGAGGCACGAATTACCAAGGTGTTAATGAACAAGCCGATCAATGCATTCAGCTGAGGATGCGTCCGACCGGCTATCGGCGTGCCCACCAACAGATCGCGCTGACCTGACCAGCGATGCAGCAGTAACTGGAAGGCCGCCAACAGGACCATAAACAAGGTACACCCCTGCTCTTTACCCAGGCTGCGCAGGGCAGCCAGCTGGTCTGCTGTTAACTGGCGACGCAGCCACGCGCCACGAAATCGCTGTTCGGCCTGCCGGGGTCGATCCGCGGGCAATTCCAGCAATTCAGGCGCATCCCGCAAGGCCTTCATCCAATAGTTCCGTTCGGCTGCCAGCGCGCCTTCGTCCTCCCTCGCACACTGCCAGAGACTGTAGTCGGCGTACTGCAGGGGCAATGCCTCGGGCTGCCAGAAGCCTGCAGCGTTGTACGCCTGGTAAGCAGCAGCCAGCTCCTTCAGAAGCAGCCCACTCGAATGGCCGTCCGACACCAAATGATGAATGACGACAAGGAGGCAGGCTCGATCAGGCCCGTCATGATAAAGCCGCAAACGCCACAGGGGTCCGCGTTGAATATCGAAGGGCAAAGCAGCTTCTGCCGCCAGCTCCCGGAGATCACTGCATTGCCCCAGCTGGCGAAAATCAATCGCCATGTCCGTCAACACCTGTTGTCGCGGAATGCCTTTGCTATCCGGAAAACAACTGCGCAGCACTTCATGACGCGCGACGAGTCCCGCTGCGGCCTGCCGCAAAATCCCACTATTCACAGGCCCCGTCAGCTCAAGCGTGAAAGCGATGTGGTAAGCCGGACTCCCAGGATCAAGCTGTTCCAGAAACCACAGCCTGCGCTGACCCGGGGACAAAGGAATTTCCGTCGGCCGCCCGTCCGCCGCCGGCTCTAGGACCGCTTGTCCCTTGCCTGCCTGCAAGGCCGTGGCAAGGCCCACTATGCTCGGGTCGAGAAAAAAGTCGCGCATGGATAAACGCGTATCGAAGTGCGCGTTAATCTTTGCCAGCAAACGAGTACCCAGCATGGAATCGCCGCCCAAAGCAAAGAAGTCATCGTGCCGACCAATATGTCGGGCACTCAGAACAGTCTCCCAGATTTTTTCCAGAGCCTGTTCGACAGCACCCTGCGCGGGCAACGCTGCGACCGTGGTCTCGGTTTCACTGATGCGTAAAGCGCCCCGATCAACTTTGCCACTCGGCGTCAGCGGGATCACGGGCAGGCACTGGATGACCGACGGTACCCAGGCAGCCGGCAAAGACTCGCGCAGGGCACGGCGCACTGAAGCCGGATTTACTGAGACATCATTCGCCGCCTCAATCCATGCACACAACTGAGGGGGCTCACCCCGCAGTCCGGCAGCGGCCTGACGAACGTCGGGCAAATTGAGCAAAGCAGCCTCGACGTCACCCAGTTCAATGCGATGACCTCGCAACTTCACCTGCTGATCCATTCGCCCGAGACATTCCAGCTGACCATCAGGGCGCCAGCGACCCAGATCACCGCTGCGGTACATGCGCTGATGGGGTTTGAGTAAATCGGGCACATACTTTTGGGCCGTCAGCTGCTCATCGCGCCAGTAACCCGGCCCAACGCCCGGACCAGACACGCACAATTCACCGGCCACGCCTACAGGGACCGGCTGACCCGCCCCGTCGAGCACCCAGGTGCAAACGTTATCAATAGGCCTTCCAACAGGCACCGCCAGCGCGCTGTCGTGGTCCTGCACTTCAGCACAGGTGATATCCCAGACTTCCGAGGTGCCGTAGGTATTCAGCAAGCGCACACCGGGGGCGGCCCTGCGAAAAATCGCAGGCAGATCAGGCGGCAGTGGTTCACCACTGGTAATACAGCTCTGCAAACGCGGCAGGGCAGTACCCAGCTCCGGACACGCAACCAGCACTTCGCGCAGCAGTGCAGGAACAAATACCAGATGACTCACGCCAGCAGCAGCGCATTCGGCTATCAGTTGCCGGGGATCGCGAGCAATATCCTCCGGCAACAGCAACAGACTGCCCCCCCTGCCCAGGGCACCGAAAATTTCCCACACCGAATCAATAAAATTCAGGCTCGTGCGAAGGGCAAAAACATCATCAGAACTGAACGAATAAGTGCGCCACATCCAGGCACACCGATTGAGCGCGCCCGCATGCAGGCCCACAGCCCCCTTCGGCTGGCCGGTGGAGCCTGAGGTATAGAGCACATAAGCCGCGTCACTCGGGCTGAACACAGGCGGCGGCAGTGCATCGGCCTGAACTGCCGTAGCCGGCTCAATACAGGCGATCGCCGCAGGCAGACAACGGCGGCCAACATTGTCCGCCACAACCCGCTGAACCCCGGCATCTTCGAGCATCAACTGCAGTCGCGCCGGCGGATACTCAGGATCCAGCGGCAGATAAGCAGCACCGCAGCGCAAGATTGCCAGCACGGCCGCGATCAGGTCCGGACTGCGTTTGCAGGCAACACCCACCAGGTCCCGCGGCTGGACACCGTTGTGCAGCAACTCACTGGCAATTGCATCACTGCGCGATGCCAGCCATTGATAACTGAAAGCCTTGCCGCCAAACAGCAGAGCCGTGCGCTGCGGAACGCGCTGCGCCTGGACCGCAAACAATTCATAAAGGCTTTGGGCTTCGGACAAGGGCTGTTCCGGTCCCTGCCCCAGAGCAACTAACCGGGCCCGCTCATCCGGCAATCGGATATTCAGTGCTGACAGAAGTGTACTCGCGTCGGTAGCAACGGATTCGAGCAAAGCCACCCAGCGCGCCGGCAAAGCTTCCGCGACGGCCGGGGAGAAACTTGCGTCCACCCACCCTATATAGCCCTGTAATGGCGTACCGGGTCCGCCATCATTTACTGAAAACTCAAGCTCCCAAAAACTTTCACGGTCCACCTTGAGAGTTTCTATACCGAATTCCACATCGTCTGCGCTAGCGACGGCGGCTGGTGCAGCCTCATACAGAAAAAGAATCTGAAACAGGGGGTGCACACCGGGTGAGCGACTGGGACTACAAGCAGCGACAACTTGCTCGAAGGGCACCTGCCGGTGAGCAAAAACCTGCAAAACCGTGTCACGCTCCTGCCGGAGAAGTTCTCCGAATTCAGGGTCACCCTCTGAGCAAGTGCGATAAACCAGGTTGTTTGGAAAGCATCCTACGCTGCGGGAAAAATCATCGTCGCGCAGGGTCATCGGCGCGCCAATGGGAATATCAGTTTGACCGGACAGACGAATCAGCAGGGCCCGCAGGGCCGCCAGCAATACGGTGAAGGTGGTGGTGTGCTCCTTGCGAGCCAGTTGACGCAAGCCGTCAGCCAGCCCGGCCGGAACATGCAAAGCCCTGCGCCGCTGCTCACGGGCCCCGGCCGGCGCCCGCCGGGGAAGACTGACGGCTGGCGGCAGATCAGCCAGCTGCTGTTGCCACCAGGCCAGGGACTCGACTGCTGGCATTGCAGCCGCCTGACTTTCTGCTCTGGCAAAATCTGCATAGGCGCGGGCCGCGGGCGGCAATACAGAGGCAGAGCCTCGGAAGTGAGCATATAGCAGCGCCAGTTCATCGCGAATAATGCCGACAGAAGGACCGTCCGCCACAATATGATGAGCGGTGATCAGCAAACGATAGTCATCGCGCCCTGCACTGAGCAGCAAGGGACGCAACAAAGGCCCGTGCTGAAGATCAAAACGCTTTGCCAGTTGTGCCTGGGCAATTTTTGCCAGCGCATCGGGCCCTGACACTTGTTGGATTGATTCAGGTATCAGGGTTTCCGGCAATGCCGGCTCGACACATTGCGATACTGAATCGTCAGCCACTTCCAGTCGCATGCGCAGCACAGCATGGCGTGTGAGCAGCTCTTGCCATGCTGCCTTAAGAGCAGATACATCCAGAACACCCTTCAGGCTAATAACGAACTGCTCAACCGCCCCCCGATGCCCCGGATTCAGTTGCTCCAGTAACCAGAAACTGCGCTGGGCAGAGGACAAGGGCGCACGGGCAGCCTCCTGCCGCAGAATATCCATGACGGCCGGGCGATTATCTTGCAACGCTGAGCGAGCCGAGTCGTCCAGCACGCCGGATGGAGCACGGAAGCGCAAGGCATCGCCCTCCAGCCAGAATTGCGCGCCAGCCGAACGCAGCCTTTCCAGCAAGACCGACGCGTTCACAAGGTGCCTTCTTCGATGGATAAAGACGGTTTTACCGCCAGCTTGCCTTGCTCACGCAACCAGTCTGCCAGTTCCCCGACCGTAGGCGCGTCAAACAAGGCAGCCAGACTGATGGATGCATCCATCGCAGTCTGTACAGCACTGGTCAAACGCACGGCAGCAATCGAGTCGCCGCCCAGGTCAAAGAAATTGTCGGCAATGCCAACAGACTCCAGATCAAGCGCCGCCGACCAGATTTCTACCAGCTCGGCCTCGAGTTCGTCACGCGGCAACACTGCCGGTGCAGCCAGCTGTGGACGCGACCGCCCGGGTGCGGGCAAAGCCCCTCGATCGAGCTTGCCATTTACCGTCAGCGGCATGGCCGGCAAACGAACCCAGGCCGTGGGCAGCATGTAAGCGGGCAGACGTTCCGCCAGCCACTCCCGCAGGGCGTCGGGTGAATTGCCCGGCCGTGCGGGTGCTGACAACAGGCGACGGTGCAGGTGCGTTTCGTTCAGGGCCGCTTCCTGATAGCAACTGGTATAGACCTGCACGGCACCCTGCACTGCTATTTCCAGACGGTAATCCGGACAAAGACCTGCAACCACTCTTTCCCAATGCACCCTGAGCTGCTCACCCGCCACCAGGTCCACAGGACCATCCGGCAAGGGAAAGAACGCCGGCAACCAGGCCTGTTGCTGCTGCAGATAATCCACGACGGGTTCGCCGTCCGTCTCAATGACAGTCCACAGCAAAAAACCATCCAGACGGCCAGCACGCGCGACTGTAAAACCGGCCTCGCCGGTGCTCGCCGGTGTCAGAGCCGCGGAGAAATCAAGATCCTCGAACTCGGCCGGTTCAGCCAGTACACCGTCTGCAGGAAAATTTCTGACGCACAGACGGATATCGAACTCACCACCCTGTTGAGCAAAAACACGCTCGGCATAATCCCGGGCAAGGCGAGAAAAAACCGGCCGGGTGGCAAGTAGCTCAGGCAACTCGGCTGGCGCAATCAGCGTCCGGCAACGCGACGGCACAGGAATACAGTCGGGTGCGAACTGCGCTCGCGCCGCATTCCAGATGGGAATTATCCCGTCGGCGCTGCCGATATTGCCGATGATGCCCTGTGTCGATAGCTCTATTCGCTCAGGCAAGTCGACATCACTCACATCCCCGTCTATCACGGTAATGCGTTCGCTAAGCCCCAGTCGGGCGACAGTCTCGCGCGCCTTTGCCGCAACCTCGGGCAATACTTCGACGGCATAGACATGCCGGGCGCCCGCTTCCACACACAGCCGCGCCAATAAGGCATGCTCACCTGTACCCAGATCCAACACGACCCGCCCGGGGGCGCTGCGCGCGTAAGCCTGCCTGAAACTATCCAGCCGCTGGGAGTCCGTACCCATCAGGTCGTAGAGAAACTCGTCGTATACCTGATAGGGCCCGATAGATGGCCAGAATTCCGCCTCTGTGTCGGACGACAATTCACCCAGGGTGTAATAGGCCACCAGCCGAGCCGCATCACCGTCGCCACTGATAGCGACGGCTGTTTCACCCACATCGGGATGACTGAGCAAGACCTGCTCCACTTCACCGGCCTCCAGACGATGGCCCCGCCACTTCAACTGGTTATCGTCGCGTCCAGCGAAAATAATTGAACCGTCCGTGGCCCGCCGCGCACGATCACCTGTGCGATAAAAGCGCTGCTCCTGTTCCATACCCGCCAACTGAACAAACTTCTCAGCCGTCAGTTGGGGCTCATGCAAATAGCCTTGGGCGACGCCGGGGCCACCCACATAGAGTTCTCCAATCTCGCCATCAGCAACCGGCAGACCCGCGTCATCGCGCAACTGCAACTGCACCTGGGGAAGAGGCATACCCACACTGTGCTGATCTTCATTAAAGGCATTATCGGGATCATAAAATCTGGCGGTCACCTGGCCGGCGGTTTCCGTCACAGCGTAGGTATTCAGCAATAAGCAGCCCCCTCGATCATCGCGATCAAACCAGCGCTGAATAGCAATCGGTGGCAAAGCCTCGCCACTTAGGGCAATTAATCGCAAGGCAGGCAATGCAGACAGCTCAAAAGCTGAAGACAGCAAGGTTTGCTGAAATGCGGACGGCGTCTGGCTCAGTACGGTTACTGCTTCGCTCGCAAACAAGCCTTGCAAGCGGGCGGGGTCCCCTCGCAGTGCAACAGGCACCGGAACCAGGCAGCCCCCATGAGACAGAGCCCCCCAGATTTCCCATACCGAGTAACCAAAACCATAACTGTGTGAAAGAGACCAGACATCACTGGCGCTAAATGCACAACGCTGCTCAAAAGCAGTGAAGAGTCCGGCTATGTTGCCGTGAGTCACCATCACGCCTTTTGGAGAGCCCTGGGTCCCGGATGTGTACATCACATAGGCCAGTTGCTCAGGCTGGCATTCCAGATCAAGGGGCTGAGCGCTTTGTTGCTCGACAACTTCGGGAATTACGGCAGTGGGCGTGCGACCCATGTTGAAGGCGCCCCGCCAGTGGGGCGCGAGCAGAATCAGCTGCGGCGAAGCCTGCGCAATAATAGCTTCCAGTCGAGCGGCCGGCAGTACGGGGTCCAGAGGCAGGTAGGCTGCACCCGCTTTCCAGACGCCCAGCAAGGCGACCAGAAAATCCGGTGTCCAGTCCAGGCATAGCCCTACCAAATCCCCAGGGCTCACACCCCGCGCTATTAGCCCGCGTGCAACGCGGTTTGCCTGAGCCTCCAGCGCGCCATAGGTCAGAGCACCACCGGGTCCCGATACAGCCGCACGCTCGGGCTGCTGCCGGGCATGCGCCTCGAAGGCTCTGTAAAGAAATTTCACGCGGACCGCTGGCAACTCAGGCCAATAATCGGGGGCGAAGACAGATAAGAGGAAAAATAATCTTTACCTACATTGGCGGCTTCCGGACCCAGTTGCAGGTCGTGCCATTGAATATCTTCCATTCCGGCAGCCTGCAAACTGGCGGTGTAGGTTTCACGGGAAAAATAGTGCGCCTGAAAAGAAAAACTCTCACGACCCGCAAACATCCGATAACGAATGATCGAACCATCTCGCAGAGGACTGTCTGCAGTTTTCGAAAATCCATACTGCACATAAGCGCCGCCTGGCTCCGACGGATAATCCGGATTTTCGTTGATAGCAACGAAGCGCGCACCGGGTCGCAGGGCGCTGGCGACAGCTCGACACATGGAATCCAAGGCTTCTTGATCAGGGGCGTAGTGCAGCAGGTAAGCCGCCACGACGCAGTCGAACTCACCCAGGTCAGGCAGACTGGCGACATCCGCACAGACATACTGCAGGCCTAATGATTCACGTTGCTCGGCTTGTTGAGCCAGGTCGAGCATGTCGGCAGAGATATCCACGCCGACTACCTCCGTCGCTCCCGCTGCCTTTAAAGCCCGCGTGTAATGACCGTCGCCACAGGCCAGATCGAGGACCCGCAGACCTGAAATATTGCCCACCAGACCCATCAGGGTGGGCCCTTCCACATGAACTCTCAGGGGCGACTGTTTGGTTTGCACATACTGCGCGGCAATGCCGTCGTACTGGGCGTTCATGCCGAGGCCGCCTGCCTCGCTGCCCATGTCTGCAACAGCTCCCAACTTTCGGTCCGACAGCAGTCTCCCGTCAGTATCGCGCCACCCTTCAGCGGCGCCATGAATTCACCGCCCGTCAGCTGATGAAAGTCAGCCAGGCTGACGGCATAAACAATGTCGCGAATGCCGGCATAGTGACAGGCGCCCAGACACATGGGACAAGGTTCAACGGTCACATACAGACGACTGTCTGCAGCTGACCAGGATGACCACTGGCGAGCAGCCGCACGGATAACTTCCATCTCCGCGTGGGCCGTGGGATCAGCATGGGCAATCACATGATTGTGCGCCGCCAGGCTGCGCTCGCCCCAGACCAGGCAAGCACCCACCGGCACTTCTCCGGCCAGCAGTGCACGCCGGGCCGAGGCCAGGGCCAGACCCATTGGCTCTTGGTCAGCCGCTTTCATCCTCGCCCTGATAGATGCAACCGGAGGTGCAGGTTTCATTAATGACCACCCGGGACAGAGCGGGCAGATCCGGCTTGAGTTGCCGCCAGATCCACCGGGCCAGGACCTCGCTGGTGGGATTTTCCAGGCCGGCAATGTCGTTCAGATAATTGTGATCGAGCTGCTCATAGAGAGGCGCAAAGACAGTTTTGATCTCAGCGTAGTCCATGACCCAGCCAAGCTCGGGATCCAGCGGCCCGCTCACGTAAATTGTGCCTTTCCAGGAATGGCCATGCAGCCGGGCGCATTTATGGCCCGGCGGGACATTCGGCAGCCGATGCGCCGCCTCAAAGACGAACTCCTTATATATCTCCATGCTCAGGCCTCAACGCAGGGCCGGCTATTTTGCAATACTCCCCGCGCGCATCGCCACTGGACGTGGACCCGGCAAGGCAGCCCCGTTAGGATGGCGGGCTTTCCCTCGCGACGGATCGCCCCATGTCTTCAGCCATCAGTATCAACACAATCAGCGTAATCGGCGGCACAGGTGCCTTGGGCAGTGGCCTCGCGAAACGCTGGGCCCGCGCCGGCTACCGCGTGATTATTGGCTCGCGCAAGGCCGACAAGGCCGTGGAGTCGGCTCAGGCCATGGCCGCAGAACTGGGCCTGGATACCCTCAGCGGAATGGCCAATCAGGAGGCAGCGGCGGCGGCTGATATTGCGGTGCTGACGGTGCCTTTCGCGCACCAGGCGCCAACTCTCGAGGAAATTGCGCCCGCCCTGGCCGGCAAGATTCTGGTGGATGCCACGGTACCCCTGGTGCCGCCAAAAGTGGCACGAGTTCAGTTACCAGAGCCCGGCTGCGCTGCCCTGCGCGCCCAGAAACTTCTCGGCGAAGCAGTCCAGGTCATCTCCGCCTTCCAGAATGTTGCTGCCGACCTGGTGGCCACTGATGCTGTGCTGGACTGCGATGTATTGGTAACCGGGGATAAACTGGCGGCGCGAGAGGTCGTGGTGGAACTCGCGAATAAAGCCGGTATGCGTGCCTGGCATGCCGGACCTCTGGCCAATTCTGCAGCGGCCGAAGCCCTGACCTCGGTGCTGATTTTTATTAATCGCAAACACCCCGATCAGCATGCCGGCCTGCGAATCACTGGTATCCAGGAAGCCTGAGTCGAGCGCGCCGGCAACGATGAGCAAACCCGATCTCGCGCTGCATCGGCTTAGCGGGATACCGCTGGTCGAATCTGGTGATGATCTGCCGGCGCTTCTTCTGGCAGCCATTCGCGCCCAAGACCTGCAACTTCAAGCCGGCGATCTGCTAATTGTCGCGCAAAAAATTATCTCTAAAGCCGAGGGCCGAATCGTCCACCTGAGTGATGTGGAGCCGTCTGCAGAGGCGCAATCCCTGGCCGTATCAACGGACAAAGATCCACGCCTGGTGGAACTGATATTGCGTGAGTCCAGCCGCGTGCTTCGCACTCGGCCGGGACTGATCATTGTTGAACATCGACTTGGCCTGATTCTCGCCAACGCAGGCATCGATAGATCAAACGTCGGCATCGACGAGGATACTGTGCTGTTGCTGCCTGAAGATCCGGATCGATCAGCCACGCAATTGCGGGCTGACCTGGCTACGACCACGGGTGTCGCACCCGGGGTTCTGATAATCGACAGTATCGGTCGCCCCTGGCGCTTGGGCACCACGGGCGTTGCCATTGGTGCGGCCGGCGTGCCCGTACTGACAGATCTGCGCGGGGGACAGGATATGTTCGCGCGCGAACTGCAAGTGGCAGAAATCGCTCCGGCCGATTCCCTGGCCGCCGCCGCGGCTCTTCTTATGGGCGAAGGCGCGGAAGCTATTCCCGCGGTACTGGTCCGCGGGCTGCCACCCTCGGATTCGCAACAACCGGCTGCTGCAGTTTTACGACCCGGTCACGAGGATCTGTTTAAATGAGTCTGCGCTATGTCCTGCTCACGGGGGGCATTGGCGGCGCCAAGCTCGCCCTGGGGATGCAACAGGCGGGACTGGCTGCTGCAACGGCAATGGTCGTGAATACCGGGGATGATTTTCGCCATCTGGGGCTGTGCATTTCACCCGACCTGGATACGCTGATGTACACCCTGGCCGGACGCGTAGATACGACGAAAGGCTGGGGACGCGCAGAGGAAACCTGGCATTGCCTGCAAAGCCTGTCCGAACTGGGCGCCGAAGACTGGTTTAACCTCGGTGATCGCGACCTGGCTGTCCACCTGTTGCGCACGCAGGCACTTGCCCGGGGCCAGCGACTGACCGAAGTGACCGGCGATCTTTGCTCCCAATTAGGCCTGTCGACGCGAGTTCTGCCAGCCACCGATCAGCCTGTCGCCACCCAAGTCCGGACGGCCCAGGGCATGCTGGCCTTTCAGGAATACTTTGTGCGACAGCGAGCAGAGCCCGTGATCCAGGCCATTGAGTTTGCCGGTGCCGAGCAGGCAAGCCCCAGCCCCGAGGTCCTGCTGGCGCTGCAGGACAAGGATTTGCAGGCCATTATCATTGCCCCGTCGAACCCCTACCTGAGCATCGCACCGATCCTGGCGATTCCCGGCATGCAGGCAGCGCTAAAGGCAGCTGCTGTACCGATCGTTGCGATCTCGCCCATCGTGGGGGGACGGGCCCTGAAAGGCCCGACGGCGAAAATAATGCAGGAACTGGGGCGAGAAGCCTCGGCACTGGAGGTTGCACGCCACTACCAGCCATGGATTGATGGCTTCATACTGGACAACATGGATGAAGCACTGCACAGCGAAGTCGAAGCACTTGGGCTCACGGCCCATTGCTGTAACACCGTCATGCACAGCCTGGCCGACCGGGCTCAACTGGCTCAGTCCGCCGTGGCTTTTGCCAGCCGCTGTCAGCCGTAAACAGACTAATGACTGAAGCAAACGTCCATACCTGGGCATTGATCCCCGTCAAGGATTTCGCGGCGGCCAAGGGCAGGCTCGCCGATGTCCTGGCGCCGGCTGATCGCAGCGCCCTGGCCGAGGCTATGTTGCGAGATGTCATTGCTGCACTGGACGCGGCAAAGGGCATCAGCGGCATCTCCCTGGTCGGTGGTGCGGATGCCCGGCGCATTGCGAAAGAATGCGACCTGAACTGGCTGGTGGAACGCGAGCCGAGCGGCCTGAATGCCGCCCTGAACATGGGCGCTAATGAACTGGAGCAGCAAGGCCTGGGCAGTGTGCTGATTTTGCCTGATGATCTGCCAACACTTACCGGACCAGATATCACCGCATTGCTCGATGAACACACAGGCGGACTCAGCGTCAGCCCGGCAACGAACGACGGCGGCACTAACGCGCTGCTAATCAGCCCGCCCAATGCAATTGCATTCCAGTACGGCCGGGACAGCGCCCGCCGACACCTTCAAGCCGGACTGGCAGCCGGACTGCCCGCGCGCACAGTTTGCCTGCCGGCTTTCAACCGGGATATAGACCAGCCGGACGACCTGCAGTGGCTGCGGACACAGCGCCCCGGGCAACACACCGCAGATGTTTTGTCGGCCATCGACAGAGGCAGCCTGTTAAGTGCTGCGGCGGTGCAGGGATGAGCCCGATCTGGACACCCCCGTCACGGCATGATCTGCCCGGGGATCTGCCCCTGAATGCCTTGATGATGCAGTCGGCTGATCTGCGCGATGTCGGCAAGGGCAACCGGGTCAGTTACTCACGCAAGGTTTTCATTCCCTTAACGGAACTCTGCCGGGACGTTTGTCACTACTGCACTTACGCCAAAACACCACGCCGGCTGACACAGGCTTATCTTTCACCCGAGCAGGTACTGAGTATCGCCCGGGATGGCCAGGCCGCGGGATGCCGCGAAGCCCTCTTCACCCTGGGCGACAAACCCGAGCTCCGCTACCGGGCGGCCCGCGAGGCCCTGGATGATATGGGCTACGCCACAACCCTGGACTATCTGGCCGCGATGGCCCGGCTGGTGCTTGATGAAACCGGCCTGCTGCCGCACCTGAATCCGGGTGTGATGACAGCCGATGACTATGCGCGGCTGCGACCCCTGTCACCGTCCATGGGCATCATGCTGGAGTCCAGCTCCACCCGACTGACCCAGCGGGGCGGTCCCCACTTCGGCTCCCCCGACAAAGATCCTGAAGTCCGCCTCGCCGCTATTGCCGCAGCGGGCCAGGCTCGCGTTGCCCTGACCTCGGGCATCCTGATCGGCATCGGTGAAAGCCGGGAAGAACGCATCGACAGTCTGCTCGCACTGCGAGAGCTGCATACACAGCACGGTCATATTCAGGAGATCATCATCCAGAATTTCGTGCCCAAAGCGGTGACGAAGATGGCCGAAGTACCCGCACCCGCCTTCGCGGAATTGCTGTGGACTATCGCCATGGCACGACAAATTTTCGGGCCGGACATGAATATCCAGGCCCCACCGAATCTGAATGCCGGTCGACTGCCTGAACTGGTGGCCGCAGGCATCAACGATTGGGGTGGTGTGTCTCCGGTCACCCCCGATCACGTCAATCCGGAATCACCGTGGCCGCAACTGGATGCGCTGGCCGACCAAACCCGGGCCGCCGGCAAAGAACTGGTCCAGCGACTCACGCTGTACCCCGAATACATTCAAGAGCGCAAAGTCTGGCTGGATAAGACCCTGCAAGGCCACGTGCTCAAGCACGCTGACGCGGAAGGCCTGGCCCGGGACAGCGAGTGGTTTGCCGGCCTTAGCACTGAGCCCCCAGCCACCGGGACCCGGGGCACTGGCACAACCCCGCTGAAGGAACGCATCGGTGGACTCATTGACAAGGCCCGGACTGGTGAACGCCTGAACGAAGAAGAAATTACCCGGCTATTCGCCGCCCGCCATGATGAAGTTGATCAGCTAACCCGGGCAGCGGATGAACTTCGCGCTGAAGTGTGCGGCGAGACGGTGCACTTCGTCGTTAACCGCAACATTAACTACACCAACCTGTGCACCTATAAGTGTCGCTTCTGCGCCTTTTCAAAAGGCAAGACCAGCGAAGATCTGCGCGGCGCACCCTATGTGCTCAATCTTGAAGAAATCAGTCGCAGAACCGCCGAAGCCTGGTCACGCGGTGCGACAGAAGTGTGCCTTCAGGGCGGCATTCATCCCGAGTTCACGGGCCAGACCTACCTGGATATCTGCCGCGCCGTCAAAGAGGTGGCACCGGAGATTCATGTCCATGCTTTCTCTGCCCTGGAAGTCAGCCATGGCGCCCAAACGCTGGGTATAAGCGTCACAGAATTTCTGGCTGAGCTGCAGTCCGCCGGCTTATCGAGTCTGCCGGGCACCGCTGCGGAAATTCTCGATGACGGCGTAAGACAGCAGATCTGTCCTGACAAGCTGAGCACCGCCGAGTGGCTTCACGTCATCAGTTCGGCCCATGACCTGGGGCTGCGAACGACCAGCACTATCATGTTCGGCCACCTGGAAACGCCCGTGCACTGGGCCCGACATCTGCTGGCCCTGCGCGACGTGCAAGCCAGAACAGGCGGTATTACCGAGTTTGTGCCCCTGCCCTTCGTCCACCAGGAAGCGCCCATGTTTCGCCGCGGTGAATCACGGCCCGGACCCACCTGGCGGGAAGCCATGCTCATGCATGCCGTCGCCCGACTCGTCCTGCATCCGCTGATTCCCAATATCCAGGCCTCCTGGGTCAAGCTAGGCGATGCCGGGGCAGCGGCCCTGCTGGCCATGGGTGTAAATGATTTTGGCGGCACGCTGATGAACGAATCCATCTCCCGCGCTGCCGGCGCCAGTCATGGGCAGGAATTAGGGCCGGAAAAAATGGCGGCCGTGATCCGGGCAGCCGGGCGCGTGCCGGTGCAACGAACTACCCTGTATGGCACCCCGAGTAGCGAGCGCATCGCGGTGGGACTCGCTGCCGAGCCACTGCAGACCCTGCAGTTTCAACCCGCGCGTCACTACCGAGCCGCCTCATGAAAATTAATTCGCAAAACTGCCGCCAAAGTACAAGCCTTTCGGGCCAATGGGCTACCCTTGCTGGCTTGCTGTTGCTGGGCCTGCTGCAGGCTTGCTCTCCATCAGTCGATGAGCCGGCCAGTGAGACCCCTCGTGAAGGGGTATTTGACGATCAGATCGGCACCCTGGACAAAGCAAAATCCGTTGAGCAACAGCTCAAAGATTCAGCCGATGCGCAACGTCGGTCGGTTGAAGAACAAGGCGGTTAAAGATCGCGAATAGCCGGCAGCACCTGCTCGCCGAGTAAGCGTATGGATTCTGCCGGATCAGCATACAAGCGCAGGGAAATAGCCGCGAGCCCCGCCTGACTAAAGCGGTGCAACTTCTCGATCTTGCTATCCAGGTCCGCCAAGGACCCGCAAATCGTCACGTTATCGACCAGGACATCAAGCACCGGGTCAGGCACACCGGCCACTTCCGAATGCCCGTTTCGAAAGGCGGTGATAAACGCCTCCCGACTGCTCATTACCAATTCAACCTCATCGTCGCTGAGAAACTCCGCCAGGAGCCAGGGCCGAAAGATCCCGCGTAACAGCAACCACCGCTTCGCTTCCTGACGCGCCCGGGCCGCGTCGGCATAAACATGCCAAGCAGTGAAAGCATTGGTAGCAAAGCCGGGCCGGGCGCGACCGTGATTCTCAAGCCCGTCGTCAAGGGTCGCAATAGCTTGAGCTGACAAAGCCGGCGGCATATCGCTCATCATAATGCCGTCAGCCACACGGGCAGCCATACGCAACATCTGGGACTGACTGGCACCCACATAAACAGGCGGCACAGGTGCATCAAGCCAGTTCAGCCGCAGGTGACGAACGCGGTATAACTCGCCTGCGTAGTTGAGTTCCTCGCCGCTGGCTGCGCCGTGCAGGATATCCACACACTCAGCCACCGCACGAACGCGCCGCCGCGGCTCGATATCCAATGCCTCCAGTGCTTCGCCACCGCCACCGACCACCAGCCGCGCCCGGCCGCCGGCCAGTTCATTGAGCGTCAGGTAGGCCGTTGCGATTCGCACCGGGTGCGTATCAAACGGATTCACTGCAACGGGGCCCAGATGCAGCCTGCTGGTGGCGCGTGCCAGGACCGACAAGTTAGTAAAGGGATCGCGGGAATCGAGCAGGCTGGATACCCAGACGCCCCGAATCCCGGCGGATTCAGCCAGCTGACCCAACTCGGCTATTTCATCGGCGCTGGCACGCGTATCCAGAATTAGATCGATATCCACAGGGACTCAGCGCAAAAGCGGAATGACTTCTTCAGCCAGAACTTCCATTTGCTCGACGTAGTCCCACAGCGGATTTAATACGATCATTTCCGCACCGGCGTCCAGCACGGGGCGCAAACCATCGGCCACCTGCTCAGGCGAACCCCAGGCACAGATATCGGCGACAAAATCGGGGTTGGCTTCGACCATCCACGGATAGCGGGCATTAAAAAACTCATCCAGGCGACGTTTGGCCCGCTTTGCGTCCTTGTCGACTCCCAGGTACACCCGTTTGGAAATAGGCAAGGTCGCCGGGTCACGCTGTTCTTGTTCAAGGAACTGTCGCAACTGATGAGTCTGCAGAGCGAAATCCGGCGTCGTCGTCGGTCCCGCGCCCATATAGCCGTCCGCCACCTGCGCGGCCCGCTGCAGGGCATTGGGGTGCTGGCCGCCGAACCAGACCGGCAACGGCCGCTGCACCGGCTTGGGCTCCATGGCCGTATTCTTCAGAGTATAAAACTCACCGTCGATATTGACGCGTTCCTCGGCCCACAGGGCACGCATAACTTTCAGGCCTTCATTGAAACGCCGCAGCGCCTGATTAGCCCGAGTACCAAAGTAAGCATAGTAATTATCACCGGCGAAAACCGGCCCCAGGCCGATACCAAGTATCGCCCTGCCATTACTCATGTTGTCCAGGGTACTAAAACTTTTGGCCAGCTGTACCGCGTTTCGAATAGGGAAAACGATGACTGAAACACCCAGCTTCATTCGTTCCGTTACCGCGGCTGCATAACAAAGCAGACTGACCGATTCATGCAAAGGCACGTCACCTGCAACCTGGTCCTGAACCCAGGCACTTTCATAGCCGAGTTCTTCAGCACGCTGCAGCGAACGCTTGACCAGTTCCATGTCGGCTCGTCCGTCCATGAATACCTGGGGAACGGGAATGCCAAAGCTCGGTCCTGTACTCAAAGCAATTCCTCGGCCAGCAGTCGCATGGCCTCAACGGAGGCACCACCCGCCAGCATTGAACCGACCTCACCGCGAGCACCGGCAGCACGCCATCGCTGCAGATGATCACGAATCCGGTCGGCAGGACCGACCAGGGCACAATCGTCAATCAATTTCTCCGGTACGGCAGCCGCCGCCTCGACTTTGCGGCCAGACAAGTACAGATCCTGAATCGCAGCAGCTTCGGCTGCGTAGCCCATGCGCGCCGCGTACATGGCGTAGAAATTCTTTTCGCGCGGGCCCATGCCACCAATATAAAGAGCCAGGTGCTGCCGCACGGGCACACGACAAGCTTCCAGATCATCACCCAACACCACATAGACCAGGGGCGCCACATCAAAATCCGCCAGGGTTTTCTCACGCCCGGCCTGCGCAAAACCCTCCTCAAGGAAATCACCGATCAATTCGAATCGATCGGGGTTCATCCAGATGGGAAATACGCCGTCCGCCACTTCACCCGCGGTGCGTAAACCATTGGGTGTAATCGCAGCGGTATAGATGGGCAGAGCCGGGTTGCCGTGCAATATACCTTTCATGGGTGAGCCCAGGCCGGTAGCACCCTCACCGTGATAAGGGATCTGGTAGTGCACGCCCTCATGCTCAAGGGGAGCCTGACGTGCCAGCACTTGACGAATGATGCTGATGTACTCGCGGGTTCGCGTCATGGGCTTGCCGTAAGGGACGCCATACCAACCCTCGACGACGCGGGGGCCCGATGGCCCCAGGCCCAGCATGAAGCGACCACCGGACAGCGCATCGAGTGTCATGGCGGTCATCGCAGCGCAGGTGGGCGTGCGGGCCGGCATCTGCATGATGGCCGTGCCCACCTTGATTCGCTGAGTCTGCGCCAGAATCCAGGCTGCCGGCGACACGGCATCGGTACCATAAGCCTCAGCCGTCCAGACGGAATCGAAGCCCAGGCGCTCGGCCTCGAGCACGGCATCCATCGGTAAATTGACCTGGGCCGGCGAATATCCGGCCATGAATCCAAGTTTCACGGGAAAGCGGCCTGCTTGAACGCGACCGTCTTAGTTTAGCTGATCAGGCAGCTCAGCAGTCCAGCACGATATCCGTCTGACGCTCGTGGTCCTTTGTGCGCTGATCGTCGGTGGAATCACCATCCTGCGATTGCTTAAGCAGGCCCAGACGGTCATCCAGATCTTCCCGGCGGCCATCGAGATCTTCACGCTCAGCAATCAGCTGATCAATTTCATCCTGCACCGAGACAGTACTGGTACTTGCCAGACTCAGTTCGGTTTCCATGTCGCGAATCTGCACCTGCGCACGGATACTTTCTTCGGCCCGTTCCGTCAGCTCGGTGCGCAGACCCCGGGTCTTCTCACACTCGCTTTTAAAATCCGTTTTCAGGGTAGTTAGCTTTGACGTGGACTCATTAAGCTGGTCATGGCACTCGTCGAGTTCGGCGCGCAATTCACCCCGCTCTGCCCGCAACTCCGCCAATTCGGTATCGGCCTGCTCCAATTTCTTGCGCGTCACCCGCAGATCTGCCTCCATGCTACGCAGGCGCTTATCCAGATCCGGATTACTCTTGTTCACCTCAGCAGGTGCCGGCCGAAACAGCAGGGAACCCAGCTTGGCCAGTACGATTCCGCCCGTGAATGCCAGAGCACCCAGAACCAGGGGCATTTCAAGTAGATTCAACATAAATCAATGTCCAAGTGCTTTCGCACCTGAGAACACTAATTAATTCGCCCGGGTAAGGGCTGCGCTGCAGTTCTCAGTTTCGGCCCCTGACCGGCAGCCTTCACCCGGCAGGTTTGGCCGTCATTTTCTCGGGGTAATACCGCTCGAGGAAATCCAGCAGCTCCCGGGGATACTCCTCGATACTGTCCAGTTTCCGGGCCGGGCCAACCCACAGGGCATGCCCGCCCATCTCTTCCATCGACATCCAGGGCAGAAAAGGCGAGATATAAGTTGGTGTTGCAGTCGTGTAAACCTTCGGCACGTTCGGGTCCTGTAACTCACTCACCAGGCCTCGAATTAATTGATGCTCGCCCCGAGCTAATCCCGCCGGATAGGCACGCCGCATTGTCAACCAGACATGGGGGCCAGACTCACCCCACTCCAGCAGATTCTGGATCTGTGGCTGCGTCGGCAGCGGCCGGGGATCATCAGAACGTTTGAAGCCGTACCTGGAAAAAATGTAGTGCGCCTTGATAGAAATCGTATTACCAACCACCTCCCTGCGCTCTCCGTTATAGGGATTGGTAAAAACCTCAATACGCTTGCCCGTTTCACGATCGCGGAAAAAACTGGCGGTGGCCGCATAAGCGTGGTAACTACCGTCGGGCTGACGTTCGTAATAATCAATTTCGGAACCTTCAAAGTCGACCAGCGGTCGCGGACCCTGGCCTGGCAGGACCGCGTAAATAGTGCCGTAATACCACTGCGGCACATCCTCTGCGATCAGGCTGCCCCGCATCTTGATCATGGCCGTCAGGGCATCATCGGGATCATTCAGGTCAAGACTTCGGCTGATTGTCGCCGGGCCGCAGCCAGGTAACAGGGTGGTGGCCGCTGAGGCCGCGGCCGCACCCAGCAGTTGCCGTCGGGTGGGTTTGACTCCAAACAACATAGGCCTCCTCATTCAGGCAGGGCGAAGGCCAACAGATAATCGTCGATACCCTGCGCGTAGTACCAGCTGTGGCCACCGGCTGCAAAGACCACGAACTGCCGACCGTCGGCTTCGTACGTCATGGGCGTAGCCTGGGCCGAAGTGGGGGCGGTCATCTGCCAAAGCGCTTCGCCCGTATCGATATCAAATGCGCGGATGCGTGAGTCTGATGTTGCACCAATAAATATCAAACCACCGGCGGTAATGATCGGCCCGCCTGCTGATGGCGTCCCGTACTCAAGAGGCAAAGGCAAAGTACCCAGCGGACCGAGCGGAATGAGCTTATCGAGAACACCTAAAGGAATTTTCCACTTGATGTCTCCGGCGACCATATCGACAGCCACCAGCATATTCCAGGGTGGCGCCGTACACGGCGAAAAAGACGGCGACATCAGGGGGCCCTGCTCCACGGCGTACGGAGTATCACCAATAAAGCCCGGCCCCTGCATGGGCGCCCCCGCACTAGGCTTTCGTCCCTGCTTGGGATCCACTTCCTCATTGGGAATGAGCTTCACGTAGTAAGGAATCTGAGATACCGGCGTGATCAGCAAGTTGCGCTGAGGATCAAAGGCCCCTCCACCCCAGTTACTGCCGCCACCAGGCTGCGGGTACATGATGGTGCCTTTAGTGCTCATGGGCTCGTAGTGACTGCCATGGCGCATAGACTCAATTTTTTTCCGGCACGCGTTGCGGTCGAACACGGTAAATCCCCAGGCGTCATCCGGAGTGATGGTGTTGCGAACGAGAACCGGCGGCTTGACCGGAAAAGGCTGCGTCGGCGAAAGGATCTCGCCGGGAATATCCGTGTCCGTCGGGACCGGTCGTTCCTCAATGGGAAAGAGGGGCTCACCCGTTTCCCGGTTAAAGGCGAAAACCATACCCGTCTTGACCAGCTGGATAACGGCCGGGACCGTCTCTTCGTCTCGCCGAATGTCCACCACAATGGGCGGTGAACCGACATCGCGGTCCCAGACATCATGGTGCAAGGTCTGGAAGTGCCAAATCACCTCGCCCGTTGCTCCGCGGACGGCGATAATGGAATTCGCATAACGATTGTCACCCGTGCGATGCACACCCCAGTAGTTTGGTGCGGGGCTTGCCGTTGGAATAAACAACAGATCACGCTCGTTATCCACCGACATAGGCACCCAGGTATTCGCACCACCAACTTCCGCGCGTGTCGGCTCCAGGCCTGTACTTTCGTCACGCACCA
>JBPCXH010000055.1:0-17920 GCA_051008735.1 Gammaproteobacteria bacterium | reverse complement strand
CGTATTTTTCGAAGTTGCAGGTGACGTCCTGAAAAACGGCATTGGGCTCGAACATGAACGTGCGGAAATTGATGTGGCTCTGCCCGCCCGCCAGGCCTGTTGGCTTGATCAGTCCGGCACCTGATGTTACGGCACCAAAGTTTTGCCGCCCCCTGAACATCATGGGATCCCAGCCGTGGTACATGAACGTCATACCCGGCTGCATGGCCGAACTCACATGAGCCATAGCGATGAATGAACCATAGCCATTAAACAGCCTCACCAGATCCCCGTCGGCCACCTGGCGTTCGTCTGCATCTTCGGGACTCACATAGATGTCAGGCTCTCCCCGCTGCAGCCCCACCAACAAGGGATCATCTCGCCACATACTGTGTATGCCGTGGCGGGCATGGCCCATGACGAAGCGAAGTGGCTGGCCCTTTTCCCCGAGAGGCGCACGATGGGCAGGCAAAGCCTCACCCTCCTGCAGGAACCATTCGTGATCTATATAAAACTGTTGCCGCCCCGTCTCCGTGTGATACGGCTTTTTCTCATCAACACTGCGGGTCATGGTGTTCCGATACGGGGACTTGGGCCCGAAGACCAGCCCGTCTGAATCGGGTACCCGGGTAATACCGTTTTTGGCCAGGGTGTCGAACGACTCCTTGGGTAGCCCGGGATTAACGGCGAGCATGAAGTCCAGGGCGTCACGCATGCTGGTGTAGGCACCGTTCTTGGTGTACATCTCGTGAAACTTTGTGAAGTCACGCTGCACCGGCATACCAAAGTAATTGTCTTCCACCGGGGTGAGTTGTCGGGCTTTGGCCCGCTCGCCAATGGCCTTCGCCAGGCGGTTAAATAACTCAAAGTCATCCACGGCCTCGCCCAGCGGAGGCACAGCAGCATCCAGCACCTGCAGATACGGCGTCCACTGCCACAGCACCACATCCTGGCGCTCGTAATGATGCGCGATGGGCAAGACATAGTCCGAGTACATGGCGGTCACACCCATGTCGGTCGCAGCCGTCACAATGTGTTCCAGCTTCTCGAACGCTTCCTGACGCCAGCGCTTGCCTGAGGCACGCCAGTTGGCCGCGTTGCTGCCCAGGTAAAAGCCCATCTTCCAGGGTGTCTTGCTGTAGTCGGGGAACCAGCGGTTCTCAACAGACTTCTGGAAATATTTGTCGAAATGTTCGGCCGTCGCCTCGCCGTAGACCTGGCGATTGAGTTCCTTGCCGTCGGCGTGCACATAGTCCCAGCGCGACAGGGTTGCCACCCTCAAGGTCGGTGGCAGACCATCAAACCAGAACGCGGCCTGGTCCTGGTCTTTGGCAAGGTTCATGAACTGCAAACCACCGCCGGGTTTGCCCAGATTTCCTGTCAGGGACAACAACAGCATGGTGGCCCGCTGGAACAGATCACCATGCAGCCATTTTGAAATCCGAAATCCGGTGTAGATCATGGCCGGCTTGGCGCTGGCGAAGGTGCGGGCGATTTCCCGGATAACATCCGGGTGCACGCCGGTCACGTCACTGGCACGCTCGGGGGCATAAGCCTCCACATGAGTTTTCAGCAACTCAAATACCGTCGTGACTTCCACCGGTCCGGCCGGTGTGTCCAGAGTCCAGCGGCCTTCCAGCGCCGGCTGCAATTTACCCAGGCTCAGCTTTTCAGCATGCTCGGGCGCCGGCTGCCCCGGAGGCGGGACATTAAAACCCGTGGCTGGCGCAGCAACGGCAGCCCCGGTCGCTTCATCCCAAAAGTAAAAGCGCTGGTCCGCCCCGTCACTGGTCTCACCCAGGTCCGTGGCGCGCAGGAAGCGTCGATTGTCCGTGCGCACCAGGAACGGCATGTCGGACTGCTCGCGAATGTAATCGGCATCGAAACTTCGATCCGCCAGGATGGTATGGACCATACCCAGGGCCAGGGCCGCGTCGGTTCCGGGTTTCGGGTTGACCCACTTGCTCGCGTGCATGGCCGTGGGCGTGAATTCGGGCGATATCGCCACCACTTCCGTGCCGTTATAGCGCGCTTCCCAGAAAAAATGGGCGTCCGGTATCCGGGTCACGGCGGGATTCGCAAACCAGACAAAGCAGGCCTTGGATTTAAAAATAGCCGCCGCGGTATCCCCCAGCAGTGGCTCACCCACAGTCAGGTAAATCCCGGTGGGCAAATCGCCCACACCGGCGAAGGCTTCAGGCAGCGGACTGCCCGTGATCGCGGCAAAGCGGCCCAGCCCCATCAAAGATGCCCGCTTCATGGCCATCTGGGTTCCCAGACCAATGGTGATGGACTCGGGCCCAAACTCGCTGCAGGTATCCAGAAACTTGTCAGCGATCTCTGCCAGGGCCTGGTCCCAACTGACCCGTTCCCACTGGCCCGCGCCCCGCTCGCCCACGCGCTTCATGGGATACAGGACACGCTGATTGCCGTACATGTATTTCGCGTGGCGGAGCCCTTTCTGGCACCCGCGCGGTCCGTAATCCGGCGCATCGGGATCGGACTTGCCGTACTGGCCCTGCTGCTCTTCCCGCCAGACGATCCCGTTCTTGACGAAAACATTAAACGCACAGCCACCCTGGCAGTTCGTGCCGTGCGAGCCATGGGCTACGCGGTCCCAAGTCCACTTCTCGCGCATCAGGTCTTCCCAGGCACCGTAGGGCGCCTCCTGACCTGCCTGCGCCAACGCGGAGCCGGCATACTTCAGGGAGAGTGCGGCCGCACCGCCGCCGGCTATAAATCCGCGCCGGGTCGTCCCGGTTACTTCTGTCACTGTGCCAGTCCTCCTCTGACCGTCATCAGCCATGCTGACCCGGCATCACAAACTGTCGGTCACTGCTCTGACCAAGGGCG
This sequence comes from Gammaproteobacteria bacterium, assembly GCA_051008735.1. Taxonomy (GTDB): domain Bacteria; phylum Pseudomonadota; class Gammaproteobacteria; order Steroidobacterales; genus J054. Next base: position 15,088 of record JBPCXH010000055.1, on the reverse strand, counting down.
AATTCAACCAGCGGCATACGCGAGTTTCCGCAGAACATCTGCTCGCCAACGAACATAGTGGCGGATCTGAAGCCGCCCCGCGACTCCAGCTTGGCGCCATTCGCAGCCAGGGCCCTGGCAAGCTCCGGGTCAGACAGCGCGGCGGTAAATTCGCCGGGATCCAGGCCCGCGGCCGCCGCGACGGCAGCCAGATCGACCGGTTCGTCCGAATTACCGTACAGAGCGGCGTAGACGGCGGTCACGTAGGCAGCGGCTTTACCCTGATTGGCGGCATAAACAGCCCCCAGCCGAGCCTCGCCGATTGCCGGGTCGCCCGGCGCCGAAGCCCGGATTTGCACGCCACAATAATCGGCCCAGGCTTGCAGATCGGTCGCATCCCAGACGCTTTGACGAGGCTCCTGCGTTGATTTAGAAGATATATTTAAATCTTTCAGATCAAATGGTTGCCAGATTATTTTCGAGCCTGTTCTAAGGACGGATTCAAGCAAACGAACCGTGGCCAGATAGGACCGGGCGCAGGCAAAGTCAAAATAGAACTCCACGGTGCTCATGCTCAACCTCGCTTGCGGAGTTCGGTTTTCAGCACCTTGCCGTTGGCATTGCGGGGAATCTGCTCAATGAATTCCACCTCCTTGGGCGTCTTCATGCGCGAAATCTGCTCCTCGCAATAAGCGCTTACCGCCTCGGCATCCAGCTTGCTGCCCGGTGCCGGCACGACAAAAGCCTTCAGGCGCTCGCCCCAGCGTTCGTCAGGCAGTCCGACAATGGCAACCTCAGCGATATCCGGATGCTTAAGCAAAACTTCCTCGATTTCCCGCGGGTAGATGTTTACCCCACCGGAAATGACCATATCCTTGATGCGGTCGACGATGTAAACGTGGCCTTCCTTGTCTCGCTTGGCCAGATCACCGACGGTGACCCAGCCATCCCGGAATGCTTCTGTTGTCGCTGCCTCACGATTCCAGTAGCCGTTAAACAAATAGGGGCTGGTGGAGAACAACTCGCCCACTTCATCCGCGTCACACAAGCTGCCATCCTGGCGCCGAATCTCCAGCTGGGTGCAGGCGATGGGCTGGCCAACGCAGGCCTGCTTGCGCAATTGATCGGCCGGACGCAGATTGGTCACGATGCCCGCCTCTGTCGACCCGTAAGTCTCGTGCAGCAGGCCCTCACCGAAATACTCAACCAGGCGCTCCTTCATGGCCTGGGGCAACGCGGCTGCATTAGAGATCACGGTTTTCAGATGCCCGGGCCGACAGCTTTCCAGCACCTCGGCATCCAGGCTCATCATGGCGTGAAAATGCGTTGGCACCCCGAAGAAGCCGGTCATCTCCCCCTCCTTCAAGGCCCGCATCACCTGCTCCGGATCGAAGCTGTCCATGATTTCGCAGTAGCCACCAAAGAACACCGGTGCCAGGGAAAAAATCATCCCCGCGCCATGACACATCGGCGCGATGGCCAGGAATCGGTCGTCGGGTGAATAGCAGCCGTACTCAACGGCCATCGCGAACAGGGTCAGGGCGCGGGACCGCAAGGGCACCAGCACGCCCTTGGGCTGCCCGGTCGTTCCCGAGGTATAGGGAATGGTAAACACACCCCACTCCGGCACCGGCGGCGAGGGCGCCACCTTGGCGGCTGCCAGCCAGGCCTCGAATTCCGGCCCGATCACAACACGCCGCTGCACGGTGGGCAGCGCCGTATCAACCAGGGCATCAGCGTTTGCCTGGTCAACAAACAGCACCTGCGCACCCGCGTCGTCGCAAATAGCCGCAATTTCCTTCGGCGACAGGCGGGGATTTATGGTGGCCAGGGCGACGCCCGCCTGGGCAGCGCCGAAAACCACCTCCATATATTCAATGGAATTCTTGGCGACAATGGCGCCGTGGACACCCGGCGCCAGGCCCAGATCGGCGCTTATCGCGCTGCTTATTTGATCAATGCGACTGACCAGTTCGCCATAGGGTCGTTCAAGGTCGCCGTGCTTGTAAGCAATCTTGCCCGGGTTACGGGCGGCCGCGGCCCGCAGGCCGCTGGTCATGGAAAGGTGCTGGAATGTTTCGGGCAGCGGGTCCATCGGCTGACTCATGGCTGGCGGCTCTCAGGCAGGAAGCTTGAATACCCGTAAGGCGTTATCCCGCATCAGCAGGCGTTTGGATTCTTCCCTGAAGCCAAGCGCTTCCACTTCACGCACGCCGCGCTCGGGGTCAATCACCGGAAAGTCCGTCCCGAACATCACTTTCTCACGACCGTAGGTGTTGGCGTAATGCACGAAGGATTCGGGCCAGTGTTTGGGCGCGTAGGCATCGCCGGCGGTATAGATATTTTCATGCTTCCAGCACATGGAGATCATCTCGTCAGTCCAGGGCACGCCGATATGAATGCCGATCAGGCGCAGCTCAGGAAAATCGATGGCAACCTGATCCAGGCAAATCGGCCGGCCCACGCTTGGCAGGCGCCGCTCCCGGGAATACACCAGGTTGTGACCCACCTGCATCATGATGGGAATATCCAGCTCGCAGCATTTGGCGTAATAGGGGTAATACTTGGCGTGATCGGGTGCCAGTTCACACCAGTGCGGGTACAGATGAGCACCCACGAACCCCAGCTCCCGGACCGCATACTCCAGGTCCCGCAGGCCCTGCATACCCCGAAACGGGTCAATGCCCGCCAGACCCGAAAACCGGTCCGGATGCTCCTGGCATAGCCCGTGCACGTAGTCGTAAGGCATCTCGAAGCCGCCGCGCTTATTCAGATCGCCGGCCCGGACGGCGATCAGCAGGGAGCGCTCGATACCGGCCCGGTCCATGCGGCCCAGGTAATCCGTCATGCTCACGCCGCCCCGCATCTCCTCGGGCATGCGAACTTGCGCCTTAAAGGCATCATCCAGACCAGTCCATCCCTTCTCCACCGCCTCAGGCGTGAAAGGATTTACAACAATATCAATAGCTCCCGACATAAACGTCAAGCAATTCCTCTATTTTGAAACGCCGCCTGACGGCAGCCCGGCACGCCGTTACTGACCGTCCAGATCCCAGTCCCCGGCCGTTCGGGAGCGCACGGGAATGCCCGCCATCAATGGTGCCTGAGTCACCGGATCGTAGTTGACGGCGTCACCCTCGATGATCACCCGCTCGTTCACTGTGATCCAGTTAATCAGGGAGCCGTCCAGCCGAAAAAAGCCTGTCCAGCCCCGCTCCTCGCCGGCGACAAAATGACCGTGCTTGACCATAGCCGGACGGAAAAAATAAGTGCCGGGATCCAGGGTGCCGAAGTTATAGACCAGATCACCGTCCAGGCTATAAGCCTCCTCAAAAACCGGATGATGAACCAGGCGATTGTCTGACCAGCCCGGCGGCGCCCAGGCCAGCATGGTGACGAAACCCTTGTTGTTATCGTCCTCGGGCGCAGGATCGTGGTAGAGGAGCTTCAGCTTCAGGAAACGCTGCGTATCGCCTTCGTATACGTTGGGCATCCACTCCATGCGGCTGGTATCCACCACGGTGAGTTCACCGGGCTCAGCTGAGGCGGTATTACCGCCGCGGGACACGAATCCATCGCGATTCTTGGCAGATTTACTGAAACCCCAGTCGCCGTACTCGCGGAAGATAAGGATCTCCGTGCCTTCCTGGACAGACAGCTCCGGCACACATAACCCGGCCGGGGCCCGAAAATAACCGCCCTTCCCCAGCAGCTGGTCACCCATCTTGACCTGACCGTTCATGACGTACCATTCAATGTCAGCATTGTGAAAGCCCGCCGGCCGATGCCAGGCGCTGTCAAAAATCAGGCGGGTTGATGCTGAACCGTCTTCCTCGTCATAGGAAAGGTTGCGCTGTCGCACGCGTCCTTCACCGCCGAAAAGCTCGGCCGGATGCCAGCAAAGATCTGCTTCCTGAATCAATTCAACATGGGGCCGCACGTCTCACTCCTCTCCATTGCGATAGGGCCGGGGCCTCGCCCCGGTCAGTCATTAACTATCCGCCACGCGGTGGCGCCGATGCAAGTACCGGTAAGGACAATTTCACTTGGCGGACGGCCAGGGCGCTTGCCCGCGGAAGTCTTGCGCGCGGCCGCTATTCCGGTGAGGATGGCGCCCGGGCCGTTGCTGGGAGCGGCCATTTAATCGGATGGGAATTTGCCAATGACCAGTTACGACGGCTGGAATTACCTGCACCTCTTGATGTTCGTGTTCTGGATCGGGACCGACCTGGGCGTTTTCCTGTCAGCGAAAAAAGCCACGGACCCCAAATTGCCCTTCGACGCGCGGCTGATGCTGATGCACTGGGCCCTGCGGATCGAACTGCTGCCGCGCACCATGTGGAAAGCAGCCCTGCCCCTGGGCGTCATGCTGTCTGTCAAACTCGGCCTGCTGGAGCTTGGCCCGACAGGCATCACGCTGGTCTGGCTGTTCACACTGGCCTGGTGGGCCGTCAGCATGACAGGAGCCTACAAATACGATCAGCCCCTGGGGATTCAGCTGGGCAAGCTGAATAACTATCTGACGGGCATCGTCGGTGCCGGGATGATCGCCCTGGCGGTGTCTTCCTACCTGGGTAACGGACCGTTCGCAGCCGACGCCACCTGGCTGTTGTGGAAGGTGGGCCTGTACGGCCTGATCAATCTGATGGTGATCGCGATGCTGGTGGTCTTCGAACCCCTGGCCATTGCCTTCGCGCGCATGGCGACAGAGGGATCGACGCCCGAGCTGGAGAACACCATTGCCGTGGTGATGAACCGCTCCGCTATCGTGATCTGGTCAACCTACGGCACCATCGCCCTGGTGGGCCTGATCGGGACCGCCAAGATCTGGTAGATAAGCCATGCGCCCCCGTCAGGGCAGTGCGCGCACAGAAGCCGCTTGCTCAAGAGCGGCGGTTGCCGGTTCCTGGCCACCGGGCTTCACCACCCCCAGCAAGGCCGCCAGCAGCAGGCAGGCCCACATGGCCAGCACAAAGGGTTTAGTGCGGCTCAAACTCGCTGCCATCATTTGATCGGTTTCAGCAGACGGGCCTGCCGTTGCCAGCTTGCCAATGCCGGCGACCAGCGGGGCCACGCGCAAGCGCATCAACAAGCCAAACAGCAGAATTGCGGCAAACAGCACCAGTTTGCTGCCGACCCAGGGACTGGCATCCAGTCTGCCCGTGCTGAAGGAATAGCCCACCGAAGCAAGCACCGCGACAATCATCAGCCAGCGAAAATAGAAATCCAGCCTGGTTGCTGTCTCACCCAGCGCGGTGCCACGACGGAAATAAGTCACCAGGATCATACTGAGCCAGACGGGACCCAGCAGGACAATGCCCACCATTTGCCAGGCCGGGTGCGGCACGTCCACAAACTCTGTCAGGATGCCGCCGACGGTCAGCATCAGACTCATGCAAACGCGCGGGATCAAATCAATCTGGCCCATGACCTGCGCGGCGGCCAAACGCTGGCCCACGGAGAGATTCGGGTCGGTAATGCGATGACTGAGGTAGTACACGCCGATGTCCGGACCGATCCAGTACACAAACAGCATCTGATGAACGAAGCGCGTAAGTTCATGGGCCGTCAGGCCGTCATCGGCCCCTGTTACGGCGGTAGCAGCCAGCAACAAAGCCGGCATCATCACGATTAGCAGGACTCCCAGTCCGCGCCCCATGGCCATATCTCCCCTGGAAAACGCGGTCTATTTTTCCCTCGCCGCCGGTCGATTACAAACCCGCTGCCAGCCGTGACCAATTTACGCTGATGGACGGCTAGTTGGGGGGTGGCGGCTTGCTGTCGTCATCCATCAGGATGCGCCAGGCCGGGGTCTCCAGGTCATCAAACTGGCCGTTGCGTACGGCCCAGAAGAAGGCCCAGACAGCTGCCGCCAGCAATAGCAGGCCCAGAGGGATCAGGACATAGATGATAGTCATGATGCAGCGCCTGCGGGCTTCTTGCAGCAGGCCGCGCGGGGTTCGGCGGCGAATGTGGACGCGGCAGAGCTGGCTTCCGGGCTTACTGGCAAGCGCGCCAGGCGCAGGGCATTGCCGGTGACCAGCAGGGAACTGGCTGACATGCCCAGGGCAGCCATCCACGGCGCCAGCAGGCCTGTGGCTGCCAAAGGTAAAGCAACCAGGTTATAGGCAACCGCCCAGGCCACATTCTGGCGCACCACACGCAGGGTGCGACGAGCCACTTCACGAGCAGACCACAGAGGCGCCAGACTTTCACTCATCAGGACACAGTCAGCGGAATGCTGGGCCAGGGAGGTCCCACTGCCCATGGCAATCGATACATCGGCGCCGGCAAGGACCGGCGAATCATTGATGCCGTCGCCCACCATGGCCACGATCCGCCCCTGTGCCTGGAGCTGCTCCACGGCAGCCAGCTTTTCCTGGGGCTGCAATGCCGCCTGCCAGTGACGGATGCCCAGGCTATCGGCCAGCGCACTCACGGGCCCGGCCTGATCCCCGCTGAAAATTCTCAAGTCCAGGCCGCTCGTGGCCAACTGCCCGGTCACCTCGGCGGCACCGTCGCGGTGATGCTCAGCCACGCTAAAGCGGGCAAGCAAACCCTCGGTATCACCCAGAAAAACCTGCCGCCGGGCAGCCTGATTGTCAACGACCGTCCCGCTGTCGGTGGTCCAGGCCGTGACGAATGCTTCGGTGCCGATCCGATAGCGTTGTCCGTCGACCGTGCCCTCCAGACCCGCGCCGGAAATCGCCTCGACATTATTGACGGGCGGCAAGGCAGCCGCCGCCGGGAACGCTTTGGCCAGGGGATGAGAGGAACGGGACTCCAGCGCTGCCGCGATGCTCCGGGCCTGGTCAGCGGAGCAGTTACGCCATGTCTGAATATCGGCTATCACGGGTTGAGCGTCCGTAAGGGTCCCGGTTTTATCAAAGACCACATCGGTCAAGCGACTCAGATTTTGCAAAGCACCGCGCCGTCTGACCATAAAGCCCAGCCTGGCCAGACTGGTGGTGGCCACGGTAAAGGCCGCAGGCGTCGCCAGAGCCAATGCGCACGGGCAGGTCACCACCAGCACGGCCAGGGCTATTTCAAAGGCTCGCTCAGGTGCCAGCTGCCACCACACATAGGCGACGGCGGCGGCGGCAAGCAGCACGGTGGCCACAAACCAGGAGGCGACCCGATCAGCGATTTCCACAAGGCGAGGTTTCCGGTCGCCGGCATCGCCAACCAGGCGCGCAATTTGCGCCATCAGCGTGTCGGCACCCACTCGAACCACGGTCATCTCCAGGACCTGATCCGTATTCAGGCTGCCGGCAACCAGCGTGTCGCCGCAGCCGCGCGAGACGGGTCTGGATTCACCAGTCAGCAAGGCTTCATCCACGCGGGCCCGGTCTGACAGCAGTTCGCCGTCCGCCGGCAGCGTCTCGCCGGGAGCAACCAGGATCCGGTCCCCCTTTTCCAGCTCCATTACACCGACTTGTGTGGCCAGACCTGCCTGGAGGCGCGTGGCGACGCGCGGCAGGTGCTGCGCCATGGCACCCGTCAAGCTCATGGCACGATGCCGTCCGGTCATTTCAAGAAAACGCGCGGCCGACAGAAAAAACACAAACATAGTGGCCGAATCAAAGTAGACCTCTCCACTCCCGACCAGCGTATTCCAGACACTCGCACACCAGGCTCCGCCCACCGCCAGTGCGACCGGCACATCCATACCCAGTGCGCCCCCGCGAATGCCGGCCCAGGCTCCAAAAAAGAACGGTGCACCGGCATAGAAAACCACCGGGGTGGACACCAGCAAACTGATCAGCCGCAGATAGCTTTCAATTTGCGGGTCACGCCAGGCGCCCAGGTACAGGGCAACGGCAAAACTCATTACCTGCATCATGCCCAGGCCGGCCACGATCAACCGTTGCAAAGAGAGCCGGCGTTCCTGGCGCGCCGCCAGCTCGGTCGCATCTTCGGTATAGGGCACGGGTGTGTAGCCCAGCCGAGCCAGTTGGGTCAGCAACTCACTCAAGGCTACGCGTTCCGGATCCCAACACAGGGTGGCCCGGGTGGTCAGCGGATCTCCGCTAATGGACTTAAGCCCGGGCGCCGCCCCCAAGGCATTTTCGATCAGCCAGGTGCACGCAGCACAACGAACCCCCTGCAATAGCAGGTGCGCTTCACGCAGACCATCGGCACGAAGTACTACGAATTCATTCTGTAGCGCCTGTCGATCGAAGGGCAGCCAGCGCTGGCGGTCGCCATCACGACTGCTGGCCGTATGGGCGGGCCCGTCACGAAAGCGATAAAACTCAGTCAGGCCCCGCTTCTCTATCAAGGCAGCGGTGCGGGCACAGGCTTCGCTGCACAAAGTCTGCAATTTTCCTGCGACAGCAGTGGTCGGCGGGTTCCGGGCCGGAACCGGCGCCCCGCAGTGATAACACGGGGTCGCACTCATGGCCCTACCCGGACACCCGACCCCGGTTGCAGGCTGACATTTTCCGATCGCGCTGATAGCTCACCCACCAGCCGCCACTCATGGCCCATATCGCCCACCTGGACATAGCGCCGACCGACTATTGGCGTGACCTGGGCGACGTAAACCTTACCGTTGAAACTTAGCGACAGGCTCTGGTCCAGATTTTCCATCGTCGGATGAATGAGCTCGAGCTGCAGCTGGTCGGGTACCGGCCATTCAGCCGCACTTGTCAGTTGCAGACGAAGAGCCTGCGGCTCACCTGCCTGGCTCGCACTTAACTGCAGCTCGGCACTGAGTCCCAGCTCCGCTGCACGCCAGTCACGCGTCCGACGCTGTTCAGTGGCCTTGCCGATTTCGCCGTAGTCATCCACGACCAGTGCCGGCGGTCCTCCGGCCAGCCACGCGGTCGTGAAACCACCCACTACGGCGGCGGCCGGCGGAATCATCAATAACCAGACCCAGTAATGACGGTACCAGGGTTGCTGGACAGTGCGCGGTGTATTGGTCATAGCTGTCACTCTAGTTCAGGGGCATGATGAAGCGTGAGCGGCGGGAAATTTCGGCTGGCTGTGTGCCACCCTGCCGTGCCAGGAAAGTCAGGTCATGGCCGCCGGGCCCGGCAGCATCACCGGGTACCCTGACTCGGGCAATCACGCTGCCCAATGTGCCCGGGGGCAAATCAATCACAGGAGGGTCTGTTTCAAGGCTAATGCCGGGCAGGCCCTCAACCCTCACAGTGACTCGCTGTGGACTGGGCGACTTGTTTAACAGTTTGAGGGTGTAAACGGTCTCCACCTCACCCGCGGGTGTCAGCCGATAGATCGCGTTTCGATCGCGCATCACATCCAGCGTCAGCGGGGAACGTGTGAGCAGCGCAAACACGAAACCGGCAGCGAGTACGGCCAGCAAAGCACAGTAAATCAGGGTGCGCAGGCGGAACACCCGGCTGGGCTCGCCATCCAGCGCATTTTGCGTGGTGTAGCGAATCAGACCCCGGTCATAGCCCATGCGGTCCATCACCGAGTCGCAGCCATCAATACAGGCGGCACAGGTAATGCATTCGTACTGCAGACCTTCGCGAATATCGATACCCGTGGGGCAGACCTGCACACAGATATTGCAGTCGATGCAGTCCCCCAGTCCCAGTTCGGCCTGATTTGCGTTGCGCCGCCGACTCCCGCGTGGATCCCCACGTGCTTCGTCATAAGAAACAATCAGGGTATTGCGATCAAACATGGCGCTCTGAAAGCGCGCATAAGGACACATATATTTGCAGACCTGCTCACGCAAATGACCGGCATTGCCATAGGTCGCAACGCTGTAGAAACAGATCCAGAAGGTTTCCCATGGCCCGAGGCTGAAGCTGGCAACGCGCAGACCCAGTTCCTGAATAGGCGAAAAGTAGCCCACAAAGGTTAATCCGGTCCACAGGGCAAAGAAGAACCACAACAGCCGCTTCGCCCCCTTGCGCAGGAGCTTCTCTGCCGTCCAGGGCGCCTTGTCGAGTTTGCGCCGCTGGGAAAAATTTCCTTCAGTAATCCTCTCCATCCAGACAAACGCCTCGGTCCAGACGGTTTGCGGACAGGCGAAGCCACACCAGACACGCCCGGCAACTGAGGTTGATAAAAACAGCAGCAGTGCCGCCATAATCAGCAACCAGGACAACAAATAAAAGTCCTGGGGCCAGAGTGTCATACCAAAGATGTAAAACTTGCGGGCCGGCAGATCAAACAGCACAGCCTGCCGATCGTCCCAGCTCAGCCAGGGCAAAAAATAATAGACGCCCAGCAAGCTCCACATACACGCTTTGCGAAAGCTCTGGAATCTGCCTTTTACTTCTCGCGCATGAATCGTTTCATGCTTGATATAGAGCGAGTCTGGCTGGATGGCCGTCTCGTCCATGGCGGGTCATCCTTTCCCGTTGTTGTGCCTGTTATTGCGTCGCGCGGTGCGCAACAGGTAGACCGAAACCGCGCTGGATATCACTGTGATTACCCAAAAAAAGAAAAAGCCCAGGCCGTAGCCTGTCATTCGTGTGTGCTCCATGGGCAGGCGCATGGCGTGCTCCATGTCACCGGGATCAACGAAAGAAAAAAACAGCATGGTGGCGAAAGCAGCGGCGAGAAATGACGGCCAAAGAACGGCAGCAATTGCCTGGGCGCGTCGGCTCCAGGGCCGCTGGGCGCGCAGCTCAGGTTCCGGTCGACCGGTTCCGCCGTTTTCATCCATGCCCTACTCCGCGTTGAGACTCAGCACGTAAGCCGCCAGAACACGAATTCGATCTTCACTCAGCAACTCACGCTGAGCCGGCATCTGGTTCTGCCGACCATTCATGATGATGTCTCTGATTATTTCAGCGCTACCCCCATGCAACCAAGTGTCATCAGTCAGGTTTGGCGCACCCAAAGCTGCCATTCCTGTCCCCGTCACCCCATGGCAGGCCGAACAGAACTGAACAAATTTTTGCTGGCCAGCAGCCACACCGCTGGCATCGACTGTCGCGGCTCCTGACAGGCTTTGCACATAGGCAACTACCTCATCCGTACCCGCCTCTCCCAGGGCGGCACCCAGTGCCGGCATGACGCCAATGCGCCCATTGGTGATGCTCTGCACAATCACCGCCGGGTCACCACCGTATTGCCAGATACCATCACTCAGGTTCGGGAAGCCCCGGGCACCGCGGGCATCGGACCCGTGACAGGTCGCGCAATTATTCAGATATAAATTGCGGCCCAGGCGCACTGCCTCGGGCTCAGCTGCCATGTCAGCAATGCTCATAGTGCTGAAAGCGGCAAAGATGTCACCGTAGCGGGCTTCCGCCGCTGCCACCTCCTGCTCATACTGTCCTTCCTGGGACCAGCCCAGGGTGCCGGCGATATTACCCAGACCCGGGTAGATGATCAGGTAGCCGAGCATCCAGATGGCCGTCAGCCAGAACAGGTACAACCACCAGCGTGGCAGCGGATTGTTGTATTCCTTCAGGTCGCCGTCCCAGGTATGGCCTGTGGTATCAGCCTCTCCCTCGTCCTTGGGATTACTGGTCAAACTCATCAACAACCACAGCGCGCCAACGACCTGGATCAGCACCAGACCAATAACGAAAGCATTCCACCCTGCACTCATCTATCTTCGCTCCCTGGATCAGGCGCGCGGCCGACCGTTGGCTTGTCGTCATCTTCGAGGGGCAACTGCGAAGCCTCCTCAAAATCTTTTGTGCGTTTCGCGCTGAAGGTCCAGAAACAGATGCCTACAAACAGCAGCAGCATCAGAATCGTAAATACGCCTCGCCAGGTACCTGCATCCATCGCGCTAACGCCCCCGGACCACGGTACCCAGGCCCTGCAGATAGGCAATCAGGGCATCCATTTCGGTCGCGCCCTCAACCGCCGCCTGAGCTGCCCCAATTTGCTCATCACTGTAGGGAACCCCGAGGGTCTGCAAAGCGCGCATCTTGTCCGGAGTGCGTACTGCATTAACCAGTGAATCTTCCAGCCAGGGAAAGGCCGGCATGTTGGACTCGGGCACCAGGTCTCGCGGGTTAAGCAGGTGGATGCGATGCCATTCATCCGTGTAGCGAGCGCCTACCCGAGCCAGGTCAGGGCCGGTGCGTTTGGAGCCAAACTGGAAGGGATGGTCGTAAACCGCCTCCCCGGCCAGGGAATAAGGCCCGTAGCGTTCCGTTTCCGCGCGAAACGGTCGAATCATCTGTGAGTGACAGTTGTAGCAGCCCTCGCGAATGTAAATATCCCGACCCTCCAACTCCAGCGCCGGATAAGGCTCCAGGCCGGGCGTCGGGGTCGTCGCGACGGGGTCCATCATCAGCGGGATAATCTCGGCGAGGCCGCCGATACTCACGGCCAGGGCAGTGAGCACGCCAAGCAAGCCAACATTTCTTTCGATTGTGTCGTGTTTGATCATCCTGGGCCCCTTACGCCGGCTCAATCACTGGCTGCAGCGCTCTGCGTTCACCCGTGCTGACCGTCTTCCAGACGTTGTAGGCCATGATGAAAGTCCCCACCAGGAATAAGGCGCCACCCAGCAGGCGAACAGCGTAATAGGGATAAGTGGCCTGCAGGCTTTCGATGAATGAGTAAGTCAAGGTGCCGTCTTCATTCACCGCGCGCCACATCAACCCCTGCATAACACCGGCGATCCACATGGACGCGATATACAGAACCACACCGATAGTCGAGGTCCAGAAGTGAACATCGATAAGTTTGATGCTGTACATCTGCTCCCGCCCGTAGAGTCGGGGAATCAGGTTATAGAGGCAGCCCATCGTAATCATTGCCACCCAGCCCAATGCACCGGAGTGCACATGACCGATGGTCCAGTCCGTGTAATGAGACAGGGCGTTCACCGTCTTGATGGACATCATGGGCCCTTCGAAGGTGGACATGCCGTAAAACGACAAGGATACGATCATGAACTTAAGGATTGGATCGGTACGCAGCTTATGCCATGCACCTGACAGGGTCATGATGCCGTTGATCATGCCACCCCAGGAAGGCGCCAGCAGCAGCAGCGAGAAAACCATCCCCAGGGACTGAGCCCAGTCGGGCAAAGTCGTGTAATGCAGATGATGGGGACCGGCCCACATATAGATGGAAATCAGTGCCCAGAAATGCACGACCGATAGACGATAGGAATAAACAGGCCGGCCGGCCTGTTTTGGCACGAAGTAATACATCATGCCCAGAAAACCCGCGGTGAGGAAAAAGCCCAAGGCATTGTGGCCATACCACCACTGAACCATGCTATCCACAACGCCCGCATAAATTGGATAGGAATGCAGCAGGCCGACGGGTATTGCCAGTGAATTCACTATGTGAAGCAAGGCCACCGTAATTATAAAAGCGGCGTAAAACCAGTTTGCTACGTAGATGTGCTTAACACGTCGGGTCGCGATGGTGCCGAAGTACACGATGCCATAGGCCACCCACACCACCGTAATTAGCAGATCGATGGGCCAGATCAGTTCGGCGTATTCCTTGCCCTGGGTCAAGCCCAGCGGCAGCGTGATCGCTGCCAGAACAATGACCAACTGCCAGCCCCAGAAGGTAAACGAGGCCAGCGGTCCGGCAAACAGGCGTACATGACAAGTGCGCTGCACGACATACAAGGAGGTTCCGATAAGCGCGCTGCCGCCAAAGGCAAAAATCACCGCGTTGGTGTGCAGCGGACGAATTCGACCGAAGCTAAGCCACGGTACATCGAAATTCAGAGCCGGCCAGAGCAGTTGCGCTGCGATCAGCACGCCCACTGCCATTCCGACAATTCCCCACACCACGGTCATGATGGCGAATTGCCGGACCACACCGTCGTTATAGGATTGCGAATCAGCCATCGAGAAACCCCCGAGATTTCAGCCTGCTTCTGTGCGTTTTATTAAAAAGAAGCCCGAAGTTGCCAGCCAAGCCGCTCCAATACAAGCAGGAACGACTTGGCCACTAGAGCCAGGCAAATTCGTCTAAAAATTATAGCCAACGTTGATCGATGCGACCCAGGGATCGATCTCAACATCGTCAATTTTTAGCTTACCTACGCCAGGACCGCCGATATCCTGACCGCCGAGTTCAGCATCAGTTTCGATTGAGATATAGCGAAGGTCGATATTAGCCAACCAGTTATTACCAAAATGCCAGTCCAGACCCACCTGCCCGGCAAGGCCAATTGAATCATCAAGATTCAGCGTTGCCCCATCCAGAGCGCCTCTGGTTTTCTCGTTAAAAAAGATCGTGTAATTCACACCGGCGCCGACATATGGCTGTGCGCGACCAAAGGGGCCGAAGTGATACTGCAAAGACAGCGTCGGTGGCAGCTGGTCGGTCTCACCCACTGTGCCGGCGCCATCAAGATCGATGTCATGATTGAAGGGGGTTGAGGCCAGCAATTCAACAGCAATATGATCAGTAATCATGTAAGCAGCGGTTAGCGTAATAGCGTAGCCGTCGTCAACATCCAGATCAGTACCCGGGGCCACGGTCGCGCCGTCTCCGTCCGGGGCAACAACCCCCAGACCGCCACGAGCAATCCAGTCACCGGCCTGACGATAGGTGTCCTGCGCCCCCACATTTCCCGCCAGCAGGCACAGGCCCAGAGCGGTCAAGAAGATCTTCTGCATTACGTACTCCCTTGAGATCTGAATTCAATCGAATCCGGCAGACGCCGCATCCCTTCCGCTTGCGGGGCGTCACCGTTGCCGATCTGCGACAGGTCAGGAACATACGCAGCAACGCGAGTTGCTGAAATACGGCGATACCCCGGTCAGGCCTGCGGGTTGTACCTATTGCCGGATATCAGGGACTCTGAAATTGGTCTAAAAATCGGCTCAGCATAAAAAAACCCCTGCCCGGCGATGCCGGACAGGGGTTGTTTGCAGAATCGGTCAGAGACCTAGAAACGGTAGCTCGCCCGTACACCCACTGTCCTGGGCTCGGGCAAATTAGCAAACCACTGCGAGACACCAAAACCGGCCGTGAAGCCCGTTTCTGTGACCTGCTGCCCAAAGTCAGGGCCCGAGCCACCCGTGAGAACCGTGTCATCGTCAAACACGTTATCGACGTAGCCAATAATCTCCCACTGCTCGCTGGTCAGGCCCAACCGGGTATCCACAAGCCAGTAGCTATCGAATTTGACGAAATTATCTTCACTCGCAAAACGCTCATCCTGCCAAGTGGCATTGGT
>JBPCXH010000054.1:0-24036 GCA_051008735.1 Gammaproteobacteria bacterium | reverse complement strand
CTGAATGCCATAACAACAATAACGACGGCAGTAATTCTTGTTTTTGAGTATTGCTGACTGTCTGGGAAGATTGCTATGAGAAGGATTCTTTTGCGATCTGTAGGTGCTCTGACTGCATGTTTGCTGCTGGCACCCGCAAGTCACGCGGACGCGATTATCATCAGTCCAGGGTCGGCGACCGCTTCGTCGTCATTTAGCTCTTTGACCAGCAGCCTGGGCATTGATAACACCATTAATCAGGGAGGCCTGGCCACCGGCTTCATTAGTGGCGTTACCAGCTTTGATGACTATCTGGCAGGTAATCCGCTGCATTCCATGTTTGCCGGCAACAAAGAGTGGTTAAGCGAGGCTTTCATGGAAACTGCACAGGTCGACTACGACCTTGGGTCTATAATGAAGATTGATCGACTGGCCCTGTGGAACGAGGACAGCTCAGGTATCGGAAGCTTTGACTTGCTGGTTTCCAGCGACGGCACAAGCTATCTCGAAATTCTGACGAACATGTCGCCTGCAGATAATCCGGTCAACCAGGACTACCTGGCTGAGGTCTTCAGTTTCGATGCTATTGATGCACGCTACGTGCGGCTGGCGATCGCAGACTGTCCTCAGGGTGAGGGTGGCTTCATGGCTTGCGGTATAGGCGAAGTAGCCTTTTCTGCGCCGGATTTCACACCGGTTCCCGTGCCTCCGGCCGCACTGATGTTCGGCTCAGCTCTTGCACTGCTTGGCTGGCAGAGAACACGTCGGCCCGGGTCAGCGCCCTAGGTTAAGCAGCCGGTTGCCGCGTCATTAACGCGGTGGCCAGCAATGCCCACATGGCGAAAACGCAAAGGCTGCTGAGCAGGTAAGCATAGAATCGATGCATAACCCGGTTATAGGTGAGTTGTATGGCAGAGTGCCCGACCCGGAGAAGGACAAAAGCCCAGGCCAAGCCCAGCTGCAGACTCGTCACCAGGTCGAATACAGCGATGGAAAGACAGCCGACATAGAACAGCACAGGAATCTCAAAGAGATTTCGAAAGTTGTCCGCGGCCGCTGTATCCTGAAGTTTTTCACTGGCCTGTCCACTCAGCGCGACGGCATCCGGCGGAATGCGTCGTTGCGTCATCTCCGAAATCCGGCGCCTGAACATGACCACCCAAACGACACCGGTCAGCAAAACCTGCGCGATCATTGGCCAAAGAATAGCCACGGCCGCTGGCGCCATCAGGAAGGCAGGCCTTCTGGCCCGGACGGCAGCAGCACAGAAGTCTCGGGCGAATCCAGCTGGGGATGCTCTGACTCCGCCTGTTGTATTTGCCATAGCTCGGCATAGCGACCCCTGCGGGCGAGCAATTGCGCGTGCGCACCCGTTTCAACAATTTCACCCTGATCCAGCACCACGATCTGATCCGCATCGACCACGGTGGACAAACGATGTGCTATGACCAGGCTGGTATGGCCTGTGGCAATTTCTCGTATAGCCGCCAGGATCGCTCGCTCTGATTTGCTATCCAGTGAAGAGGTCGCTTCATCAAAAATCATGATGGGTGGCTGTTTGAGCAAGGCCCGGGCAATAGCAACACGCTGTTTCTCGCCCCCGGATAATTTCAAGCCCCGCTCTCCCACAACGGTATTGCCGCCGGCAGGTAGTCGACCGATGAAGTCCTCCAGATGAGCCAGTCGTATAGCTTCATGGACTTCATCATCCTGCGCATCCGGCCGGCCATAACGTACATTCTCTAAAATCGTATCGTTAAACAGCACTGTGTCCTGCGGCACGATGCCGATGGCCGCTCGCAAAGAATGTTGAGTGACCTTGGAAATATCCTGACCGTCGATCAGCACGGCCCCGGAATTAACGTCATAAAAGCGGAACAGCAATTTCACTAAAGTCGACTTGCCGGCGCCGCTGGCCCCGACGACAGCGACTTTCTTGCCGGGCGCTATGCTGAAGCTGATGTTTTTGAGAATAGCGCGGTCGGGTCGATAGCCGAAACTCACATCGCGGAATTCAAGACCCGCCTGGCCAACCTCCAGGGGTTTTGCGTCAGGCGCATCATTAATACCCGGCTGAACGGCCATCAGGTCGAACATCTTCTCGATGTTGGCCAGGGACCCCTTTATCTCCCGATAGACAAAACCCAGAAAGCCCAGGGGCAGGAACAACTGAATCATGATTGTCTGAATGAAGGAAAAGTCACCCAGGGTCAGTTCGCCCGCACGAATCTGAAACACGGCCAAAGCAATCATGCTGGTCTGTGCGACGGCAATAATCAGTGCTTGCCCGCTATTTAATGTAAATACGGACAGTCTGTTCTTCCGCCGGGCAATTTCCCATTTCTCCAGCTCCCGATCATAGCGGCGAGCTTCGAACTCTTCGTTGGTGAAATATTTAACAGTCTCGAAATTCATCAGGCTATCAATAGCCTTGGTGTTACTGGCCGAATCAGCCTCATTAGCTTCACGGACAAACTGGGTGCGCCACTCCGTGGCCCGCACGGAGAACAACCAGTACGCCACCACAGCAATAAATGTAATCAACGCGTAGACGGCCCCGTACTTGGTATAAAGAATCCCCACCACCATGGCGATTTCGAACAGGGTCGGCGCGATATTGAAGACGATGAAGCGCATCAGGAAACTGATACCCGTCACGCCGCGCTCTATATCCCTTGCCAGGCCGCCGGTTTGGCGGTTCAGGTGAAAGTCCAGATCAAGCGCATGCAAATGACGAAACAGTTGCAGGCCGATCTTGCGCATCGCGCGCTCGGTGACCCGCCCGAAGACCGTGTCGCGAATCTCACCAAACAAGACACTGGAAAAACGCGCGACTCCGTAAGCCACTACCAGCAGAATGAGGCCCATGGCCAGAATGTTGGCCCGGTCGGGCACGTCCAGTGAATCGACAACGGCTTTGACCAGGAAAGGGATGACCAGAATCGCGCCTTTCGCTGCCACCAGAAACAGCAAGGAGAGCGCAACTCGCCAGCGATACTCCCAGAGATAGGGCATCAGTACCCGGACTACCCGCCAGTTCATGCTCTGGCCGGGCTCCTGACTAAAATTGCCGTGCTGCATGCTGATCAGGCTCCCGTGCTGGGTCGGCTTTTAACGTTGTTGTACCAGCGCGCGATAGCGGGTCTGTCCTGGGCGGCATCAATATCCACCCACTTGGCAAAGTCGACGGTCGCCACAAGGCTAATATCAGCAAAACTGAAATCATCGCCGGCCAGGAAAGGACTCTCGTCCAGCCTGGCCTGGATCCGATCAAAAAACTGCTGGGTTCGGATTGCACCGCGCTGAACCAGGGCGGGCAGCTGCGGGTAGTCGACCGGGCCGGGAAAAACCCGGTCGCGGAAGCCCGGCGAGAGATTACGCAGGACTTCAGCCGCCGACGGAATACCTTCGGCCTCGACAATGTTATTCCACATCAGCACCAGGGCCTCGCCTTTAGCACCCTGACCAAACAGCGGAGGCTCGGGTTGCAAAGACTCCAGGTAGCGACAGATAGCCAGGCATTCCGTCAGGCGGGTGCCGTCATCCAGTTCCAGCACAGGCACCGTGCCGCCGGGATTGATGGCCAGAAATTCCGGCGATAGCTGTTCCATGCGGTACAAATTCACCGCTACCCGGGGGATTTCCATACCCTTCTCAGCCAGATACATGCGCACGCGTCGAGGATTGGGCGCGCGGGAGAAATCGAACAATCTCATAACAGTTCCAGCGGGCGCGGGGGCGCCCGAACCGCTAATCGTACAGGTGACAGCTCACCGGGTGGGGAGCCGCCGGCGATCCAAGTTCCCTGGAGGCAGGGACCTCAGTGCGGCAACGGTCCATGGCATCGGGGCACCGCGGGTGAAAGGGGCATCCGCCGGGCGGGTTGGCTGGCGACGGCACATCGCCGCCCAAAACAACCCGCGACCGCTTTCGGCCCGGCTCGGGCAGGGGAATCGCCGAGAGCAGCGCCCGCGTATAGGGGTGTTTCGGCTGGGTATAGAGGGTTTGGCTGTCGCTGGATTCGACAATCTTGCCCAGGTACATGACGCCGATGCGATCACTGACATGCTGAATAACGGCCAGATCGTGAGCGATAAACAAAAAAGCGATCCCGTGCTCCCGCTGCAGATCCGCTACCAGGTTGAGCACCTGCGATTGCACGGACACATCCAGCGCCGAGACGGGTTCATCGGCAATGATCAGTTTTGGGTTCAGTGCCAGGGCACGGGCAATACCGATACGCTGACGCTGGCCACCGGAAAATTCGTGGGGATATCGATTCAAGGCACGCTGACTCATGCCCACCACATCCAGAAGTTCACGCACCCGCTTGTCGCGAGTATCGCGGTTGCCCTTGTTGTGAACATCCAGCGGTTCACGCAGGGTTTGCGACACGGTTCGGCGCGGGCTCAGCGATGCATAAGGGTCCTGAAAAATCATTTGCATGCGCTCTCGATAGGGCAGCATGTCTTTGCGGGACAGGTGCGTGATGTCTGCCCCGTCCAGCAGTACTTTGCCGGCGGTAGGCTCGTACAGCCGGATAATAGAGCGCCCCAGGGTGGACTTACCGCAACCCGATTCACCCACCAGCCCGTAGGTTTCGCCCGACTGTAGCACCAGGCTCACACCATCAACCGCTTTCACCTGAGCCTTGACCCCCTGCAGCAGTCCGCCGCGAACGGGAAAGTATTTGCGCAGCTCCTGAACTTGCAGCAGAGGACTGCTCATGCCGGCACCGGATTAAAGCAGGCAGCACTCGCAGTCTGCTCGCCCAACTCGGGTTGCTCGACCTGGCAGCGATCCAGCGCTCGCTCGCAGCGCGCGGCAAACCGGCAACCGGCCGGCAAATGCAACAGATCGGGTACCCGACCCGGAATGATGGGCAGATGCTCAGGCCGGTCCTCGCGGATTCGCGGAATGGAGTTGAGCAAGCCGGCCGTATAAGGATGACGCGGCTGCTCAAAAAGCTCGGCGATAGGCGCCTGTTCAGCCACCTTGCCGCAATACATGACCAGGGCCCGCTGACAGGTTTCTGCGACCACGCCCAGATCATGGGTAATTAGAATCACAGCCATACGAAACTCCTGCTGCAGCTTATTGATTTGCTCCAGGACCTGGGCCTGGGTGGTCACATCCAGGGCCGTGGTGGGCTCATCGGCGATCAACAGCTTGGGGTTGCAGGACAAAGCCATGGCGATCATCACGCGCTGTCGCTGACCGCCGGATAACTGATGGGGGTATTCATCAACCCGCCGCGCCGGGGATGGAATACCCACTCGTCCCAGCATCTCAATGGCTTCGGTGCGCGCCTGGCCGGTAGTCAGACCCTTGTGCCGAGCCAATACATCAGACATCTGACCACCGATGGTGAATACGGGGTTCAGGGCCGTCATCGGCTCCTGGAAAATCATTGAAATGTCGCTGCCGCGAATTTTTCGTAACTGTTCTTCAGATGCCGTCGCCAAATCCCGGCCCCCGAATTCAATGGAGCCGGCAGCAATGCGACCGGGCGGCTTGGGAATCAGGCCCAGTAAGGACAGCCCCGTCACGGTCTTGCCGCAACCTGACTCACCCACCAGCCCCACAGTCTCCTCCGGATAAATATCGAAGCTCACTCCGTCCACCGCTCGCACGGTCCCGTACTGGGTATCGAACTCAACCGCCAGATCACGCACGCGAAGTAAGGGTTCTGACATCAGTCTGCCACCGTCCGGGGATCGAGGGCATCCTGCAGCGCATCGCTGAACAAGTTGAAAGCCATCACCAGGCCGAACAGCAAGACCGACGCGGCCAGAAAATTATTGAAAAAACCCGCCAGGACTTCCTGACTGCTTTCGGAGATCATGAGCCCCCAGCTCATACTGTCTTTCACACCCAGACCCAGGAAACTCAGTATCACCTCGCTCTTGATGGCCGCGACAAAAGTAATCGTGGCCTGTACCAGCAGGATGTGAGCTGTATTGGGCAGGATGTGGCGGAAAATAATCGTGTACTCAGGCACACCCAGAGCGTGGGCGGCATCCACGTACTCCATTTCCTTAAGCTTGATAACCTCGCCCCGCACCAGACGACCAGCCGTGATCCAGAAGGTCACGATCATGGCGATATGCATGGAATATTTACTGACCTCGGGAACGCTCTGCAGGGTGTAGGCAATGGCGGCCACAAACAGCAGAAAGGGGATTGAATCGAGTACACCCATGAGCCAGAGAATCAGCTCGTCCAGCCAGCTGCCACTGAAGAAGCCGGCAATGGCACCGAGTATTGCGCCCAAAGCCGTTGCCAGAACGGCCACCACCAGCCCGACTTCGAAGGAAGTCTTGGTGCTGTAGATGGCCCGGTCGAAAATGTCCTGGCCAATAATATTGGTGCCAAACCAGTGGGCAGTCGACACCGGCTCCCACTTACCGCCGGCCAGATCGGCCCAGCCCGTGGCCCAGAAATCCAGCCAGACCCCCAGGGCAACGCCCACGTACAGGAGCACCACCGCGAGGGACCACATACCCACCCGATCCCGACGAAACTTATACAAGCCCTTGGTCCACAGGGACTCGGGGGCAGCATCCGTCAGGGCATCGGGATTCAGTGTTTCGGCGGTCACACTCATTTGAGCGATACCCGCGGATCGACCCAGCGATACATGATGTCGGTCAGTAGCTGCACAACCACCAGCATGATGGCCGTCAGGGCTACTACAGCTTTCAGAATGGGCTGATCACCTGTGATGATGGCGTCATAAGTCACTTTGCCGATACCGGGAATCCCGAAGTAACTTTCGATCAGCAGACTCCCGCTGATCACAACAAAGGGAATGGAAAACATGATCCGCGTGATGATGGGTATCAGGCAATTTTTCAGAATCAATTTGCAATACAGCTGCAGGGACGGCACGCCAAAGGCTCGTGCGGTGCGCACATGATCACGGGTGGTTTCTTCCACAATCACGGAACGATAAAAGCGCGTGTTATACCCCAGGGCGACAAAAACCGTCGCCAGGGTCGGCACCGTCACATAGCTGACGTAGTCACTGAATGAGTTGACGGACCAGCCACGTACCGGAAAAAGGTTCAGGCCATAACTGGACGACAGCAAAATCTGGAAGGCAATGATCACGATCAGGAAACTGATGCTCATGCCGATGGCTGCCGAAGCCATGATCAACTTATCGGGCCAGCGCCCCCTGTAAAAAGCCGCCAGCAGACCCAGGCCCACGCCCAGCAGATTACCGAGCACAAAACCCGGCAGGGCGACGGCCACGGAGACGGGAATGGTCCGGGCAAGCAGGGCATTGATACGTTCGCCCGTGGATTCTGAATTGCCAAAGTCCAGGGTGACAATCTCGCGCAGATAATCCAGGTAACGCACCACCATGGGCTGGTCATAGCCCAGCTGGGTGCGAATCTCGTCTATTTGCTCCTGCGTAGGGTTCTTGCCTACCAGCTCGAAAGTCTTATCCGGTCCGAAGTAGACCATCAGCAAAAAGCTCACCAGGGTCACACCAATGATCAGGGGTATGCCCGTGGCGAGCTTGCGCAGGGAATAAGAGAAAAGTTCCACGGTCAGTTGGCCTTGGGGATCGGCTCGGGGGCCAGGCGCAGGCCCTGCTCATCCTGCAGCGCCACGAAAGGAAAGAAGAAGCCACCGACAATACTGGTATCCGGATACATCAGTACTTCGCGATGCCACACACTGATGCGTGTCCTGGACAAACCTGTAATAGCTACGCAGTCATCAATCACCATCTGATTCATACGCCGATAGATTGTCGTGCGCTCAGGTGATGGCAACATGACGGCAGCCTGCTCGAACAGAGCATCGTATTCGGGATTATTGTAGTTAGACGAATTGGACCCGGGCGCCTTGTTAGGCCCGTAGAACAACTGCAGGGTATTTTCTGCATCGGGATAATCCAGCCCCCAGCCGGCGGAGATCAAAGGCAACTGACTTTCTCGCCAGCGCTTGTTCAGGTCACCAAAGGTGGCGTATTCACGTAAAACAATTTTTTCACGCGGGAAACCAATTTCCATCATCCAGGCGCGGAACTGCTCGTAAAACTGCCGGCTGCGCACGCTGCCGACCGTGCCATATACCATGGTGGGCAGGGTAGCGGGCGTCCAGCCGTTGTCAGCCAGCAGCTGTTTGGCGCCGGCCACATCCCGGATCACGCTGTCCTTGGAAGCGTCCTTGTCATATTCCGGCACCACCGGAGGAATTACCCCGGGAAAGACTTTGCCCAGATTCACATAAAAACTGTCATTACGACGTTCCCAGTCAAAGCCCTTGATCATGGCGCAGCGCAGGGCCCGGTTGCGTTCATTCTGCTCAGGATCCGGGTCGGTGCCAAACTCCATGTCCATATTGAAGGCGCTGTAGACAAAACCCGCTTCAATATCAGAACGCACCTGATACAAGGCCTCGTACTCAGGCGCCAGGCGCACCGGATCTTTTGAGGCCAGTACCCGGTCCACGAGCTCCACGGGCACACCCGCGTACTGAATTTCATTGCCCTTGGTAAATGAATTCCAGCGGGCAGCGGACTCCTTAATAAAGGAAATCTCAAACCGATCCACGAAGGGCGGCTGCTGGCCGTCCAGCACCTCAATACCCGTGAAGCCCTGGGTGGCCGGATCAAAACCCTCGGCTGTCAGGTCCACGGGTTCCCATCGCCAGTTCCAATTCGGCTCGAAGATCAGCTTCTCGGTGTTGTAACTCGCCACGCGAAACGGGCCCGAGCCCACGGGGCGCAAACCAAATTCTCTTCCGTAGCGTTCAACGGCTTCCCGCGGCACCACGCCGGAATAACCCATGGCCAGGGTATAGAGCAGTTGAGGGTAGGGCTGCAGCAGGTGAATACGCAGCGTGTGATCATCGAGGATTTCCAGCCCTTCGGGGAGCCGATCGTAGTCGGGGCCAGCCGCTTTCCATTCCTTCAAACCTGCCACTCGTCCCTGCCAGAGCCAGGCACCCTGCGGCCGGGTTTCAGGATCGAAGTGACGGAGAATGGAGTAAGCCACATCACGGGCAATCACTTCCCGACCCTTGCCGCCTTCGAAAGCCGCATCGTCAATGAAATGCACGCCGCGCTTCAACGCAATGGTGTAGGTCAGCCCGTCCTCGGATACCTCGGGCATAGCCGCTGCCAGGTTGGGCTTCAGGGCATAGGGACGTTCGAGATACTTATAGGAATAGAGTGTGTCGTAGGCATTGACGACAATCAGGTTGGCGTAAAGCGTGGCGGCCTGAACCGGATCCAGGCTGGTGGGGGCGCCGTCGGAGGAGTGGTGATAGACACGCAATCCGGCCGTATCGGAATCTTGCCCCTGGTCACTGCCGCAGGCAGCCAGCAAGAAAAGCAGCAATAGCAGCAGACCCCGCATCAGGGACGCGTGTTCAACATGGCCTGCTCGGACAGGGCGGTCCAGTCCTCGGCCCGGTCGCGATAGGCCGAAAACGATTCATAGACTTTCGCTACGACGGGATCCCTGGCCACCAATTCCGCAATTACCTCATCCGTCAGGGAACGTAAGCGGGTCAGCACTTCGGCGGGGAAACTGCGAAACTCTACTTCACCTTCAGAGCGTAGTTGCGCCAGAGACTGGGCATTTCTGGCGACAAACTCAGCGGTCATCTGGTCGTTGGTGGCACTGCAGGCAATCTCCACGATTGCCTGCAAATCTGGCGGCAAAGCTTCATAGGCCGCCTTATTGACCGTGCACTCCAGCACGGGGCCAGGCTCCTGCCAGCCCGGGTAGTAATAGTAGCGTGCCGCCTTGTGCAGACCGAAAGCCACATCGTTGTAAGGCCCAATCCACTCCGTCGCATCAATGCTGCCCGTCTGCAGAGCCGTAAAGATATCTGCGCCAGGCAGATTTACCGGTGTGCCGCCGGCGCGGCGCAGGACTTCGCCACCCAGACCGGGGATGCGCATTTTCAGACCCTGCAGGTCCGCCATGCTGTTGATCTCTCGATTGAACCAGCCGCCCATCTGCACGCCGGTATTGCCGGCGGGGAAGGGCACCAGGCCAAAGTCCGCATACAGTTCGCGGTAAAGTTCCAGACCGCCGCCGTTGTAGAGCCAGCCATTCATCTCCATGGCACTCATGCCAAAGGGAATCGCCGTGAAAAACTGGGCGGCTTCGCTTTTGCCTTTCCAGTAATAAGCCGAGCCATGTCCCATTTCGGCCGTACCGCTGCGGACGGTGTCGAACACCTCAAATGCAGGGACCAGTTCACCGGCTGCATAAACCTTTATTTTCAATCGCCCACCGGAGGCGCGTTCGATCATGCTGGCAAGTCGGTTGACGCCGGTTCCCAAGCCGGGAAAATTCGGCGGCCAGGTCGTTACGCATTTCCAGGTATACGTTTCCTTTGACCCGGCAGGGCCGCAGTCGACGGATTCCCCGGCGCAACCCACCAGAGCAGCAGCGGCACCTACAGTTATCAACTCTCTGCGTTTCACACGCTATCCCCTGTCAAGACGGATTACTGCCGTGGCATGGTGCCAGCATAGGCGGCGCCAAGAAAGCGGGAAAAGTCGGGCATCCCCATCATCCGGGTTCTCAGAACGGGAATACCAAGGGCGCAACGATAGCGGTCGCCAGGTAGGTCAAAAATAGTAACGGCAGACCCAGACGCAAAAAATCGACGAAGCGATAGCGGCCTGGGTCGACAACGAGAGTGACCACCGGCGTTGACACAGGGGTCGAATAGGCCGCCGAGGCTGCGACCACCACGGCGACGGCAAAGGGGTAGGGGGAAATGTCCAGGGCCTGCGCTGCAAAGATCGCCATTGGCGCAACCAGCACAGCTGAAGCGGTATTGGAAAGCACCAGCCCCAAGCCGGCCGTCAGAAAGAAGAAAATTGCCAACAGTGTATGCGGGCCGGTATCGCCTGTCGCTGCCAGCAACGAGTCAACAATCAGCTGTGTACCACCGGTTTGCTGCAGGGCATCCGCCAGCGGCAGCATGCCAGCAATCAATACGATGCTGCTCCAGTGTATCGATTCATAGGCGTCTTCCATGGTCAGGCAGCGGGTAAATACGCCGCCAAGCGCCGCCAGCAAGACCGCAGCCGATAACGGCACAATATCGAACACCGTCAGCAAAACCATGAGCCCCAGAAGGCTCAGCGCGATGGGCAGCTTGTCACGGACGGGCACGATATCCGCCATCTCTCCGGGCAGCTCAAGCACCACAAAGTCATGGTTCCTGTTGCTGAGCTGCTGGATCTGCTGCCAGGAACCAACCACGAACAAACTGTCCCCGCTGGCAAGCGGCGCATCAGCATAGTCCTCAACGATCTCCGTGCCATGACGCATGCCGAGAACCTGGAGACTGAAACGCGAATCAAATTCAATATCGCGGATAGTTTTGCCCAGGAATCTTGACTCGGGATGGATCAGAACAGCCGCGCCGCCGACCTGCCACAACAGGCGATCCCCCGACCGGGACAGCGAGGGCAGTTGCAACAGATGGAGGTCCTTAGTCGCTTGCTCAATGTTCTCTGCAGGCCCCACGAGGACCAACAAATCATTGGCCGCAAAGGAGCCCTCCGTGTCAGTCCCGGGATTCAAGCGCAAACCCGAAGTGCCGGACTCCATGAGAATCAGCCGCAGGCCATAAGTATCCAACAGCTTGGCGGCCTTGATCGGCTGGCCGACAAGCCGCGAATCAGCACCCAGCCGAGCTCGACAGAGATCATCGGCCGAGTTAAAGCTTCTCCACAGGTCCAGAATAGAACGATCCGCGATTCTTCTCGTCTGCAGGGGCTCATTCGCCGGCAGCAGTCGCCGACCCACAAGCAACATGTACGCAATCGCGGCCACCAGAACAGCGATACCAACAGCGGTGAATCCAAAGAAGCTGAAACCCTTCAAGCCTGCGGCCTTGAGCTCCTCGTGCACAACAATATTGGGCGTCGTGGCGATCAAGGTCAGCATGCCGCTGATCAATGCCGCATAGGACATGGGCAATAGCAGCCTCGATGAGTTCAGACCGGTGTCCGCGGCAATGCGCAGCACAATCGGGATGAAGATAGCCACCACCGCGGTGGAGCTCATGATTGCGCCCAACACAGCAGCACCCACCATGATCAGGACCAGCAATTTTATTTCACTGGAGCCTCCCTGCTCCAGAATCCAGTCCCCCACCAGGGCAGCGACCCCGGTGCGTGCGAGCATTTCGCCAACGACCAGCAGACCTGCCACGAGGATGACAACCGGGCTGCCAAAACCTGCCAGAGACTGACTGACGGTGAGTACGCCACTCAGCATCAATGCCAGAACCACAAGCAATGCAACCACGTCAAAACGGACACGATTACTGGCCATCAGTGCCGCGGCTGCGAAAGTCAGTAAAAAGACAAAATCACTTGAGGAAGACATCGGCTATTCAGAGCCCAAGCAGTGAGTAACAGACCTGTACCTTAGATGACATCAGCGGGCACCGAAAGCTGCGCGCCAGGCACACAAGTCCTCTGCGGACAGCGGCGAACTCCGTCTGTGCCGCTTGCCGCGCCGAGGCCACCAGTTCCTCGAAATACCGCAGATCAGGTATTGAAAGTCACTTTGCCCGTGGACACGTTGTGCATTGCACCGACGACCTTGAGCTTTTTCTCCGCCACCAGACCAGCAAGCACTGCGCTGCGGTCCGTCAGCGCGCTCACCGTGAGACGCACATTCTCGTCTGCAACTCGCTGGACGAACTCGCTGTTCTGCGAATTGCGATCGCCTTTGACGTCCGTGACCGCGTACAGCGCCGGCGAGATGTTGCTGAGGGTCTGGGTCAGATTGCCCAACTCAGCCCCGTCACAGGCACCCTTCACGGCCCCGCACTGGGTGTGCCCCAGCACGACAACGAGCCTGGAACCCGCCAGTTGGGTAGCAAACTCGATACTGCCGATAATATCCGTATTGGCAAAGTTACCGGCAATCCGGGGGCTAAAGATGTCACCGATACCCTGGTCGAAAACCAGTTCGGGCGGCACCCGGGAATCAATACAGCCAAGTACGACGGCGAAGGGAAACTGACCATCGGCAGTGGCTTTGACCTGCGACATCAAATCGCGATTGCGCATGTCACCACTGACGAAACGCTGGTTCCCCGCCTGCAGCTCCGCGAGTGCCCTGTCCGGGGTCATGTCACTTTGTGACCGGGCGGTCTGGGCATGGCCTCCGGCCCAGCCCTGCGGCATAGCGGCTAATGAGCCGGCAGCGCCAAGCATGGCGGCGGACCGGAGTAACTGTCGTCTGTTGGTCATGTTGCTAATGGCTCCTTTGCTGATGGCCACTGTAAACCCAAGCATCGAATGCTGACTGCGGTTCGAAAGAAACGAAGCATTCGCGCCAGACGCCCCTCATTACCTTATGGCTCAAGCCACGGGGAATAAAGCGCCCTGGGTATTGGCCTGTCTTACTGTGGCGGGAATTTCGCAAAAATGGCTTCCAGCGCCTGGCGAATCAACTCGTCCGGTGACTCCCGGTCGCCACGCGTGATACGGGTGGCCGTGGTGCCGTGCCAGACAGGCCTGGCCTCCGTCACGTCAAACAAGTCCACGGCTAGCTGGCCTTCCGTGTACTGACGCGTCCGAATCTGATTACCGCTCCAGTAGTTGTTCCAGCGATAGTCTCGCCGACCGCGAGGCCCGGTGCGAAAATTGCGGGTCGGGTAACTGGTGATTCGTATTCCTTCCCGTGACCCAATGGTAAAGGCAACGGCGAGGTCAGCTTCTGTCGGGTCCTCCACGAACCGCAGACCGCTGGCTGAAAGCAGCTCCCGCGTTTCGGCTTTAAGGCGACCTACCACCAGGGGACTCAAGGGACGCTGGGTAACGGAGCTGATCAGCGGATTGGAGTCGATCCATGAAAACGTCTCATAAGCCGAGAAATCCACAGACGCATCAAAATCCGTCGTCGCTCTCATGGTCGTGGCACAACTGACAATGAGCAGACCACTCAGAACTACAATAAAGTTTCCCAAAGATTTCATCAGATATTCCTTCCTTTTCATTGTCCGCGTGGAAACAGGAACTGCCACGTGAACCGTATCGAATATTCCGGACCAATATTGTCCGGCTCAACAGCATTGTAAAAACCCTGCAGTGACAGATTAACCGGCTGTTTCCCCAGCCGCACGATACGTCCTAAACCACCGCCGACAGGCACGGTCCAGGTATCGTCTCCCTCCCAGTTGGCGGTAACCAGAGGCGATGAACTCAAGTACCAACCGCCGTCCAGGTTGTAATTGATGAAAGGCTGCCAGGTAAAAAGGCTAACCTCGTCAGCACCGCCGTCATCCGTGAAGGACCAGATCTGAGTGAACAAAGAGCCAATGACCCAACGTCCGGGCATGGTCAGAAATACAGCCGACGGGCCCGCGCCCCACTCACCGGGGCCCAGGCGATCATCTGTTGAAGTGGGCACCAGCAACGTGGGTCCCAAGCCCCAGAGCCAGTCACCCAACCATCGGCTCCGATCTTTCGGTGACAAGAACGCCGAGACAGTGGCATCGCCAAGCCCGTTCTCGCGCCCATCATCCCCCGAAAAGAAGGACGGTTGCGAAACTACCGGCAGAATGGTTCGCGTGATCATAAGCCACTCTTCACTGAGATCGAGGGGAACCACTGGCTGAATATTCAGGACGTTCTGGGTGCGCTCGCGCGGGCCAAAGTTAAAATTCGTATTGTTCTGCAGGGGCACACTGATCAGATCAGCGACAGGATTCTGAACCGCGCGAGCCAGCTCTGCGGCTTCGTCTTCGCCTTTGCCGAGGACACCGTCACCCAGGTAGCCCTGGTGACCGTCCTTGTATTTTTCATAGCCCGGCAGCTTTTCAGCCCAGGCGGGGCTGGAAGAAAGCAGCCCGATTAATGCATATACAGATAGTTGGCGACTCAGCATGGTTTTTCATCCAATAAACTGTTCGAGTTCCGTCTCACCGTCTGGACACGCAGACCCCGAGACCAATCAGAACAATCCATCGCCGGGCACCGCCAGCACTGCGATGCCCCGGGACCCACGGCAAACAGGGCCCGCCTGACCCTCTTCGATGCTCGGAGCTTTGAGCCTGCCGTCAATCGTAGCCATGTACTGAATCGCTGACCGCTGTGTCGACTTATCTAATCTGCGTGACGAATAAATTCAGTGCCAATTGAGACACAGCTAATCATTCACGGTTTCCGTATCATCGCTTCTGGCGTCTGGCGAGTAGTAATGCGTGGCCAGAAACTCCACCAGGATGTCGGCCCAGCGCACGACAACCCGCCGTGCTTCCGCCCTGTTTGTCACCCGGTTGCTCCAGCCGACTGTGCCGCCCGCGCGGCGTGCAGCCTGCCTGTCAATTGCGCGGCCAATAGCAGCACCACTGAGTGAATCGACCAGTTGCAGATAGAGAGTGGCCGCGCCGGTGGATGCAGCAAAAGTTCGCGAGCGACCGGCCCGTTGAGTATCCGGCGCTGTGATGTCCAGATCGATAATCGCTGGCCGCAGTATCAGGACATCCTCGTTAGCCACATTGACGATTTCAAATCCGGCAGCCTCCAGTCGCTCAGTGAACACATCTCTGAACAGCGAGGCCACGTCAGCCTTGATTCTCTCCATGTCCGCAGACCTGATGTTGCGGCTGCGGTTGCGATTCTGGTCACGTTGCCAATTGGCACGGAAGGCCACGTAGGGATCGAGTATCGCGACCCGGCGAAAGACACTGAAATCTGCGTCCGGATCAATGTAGGCCACGCCAACCCTGGCATCCTCGACGCGCTCCAGGCCATCGAAAGTCACATCCTGACCGGCCTCTTCTGCAAGGGCCGTGGTTGAAGCGACAGCAAAGACTAAAAGTGCCAGTAGGTTGCGCATGATCCACTCCTGTGAGCTCAGTTAAATTTTTTTCTTATACAAGGCCAGTCATGATTCTCGACTCGAAATTCCGACAGGCCGATCTTTCTTAGATCTCGCCGCCCACTCGATCAATCTGCCGGCGTGTACCAGATGGGTGAAGTGTAGGCTCGATCCTGAACTGTCGCCGGTACTTTATCCGGCCGCTCTATACCGAAGAACGCCGCGTCGTGGGTGGTCCAGCGCGGCGTGGGGATCTCCAGTACGCGCACGTAATAGAAAGCATGCTCGTCCGCGGAAAAATCCGGGTCCACCCAATGCGCTGCCATCACGGCATCGCCAATGGTATTCGTAAAGGTCGCATTCTCAATATTCACCGTGCTGCCGACCGGGGTTCTGGCGCGGCCATCAGCACCAATCTGGCGGTCGTCGGACACGGAGACATCGTAAACGCGTTCCTGCAATTCGCCGCCGCTATCAAGCCATCCCTTGATGACTTGCACCCGATCGAGATTTGCGCCGTCCGGGTCACGCAGCGCGCGAATCATGAAAGCCGGCGCCTTTTCATCGGGCGCATCCCACAAGTCACCGCCCATGGGCACACCGCGCTGATAGCCCTGGTCGATGAAGTCTGGCCGTGTCACTTCATCCTCGGTGAAATCCCAGCCGGCAAAGACACGCACACGAATCCGGGTACCGGTAGTTGCGTAGACCTCTTTGCGCCGCATGGCATCGAAAATCTGGCCACGAGTATTCTCGCGAGCCCAGACGGCTGTCAGGCCGGATGCGGATTCCTGTGCAGTCAGAATTCGCAGGGCCGGGTCTTCTGCAGGAATCACCTCGCCGTTGAAGCGATCCGCCGAAGGCTCAGTGTGCTGGTACTTGCCGAAGAAGTTTTCCTCGCGCGTTGTCGACAACGCGGTATGGGTGTCAGTCGCAGCGCTCAGACCAAACTTGAAAGGATTGATGCCCAATTCGGCACCCATTTCGAGGCCCAGTTTCAATGCGGAGCGCGCATACTCGTACTGCAGCATATCCGGCGTCTTAGGCGCGGAGCCAGAGATATTGCTGGTATCCCAGGTCTCGAAATCGGCGAACTCATCATTGGGCGATAACAGGGGATGCGCCTCTTCATCACCCTTGACCTGAGAGACTTCGTGCAGGGGTTCCCAACGCATCCGGTTCTTTGCGTACTCGCGGGTAATTTTCTTGCCGTTTGACATGCGCTCGGAAAACATCAGGCCATTGCTGAGATTGCCGTTATGAGGAATTGCAAAGGCCTGCCCACCGGTATCGGCCTCATAATTTTCCAGGTGTTTCCAGAGATCCTCGGGGTCGCCGCCGTCGAACAAAGAAAACGGCAAGGTCTGACTGGTTTTGCTGGCGTCATCGCGGTATATCACCACCCGATGCAGGTTGTTGCCGGCCGGTGAAGAACTCCACTCGAAGCCCGTCATGGCTGTGAACCGGCCTGGTTCATTGTAGGTATCCGCCTTCTTGACGAAATCAAGCCAGATGCTGCGCGCCGGGCCGTTGGAACTTAAGGGGTTCTCAAGTCTCACGGTGCCCCATTCAATAATATTGGCGAAGGCCTCCATGCGGCCCTCGGGTCCCGCGTTGAAGCGCTCGTGCACCCAGCGGCCCCACGGGTCGGCCAGCAGACCCGGATCCGAGTGCTGGATCATGGGCGCCAGGCCAATGAACTCGGCGTGATCAGTAATTACCAGAAAATCCAGGGGCCGGATCAGCTGCACTGGTTGCCCGCTGTTGGAGATCACCTGTTCGCCGCGCGCAAAACGATAACCGGCGTCTATATCTAATGAGG
Organism: Gammaproteobacteria bacterium; assembly: GCA_051008735.1. Lineage (GTDB taxonomy): Bacteria > Pseudomonadota > Gammaproteobacteria > Steroidobacterales > J054. Next base: position 6,402 of record JBPCXH010000054.1, on the reverse strand, counting down.
TGCCGACCAAACCCGCATCAAAAGATAAATTCGTGTGGAAATGCGTGTCACCAAACAACACCTGGTCGGGATAATTCCGGCCGGCAAAAGGCGAATAGATCCGTTCAGGTTCCAGCAACTCTTCCCTGATAACCAGTTCCTGGCCCGATGCCAAAGCCAAGCTGGTGAGCAGAAAGAAACCACCTGTGGCCATGAGCATAAAAGGCAACGCCGAAACCACCGGTGAGCGACTATTCAAATAAGTTGTCATAAAACTAAACCTGCCTGCCCGGACCCTTTTGCCTGCATTTGCCTACTCTCCCCGGACCGCATCCACACCGGCTTCATAGGGGTTCCATTCACTCTGCTGCGGCGGCGAAGCCGTGCCCGGTATCATCGGGAAATCGGGCGTGAAAGTTGCGAAGCTCATGGCCAGCGTGTCCAGGATACTGACGTCGCCGGTAGCCTGTGCCGTGCCCTCCTCAATGAGGGTCGCCAGACGCTTCTGTCCCATCATTACGATCTCGAGGTCGGAGCGATTGACGGTGATCGTCAGGTCCGCGTCGTCGACCTGGAAACCCTCGATGTTGGTCAGCGTCTGGTTCGACAACTCGACCGCGTATTCTTCGCCGTTGTCCGGGGTCACGAGGTTGAGCGTGAACTCCAGGTCGGCGACCTTGGCGCTGTCCATCCGGATCGCCAGGAAGTCGAGAAACTGCCCGGTGGTCATGGCCCGGATCACATCCGGTCCCGCCGTGTTCGGCGGCAGCCCGGGGAGGCCGTTGCGCAGCTCGTAGGCGCCCTGGAGGTGGCTGTTACGCAGCCCCGGGTTCTCCTGCTGGTAACCGATCTGCTCCCAGACGTCTGCCAGCAGGAAGGCGGCTTCGCGATTGTCGGGCTGGGCATAGACCAGTTTGATGAGGATCTCCTGGGCCTGGAAGTATTCGCCGGTGTCGTGCAGTTTCTGGCCTTCGGCGATGATCTTGGACGAGCCACCCATCATCCGGACGAAGAGCGGCGCTGAATCTTGCGGTGACAGGGGAATCAGCGTTGCCGGGTTACCGTCCCAGTAGCCGAGGAAGCGGTTGATCACGGCCCGGCTATTGTGCTCCGGTGAACCATGATAGCCGCGGTTGTACCACTGCTGTGCGATGCCCTCGGGGGTCTCGTAGACGTTGTGGATCTGGTTAATGGTCACGCCCTGGTTCGCATGGAACAGCACATAGTTATTGATATTCGCGTAAAGATCGCGCTGGCCGCGCAGCACCTCCTGCACCCGCTCGTTGCCCCACCGTGGCCAGTGGTGGGAGGCAATCATCACCTCCGTCTCCTTGCCGTAGCGATACAGCGCCCGGTTGATGTGCTGTGACCACAGATGCGGGTTGCGTACCGGCGCGCCACGCAGCGTATAGACATTGTGGAAAACGCCGGTGACATCCTCACCGGTCCAGTAGACCTTGTGATCCGGGAACCAGGTGTGCGCCTGCGCGGGGGCTTCACCACCGGGCGTGTTCATAAACTCCATCTTGAGGCCGTCGATAGTCAGGACTTCGATGTCATCCTCGATGACGATGGTCGGCGGAATCAGTCCTGTGTTGCCCATGGCAACGTTCATGTTCAGGCCCTGACCGGCATGCCCGAACGGGCTCGCCGGGAGCTGGGTGCCGTACTGGTATTGCACCCGCCGGTTCATCGCGTTGCCGGCGAAGACGTTTTCGGCCACGGCCTGACTCATGAAGTCACGCGGCGCAATGATCTGCACCTTGCCCGCCCGAACGTCCGCCTCGTCGACAATGCCGCGCACGCCGCCCCAGTGATCGACATGCGAGTGCGAGTAAACCACGGCCTTGATCGGCCTCTTGCCCAAATGCTTGTCGACGAGTTTCTTCGCGGCCGCAGCTGTCTCCGGCGCCGTCAGAGGATCAAACACAACCCAGCCATTGTCGCTTTTTACAAAGGTAATGTTGGCGAGATCAAAGCCGCGAACCTGGTAGAAACCGGGCTTCACCTCAAACAGACCCACGGTCATATTCAGCCGCGACACCCGCTGCAGTGACGGGTGGACACTGGGGAAGTCGGTGTCGGTACGGAAGAAGTCATAGCGCTTCAGATCCCAGACAACGTTGCCTGCCGCTCCTTCGATGATCCAGGAATCCGGCTCGGCGATGAAGCCCTTTTTCGCCTCATCGAAGTCACGGGTGTCGTCGAATGGCAGATCGGCGCTGTCCTCGGCCATGGCCTTGATGGTGAACTCGGAGGGCGGCTTGCCCTTCGGGTCGAAGTGCCGGTCGCTGGGTGCGCCTCCGGCATAACCGCCGCCGCCGGCTGCCAGCACAAGATTCGCACTCAAGAAGCCGATGCTGGCGAAAATCGCCGCATATTGGTTTAGATTCACGTTGCAGTCCCCCGGATAGCGCGATTGCTGTTTTTTTTTTCGTGGTCTGGATTGTGACCGGACCTTAGGGGCACATTATCGAAAATGAATTATGTTTGCATGCTGTCGCTCTCGTGTTCCGTCCACCGGAAATTACCGACTTGAGAAGCGCGAAATTCCCACCAAAGCGGATTTTTGGACGGATTCTACAAATAGCACTCCCACATACTAAGAATAATAGAATAGTGGGGGGAAATTTATTAAAAGCGGGTTTTATCAGGTTTTTGTGGGATTTTAACTCGTTATAGCGCCCAAAAACTCCTCCAAGTGGAACTAGAATACTCAGATGATCAGCCTTATCCAGAGAGTGAGCCGAGCCAGCGTCCGCGTGGGTTCGGAGCAAGTCGGCGCCATCGGGCCCGGCCTGCTGGTTCTCGCGGCCGTGCAGCGGGGCGATGGCGAGGCCCAGGTGCGGCGCATGGCCGAGCGGCTGACAGCCTATCGGGTGTTCCCGGATGGGAATGGCAGGATGAATTTGGACGTAAATCAGGCCAAAGGTGGGATTTTGCTGGTCCCGCAGTTCACGCTGGCAGCTGATACGGGGAAAGGCAACCGGCCCAGCCTGGGCCGCGCGGCGGAGCCCGGGATTGGTGAGCCCCTGTTCTCCCGGCTGGTAGCGGAGGTACAGACCCGGTGTCTGCACGTCGCCACCGGGCGTTTTGGCGCGGACATGGATGTGGAACTGGTGAACTCCGGCCCGGTCACCTTCTGGCTGGAAGTGCCGCCGGACAGCGAAAACTGAATTAAAACGTGCGCCAGTGCCCCCGGGACCGCGGCTGAATTCGCGTATCATTACTACATTGCGTAAGCACCTTTTAACGGAGTGAACAAATGGGTCTGGGCGGAATAAGCCTCTGGCAATTACTCATCGTGCTGCTCATCGTTGTGATGATATTCGGCACCAAGAAACTCGGCAGTATTGGCGGGGATCTCGGTGGCGCGGTGAAGGGTTTCCGCAAAGCCATGTCTGACGCCGACGCGGAAGAGGACGCGGATCCGGAAAAGCTGAATAAGCCCGATGCGGAATTCAGCGAAGCCCACCGGGACGAGGCCGAGCAGAAAACCAACTCCTGATCGCCGATGTTCGATATCGGTTTCTGGGAAATTTTTATACTCTTCGGGATCGGGCTCGTTGTGCTCGGCCCTGAACGCCTTCCGCGCGTGGCCATGAAAGTGGGTAACTGGGCGGGTCAGGCACGGCGCACTGCCCGCAGCCTGAGCACGCAGCTGCGCTCTGAGCTGGATATCGAACAGAACATTAGCGGCTATCAACCGAACAAGCCAAAATCCTACAGCCGGCCCGGCATGGATGATCTCAAGGCTGACACGCCGCCGGAGGCTGAGGAACCGGCCACCAAGCAGGACTAGCGGCGCGCGACCATGACTGATTCCACCGTCCCGCCCCCGGAAGAAGAGCAGCTGGAAGAAGCCACGCTCATCTCTCACCTGATCGAATTGCGTCAGCGTTTGATGTGGGCCTTCGGTGCCGTGTTGGCAGTCTTCATTTGCCTGGCGCCTTTCGCCGAGCGCGTGTTTTCTCTCGTGGCTGAACCCTTGATGGCTCAGCTGCCCGACACCTCGACCATGATTGCGACCCAGGTGGCATCGCCCTTCCTGGTGCCCTTCAAAACCTCCTTGTTCGTGGCGCTGTTTATTGCCATGCCGGTGGTGCTCTACCAACTATGGGCCTTTGTGGCACCCGGTCTTTACCGAAAAGAAAAACGCTTTGCGATCCCGCTGCTGCTATCAAGCATTGTGCTGTTTTACCTGGGTATCAGCTTTGCCTACTTCGTGGTCTTTCCGCTGATGTTCGCCTTTTTTAATGCTGTCGCACCTGAAGGTGTTGCGGTAATGACCGACATCGGCAGTTACCTGGATTTCATCCTGGTAATTTTCATGGCCTTCGGCATCGCCTTCGAAGTACCTATCGCGACGGTCATGCTGGTGGCCACGGGCCTCACCACCATAGAGAGCATCAAGACCAAGCGCCCCTATGTGTTCCTGGGTGCTTTCGTCATGGGCATGTTGCTGACTCCGCCCGATGTGATCAGTCAGACGCTGCTCGCCATTCCGGTTTATTTGCTGTTTGAGGCGGGCATTATCATGGCGCGAGTCATGTTGCCTGATCACAAGCCGACCGAAACGGCCGGCGACGAGACCGTCTGACCCTTGGCTACCGCACACAACACAGCCCCCGCACGCCCGCGGACTCTGTTCCCGGCCCATCCGGCCGGCCTGCAAACTCTGTTTTTTACCGAGATGTGGGAACGCTTCAGCTATTACGGCATGCGTGCCTTGCTGGTGTTGTTCATGGTGGACCAAATCCAGAACGGCGGCCTGGAGCTCACCGACCCGGTGGCCACCGCGATTTACGGTCTTTACACCGCCGCCGTCTATTTGCTCGCTCTGCCGGGAGGCTGGATCGCCGATCGATTGCTGGGTGCTCAGCGTGCCATCTGGTTTGGCGGCATCGTCATCATGCTCGGGCATTTCACCCTCGCTATTCCGTCCGTCTACGCCTTCTTTCTGGGCCTGATGCTGGTTGCCTCGGGGACCGGTCTGCTGAAACCGAATATCAGCGCTGTGGTGGGCGAGCTTTATCCGCCCGGGGATTCACGCCGAGATGCCGGTTTCACCATCTTTTATATGGGCATCAATATCGGCGGAGCCCTGGGTCCCCTGGTTTGCAGCACCCTGGGCGAAAGCGAAACCTTTGGCTGGCACTATGGCTTTGCTGCAGCCGGCGTCGGGATGGCGTTCGGCCTGTGGCAGTTCCGTCGCACCCGGGGCCTGCTGGGGGAGGCCGGCCTGAAGCCACACCTGGACCCGGACAACCCGGCGGACCGCCAGGATATCGCCCGCGGCTGGCGCTACGTCTGGATTGGAGCGGCACTGTTACTAGCTTTGCTGGGTGTGCTGATTACCGGCTTATGGCGCCCGGACCCGGTGGTCATTTCCCGTTACACCACCGGAGCAATTCTGGGCCTGGCTGCTGCCTACTTTGCCTGGCTGTTCACCCTGGGCAAATTGAACCGCGAAGAGAAACAAAAGTTGGTGGTAATCATCGTGCTGTTTTTCGCCGCCGCCATGTTCTGGGCCGGCTTTGAACAAGCCGGATCATCCCTGAATCTTTTTGCCGAGCGTTACACGGATCGGCTCATTGGCACCTTTGAAGTACCGGCCGGGTGGTTTCAGACACTGAATCCTGCCTTCATTATTGTTCTCGCCCCGCTGGTTGCCTCCTTGTGGGTGGGCCTTGCCCGGCGACAAATGGACCCGTCCACACCGGCAAAATTCGGCATCGGCCTGATCCTGCTCGGCGCAGGCTTCGCCGTGATGTTCTTCGCCGCCCAACTGGTTGCGCGAGGCAACCCGGTGTTACCCGTCTGGTTGATTACCACCTACTTGTTGCACACCCTGGGAGAACTTGCCCTAAGCCCGGTGGGGCTTTCGGCCATCACCAAGCTGGCACCCAAGCGTTACGTGGGCCAGATGATGGGCGTGTGGTTTCTTGGCGCTGCCCTGGGCAACGTAGTCGCCGGTCTGCTAGCGGGTGAACTCACCGGTGAAGCAGTCGATCAGATGCCCGCGCTTTATCAGCAGATCGTCTTAACCAGTGCCGGAGCCGGACTCATCATGCTGGTCTTTACCCGCCCGATAAAACGGCTGATGGGCAAACACGGCTGAACTTGCGGGTCCCTCAGGGCGCCCGGATAATGTCGCTCCTTCGATAACAAGAATTCAGGAGAATCCGATGCCGGCTTACTTGCTCGCAGTCTGTGACGTCACCAACCCCAATGAAAACTTTAAGAAGTACATCGGCCTCTCCGGCGCGATGATTGAAAAGCACGGCGGCAAGTATGTGGTTCGCGGCCCGGCAAAGGAGAACCTCAAGGGCGACCTGCTGGCGGGGAAAATTGTGATCATCACGGAGTGGCCGTCTCTGGACACCATTCACGAATTTCTGAATGACCCGGAGTACGTAAAGG
>JBPCXH010000053.1:0-7826 GCA_051008735.1 Gammaproteobacteria bacterium | reverse complement strand
CCAAAGTGCCGAAGAGTTTGGCCCGGCCGATCTCCGTGCGCGATCTCAATCTGAACTCATCCAGGCCGGCGGGGCTGCGCTCCAGTTCTCCCTGCAGGGTGAATTCACCCTTGGCGACGCCGGGCAGACCGAAGGTCTCCCGGAATCTCGCGACGTCATCGCCCCTCACGCTGAATTTCAAGTTGGCGTCGTTCAGCGATGGGAAGCTGTTTAACTCACCGTCCAGCTTGAACTCAAAGCCTCCAACGACAAACTCCAGACCATCCACATCTGCACGCCCCCCGTTGCGGGAAATATTGCCGTTAAAGCTGTAACCCACGTCGGGCAGCTCGCGGAACCCAAACAAGATCAGGCTCCCCTGCAAGTCATCGCCACGCCCCGAGGCCTCGAATTGGACACCGTCCAGCTCCAGGAGATCGTCGATAGTGCCTTTGAATTCGATACGGTCTTCACCCCAGTCGCCACCGCCAACGACACTGACGCCCTGACCCAGGGGTGCGATATCGAGAACGAGGTCAATGACACTCGTTGACTCCCCTTCGAAGTTCAGGCCAAAGGTCGAGGCCACTTCCATGGCGCTGGGTGCGAACACTTCAACTTTGAGAATGGGCTGCCGGGGCGCAGTGACGTCATCTATTTGCCCATAGCCCTTGATTTGCAGCTCACCGACCGTCCCGTTGATCGCAACGCGCAGATCCTTGCCCGAGAGCAGGCTGGGGAAGGGCCCCAGCAGGCCTTTTACGTCGACGGGACGGTCGTTGACTGTTCCAACTACCTCGGTACGCAGTAATTCATTGGCGTCTGCATTTTGGGCGAGTTTTTTGATACTGACATTCACCCGGTCCAGGCCGGCGCGGGCAATGGCAAGACTGCCGTCGATCACGTCCAGGTCACGGATCCGAAAATTGGTTTCGCCGGTGGAGTCCGGATTCCCGAAAACCCAGTTCGCCTGGCCTTTCTCATTGGAGACCAAGCCGGCATTCAGATCGCGGATCTCCAGTTTCTCTATAACAAGGGGTTCTTCACCGGGCAGGGTGGTCAGGTCAATGGCAGCTTCAACAAAGCTCGCTGTTGCCATGATCGGCTCATCAAGCCAGTCCGGGTTGGCCAGGCGTATCGACTTCGCCCGAAACCGCAGGGGGTTTCCCAGTTCTGTCGAGAATTCGCCCATGACCTCGATGCGGCGGTCCAGCTTGTCGCTGAGCCAGGCCGTGATCACGCGTTCCACGATCTGATCCGCTGCCAGAAACAGGGTGGCAGCGCCCACCAGCAGAACGCCCAGAAGGCCCACCGCAAGTCGTTTCATGGGTGGCTCCGGGGGGTTCTGGTTGCCTGTGCACTCAAGGTGTCGCCTGATTGGCGCATTTTAGACCCTGTCGTTAGAATGATTCGTATAGGGGCAACATAGAGTAGGGGAGGAACCCTGGACATGAAAGCGCTAAATCGCAGTTGGTTCGTAGCTTTTGGTTTGGGCCTCATGGCAGGGTCTCACCCCGCCTGGGCTCTTGATGATATTCCGACGCAATCAGGATTAAGTGGCACCGTTACGCTGCTTGCCGGATACAGTGATGCTGATACCAACCTCGTCAGGGGTTCTGAGCTCTGGGAAATCGGCGGCAAGTCCGTCAACAACGTTTTCCAGAATCCGAAAAACGAAAGTGAGACTTTCTTTACGCCGGGAATTGATCTTGCTTATACCTTCGGTAGCTGGCGAGCCCAGGCTTTTATCGAGGGAGATATTGAAGACTATGTCACTCTGGAGACAACCTCGCAAATTGGTTTTCGCAAGCAATTCGACAAGCTGGGTATTGTTTCCCTTGCCTACGTGACATCGGGGTTGCTGTCTCAGGAGGTGTATTCAGATCCCTATGACGCCACGGGTCCGCGCGCCGACACCGACAGGGATTTCACGGGTGCACGTTTCATCTGGGATCGAATTGCCGGCTTGCCCATTGAATTGTTCCTGCAATATCGGGATATCGAGATAGATTCTGAAAGGAGCGGTACTTTGGGTGGGCTTGGGCTTACCCCCGGCCAGATTGCTTCTCTGGATCGAGAGGGCGATGACTACCGCGCTGAAATCAAATACAGCTGGCGCAAATCAGCCGAGGAAGTTTTCTCGCCATTCATTGGTTATACCAATGAAGACGTAGACGGCGATGCCATCAAGAATGACGGTTTCTACGTTGGCCTGGACGCAGGCTATCAATCCAAGACCTGGGGCCTGGCAGGCCGCATCAAGGCCGGCACTCGCGATGCTGATTCGGGTAATCCTGTCTACGCGGGGCGCCGCACCGATACGGATTACTATGAGATTGGCGCTACCGGTAACATTAAATTGCCTTGGGGTGAGAACTGGTATGGCATAGGTTCAGTTGTCTGGGCCGAAGATAATTCCAAGGTCGATTTTCATGACCAGACAAATTTACTGTTCTTTGGAGGAGCTTCCTGGCACTTCGGTCAGAAGTAGCCAAGCCTTTTCTTCAGTCAGTGGCCGGGGCGGACAGGTGTTCGCTCCGGCTTTTTTAATGGCCTGTTATTTTTCAGGCTTAAGTTGTTTGCAATGCTTCTTCTGGTTTCGCCACTTTGATGGTCAGGGCATAGATGCTGAGCAGGAAAAATAGTCCAGCCCCTGCCAGAAAAGGTGCATTGGGGGCAATCTGATAGATGCTCGTCCCCACAATAGGCGAGGCGATAGCACCCACCGTGTTAGCTGCACTGAGATAGCCAGCCGCGGCACCCTGGTCTTGCGGTGCCATGGCCACGCTGGCGCTGCCGTTAATGCCCGGTGTGGCAAATGCAAAGGCCAGCCCGAATGCGGCGAAACCCACCATCAGTCCGACAACGCTGGTTGCAAAGGCAATTATCAGCAAGCCCACGCAGAAAGCCGGTGCGCATAAGCGCAGCAGGAGTTTTGGTGATACGTGCCAGATTTGCAGGAATACGCCCTGTACGACGGTAATGACGACCGCCATGCTGATCAGGACGCTGCTGGCTGTGCGCACCATCGCAGCCTTGTCCGTAATGCCGAGTTTGTCCTCGATATAGATTGCCGTGAGCAGGTTGATAGAGATAAATACCAGGAAGAAACAGCCCCACATGATCATGAAGGGCATGAGTCGGGGGTCCCACCATTTCAGTTCTGATTTTCCCTTGGGCCGGTTCTTGTGCACCGCCGGTTCGCGGAGCACAAAGACGGCTGCAGCAGCGCCCGCAATGGACAGGCCGGCCGCGGCAAACATAGGTGTCAGGATTCCCGCGAAGGCCAGGCCGGCTGCCAGCAAGGGGCCAATAATTGAGCCCAGGCTATTCGCGCTGCCGACCAGTGCCATGCCTTTGGCGCGATTCTGCACGGTGGTGATGTCTGCCATATAAGCAGCAGCAGACGGATAGATAGCCGAGGAAGTCGCGCCGTAAAAAAAGCGTGCGCCCGTGATGGCGAGCAGCAAACTCATGGCGCTCAGGGTTCCTGTCAGCCCCTGATTTAACACGACGGCCAGCAGCGCCGTGCCCAGTCCCGTGCCCAGCAGACCAATAATAAAAATGGGCTTGCGGCCAAGCCGATCACTGGTCCGCCCCCAGAATGGGGCCATGAATATCAGGGGCAGGCTGGCCAGTGTGAAGGCCACGCCAATCTCCTGTTCCGACAGACCGGCGGATCGGGCCATCGGGAATACAATAATAAAGTTCAGTGACTGGCCGATGGCGAACAGGGTAACGCCGGCGGCCAGCAGCAGTCGGTCGGCCAGATTGCTGTCTTCATTTTTCATCTTGTCGGCGATAGTCGCCGATCCGGCGCTGCCTGCGGGCAACTTTTTCCTGGTCAGCTTTGCCGGGTAGGGCAAAGGCCGACAGGTGGTCGCCGGGGCGGGGGTAAATGAAGGGGTGCCCTCCCGAGGCGATGACAACGAACTGACGGTCATTCACGCTATAGGTCATGGGCAGGGCGAAGGCGCCGGTGGGCAGTTTTGCGCTCCACAGTTCCTCGCCCGTATACAGATCGAAAGCCCGGAAACGGTCGTCCTGGGTGGCGCCGATAAATATCAGGCCGCCGGCAGTAATGATGGGCCCGCCAAAACTGGCCGTGCCCCAGCGCAGGGGCAGGGGCACAGGCATCAGGGTTTCCAGGGAGCCCAGGTGGCTTTGCCACAGAATCTCGCCGGCTTCCAGGTCCACGGCCACCAGCGCGGACCAGGGCGGCGCATTGCAGGGCGTGAACAGGGGGGAAACCACGGGGCCCTGAGACAGGGCATAAGGCGTGCCGATCAGTTCCCGGGCGGCTCCCATGACATTTTCGTCCGCTTCGCCGGGTTCATCTGCCAGGCTGGCCAGCGGTGTCAATTTGGCAAAGTGCGCCATGCGCAGGACCTTGGCCACCAGGACTTTTTGCTGTGGCTCGACGGCCACTCCGCCCCAGTTGATCCCGCCGGCGGTAGAAGGCGAGATGATGGTGCCCTCGATGCTGGGGGGCGTAAAAATGGGCCCCATCCGAAAGGCGCCATATTTTTTCTTGCACTGGCCGCGATCCAGGAAACTAATGCCCCAGAAATCGTCCGGACCGAAGCCATGGGGGACCAGGGGTGGTGGCTTTACCGGGAAGGGTTGAGTCAGTGATAGTTTTTCGCCCGGCACACCATCCTGGGGAACGGGTCGTTCTTCAATCGCGAAATAGGGCTCGCCCGTTTCGCGATGGAAGATGTAGAGCATGCCTGTTTTGGTCGCCTGAATAACTGCCGGGAAGCTGATGCCGTCTCGCTTCAGGTCAATCAGGGTTGGCTGAGCTGCGTTGTCATAGTCCCAGACATCGTGATGAATAGTCTGAAAATGCCAGATCACTTCACCGCTGCTGCCACGCAGGGCAACAATCGAATCGGCATAACGATTATCCCCGGGACGCGTGCCGCCGTAGAAATCGGGCGACGGTCCGGAGGTGGGCAGGAAAACCAGGTCGCGTTCCGGGTCAGCACTGATCAGGCCCCAGACGTTGCCGCCGCCCGTATGACGGGCGGCCTCTTCGGTCCAGCCAGCGTGCTCAGGGTCCGATGCATCACGGGGCACCGGATCAAATTCCCAGCGGAATTTGCCGTTGCGGGCATCAAAAGCGCGCACCGCGCCGCTGGGCGCATTAAAGCGATGATTATCGCGGACCGACGAACCCACGATCACGACACCATTCACGACCACCGGCGGTGACGGGAACTTGACTTCACCGATGGCCGCCGGTGGTTCGCCGGCAAGCACCAGGGGTTCCACATTGACGCTGCCTTGTGTCCCGAAATCCTGGCAAAGATCCCCGCTGATCGCATCAATGGCCACCAGGCGCAGGTCGTGGGTGGCCATGAAAAGACGATGGCTGCAGGGGTGATCCACGGTTGCCTGTGGATCTGCCCAATAGGCAATACCCCGGCAATTGTTAAACGCCGGGCTGCCAAGGCCTTCAGGATCATCCGCCGTGGCATAACCGCCGATCCGGATCTTGGCATCGTAGACCCACCGCTCGATACCACTGGCCGGATCCAATGCAGCCAGGCGGTTGAAGGGCGAACAGCTAATCAGATGGCCGCCAGCGGCTGCTGGCAGCAAGATGGGGTTAACCTGCACTTTGGCCGTTGCATTGTGAACGTCCGAGCGTCGTTCCAGTTCACCGCTTCGGTATTGCCACGCGAGCTCAAGCTGCGTGACGTTGCCGGCATTGATTTGTTTAAGGCGGGAGTACTGGCTGCCGCCGGCATCAGCGCCGTAGTGAAGCCAGTCGTTGGCGACACCGCTCAAGGGTGTTAACCAGCACAGGGCAGTGACGATAACAGCTGATCTGCTCGGCATTCCCATGACCTTCCAAGCGCAAGGGGTCTTAATGTTAGTGGCTTTTACAGGGCAACGCAGGGCCAGAGCGGGGCTGCTGGCCGCTCAGGTCGGGGCGTGGCACACGGCTTCTACGTTGTTGCCGTCGGGATCAATGACGAACGCACCGTAATAGTGTTCATGGTATTCGAGCCTCAGGCCCGGTGCTCCGTTGTCCTGTCCGCCGGCGGTGAGTGCAGCGGCGTAAAAGCGATCGATGCTGGTTCGGTCGGGTGCCGTCAGGGCAATGTGGACGCCTGAGTGGGGTTGTTCACCCGAGTACAGCCAGAACAATGGCATGTCAGGCGGGCCAAAAGCGACGGCATCGGATTGGTCTACAACGAGTCCATAGCCCAGGGGTTCCAATGCCGCCAGGTAAAACGTTTTGCTTGTCGCGCAAGATCTGACGGTCAGGCCTGTGTGATCAATCATTCCGATATTCCTGTTTGAATGGCTAGCTGGCCCGCCGCGAAGCGTTCCATGAATGCAGGTGTCATGCGTTCGGTGAAAGTCTCGCCGTTCCGACTGATAAACAAGGCCGACAGGCCCTGGCGGGTAGCCAGTTCGTAGCCTTCTTCCGAGCCCATTACTGTGAGCGCCGTGGCCCAGGCGTCGGCGGTCGTGCAGTCATCGGCAATGACTGACACCGACGCCAGGGCGCTTGTCACGGGCGAGCCGGTGCGCGGGTCAACGATGTGAGCGTAGCGTTTGCCGTCGGCTTCAAAAAAATTGCGGTAGTTGCCGGAGGTTGCCACGGCAGCATCCTGGCTCATTCCCAGCACCTGTTGCACCCGGCGGCCGCTGATCAGGGGTCGCTCGATACCGATGCGCCAGACTGTGCCGTCATCGCGCCGGCCCCGGGTACGCAGGTCGCCGCCAATATCCACCAGGTAATTGCCGATGCCGGCGGCATCCAGCAGGGCGGCGAGGCGATCAACGCCATGGCCTTTGGCGATGGCGCTCAGATCAATTTCCAGCTCCGGCAGCTCCTTAAGCAGGGCCGGCGGCTCCAGGCGTACCCGCAGGGCCGAGGCCTTAATTACGCTCCGTGCCCTTTGAACGGCCGCTGGGCTTGGCGGGGTCTGGCGTTGGCCCTCCGGGCCGAAGCCCCAGGTCTGCACCAGCTTGCCCACGGTCAGGTCAAAAGCGCCGAGGCTGGCCGCGCCAATGCCTTGTCCGGCTGAGACGACGGCCGCAAATTCGGGGCTCACGCCTATCCATGTGCCTGCCGGCCCCCGGTTGAACCGGGAAATCTCTGAATCTTCGCGATAGGTGGACATGGCGGCGTTAACTCGATTCAGTTCATTCTCGATGTCTTGCGCCAGAGTCGCCAGGCTGAGGCCTGCGGGCAGGCGGGCTACGCGGACGGTGTAAACAGTCCCCATGGTGTTGCCCTGAATCGGGTCCGGCGGCGGCGCCGGCCCGCAGCCTGTGGCCAGGCACAGCCCAAGCAGGGCCGGGATAACGGCCGATGGGCTACGCAGGTGAATAATGTTTTTACTGAAAGTACGCATGGCAGGTGTCGCGAGGGTTCTTTATCATAGGCCCACCGTTTGGCTCCGCAATAAAAAGCTCCCCCTGATGACAGCCAGATTCAAGCTTCGGCGCGGTCTTGATGTTCCCTTGACCGGTGCTCCTGAACAAACCATCCACGCTGCCCGTCCAACCAAGACGGTGGCGGTCGTCGGCGTGGATTACATGGGGCTTAGACCTGCCCTGGCGGTGCAGGTGGGGGATCACGTCAAATTAGGCCAGTGCCTGTTTACCCACAAGAAATTGCCCGGCGTGCATTTTTGTGCGCCTGGCAGCGGTGAGGTCATTGAGATCAATCGCGGCCAGCGGCGCATGCTCCAGTCGGTGGTCATCCGGCTGGATGGTCATGATGAGCCTGCGGGAGAGTTCCCGTCCCTGGGCGGCCATAGCCTGGATGCCCTGGATCGTGGCGCGGTCGTGGACCGTCTGCTTCAATCCGGTTTGTGGACGTC
>JBPCXH010000052.1:0-31685 GCA_051008735.1 Gammaproteobacteria bacterium | reverse complement strand
TGGCTGGTGGCCTGTTTCAGGATTTCCAACGAATCAAACCAGCGAAGGCGATAACCAAACTCCTTGATGCCTGCCTCGTAAGCCCGCATGGAGCCCACGGCATCGGTGCCGAAGGCCACGGGCAGGCCGAGCTTCTTTGCGTTATTCATCAGATTGTCCGTACCAGCCATGACTTGACCGGCCTTGGTGTTGTTCAAAGCTTCATTGCCCTTGATAAAGATTCGCGCGAAACCAAAAGACTGTGATGACAGAAAGGCGCCTTCGGACTTGATGCGCTTCAGCGTCTTTTTCGAGACCAGGTGGCCGTGCTCGATGACCTTTACGCCCGCATCCAGGCTGCGATTAACGGCGGCGTCCGTATAGGCATGAACCGCCACGTAGGTATTCCAGTCCTCGGCAGATTCAACGGCAGCCCGCAGCTCTTCCAGGCTGTACTGGGTGGTGTCAATGGGGTCGTAGTCGGATGAAATGCCGCCGCCTGCCATCACCTTGATTTGAGTCGCGCCTTGACGAAGGGACTCGCGGGTAGCTCGGCGCACCTCGGCCGGGCCATCAGCGAGCTGTGTGTATCGTTGGACAAACTGATTGGCCGGACCGCCGACATTGGGGTGAGGCTCCGTCAGGCCACGGTGATCGCCATGGCCGCTCGTCTGGGAGATAAATGCTGCCGACGGATAAATTCTCGGGCCATCGACGATCCCTTCATCAATGGCTCTGGCCAGACCCTGGGACGGGCCGCCGATGTCCCGCAAGGTGGTCCAGCCACGCATCAGGTAAAGGCGCGCGGCCCGGGTTGATAGCGCCGCCACATAGCCCGGGTCTTCCTGGCGCAGGGCCTTGGGCCCAAGAGGGATCGCGATGTGGGAATGGGCATCGATAATGCCGGGGATCAGCACGCGGCCGCCGCCATCGATGAGCTCGGCGTTTTCAGGTGGTGCCTGAGCGCTCGTGATGCTGGTAATCAGGCCGTCTTCGATCAGCACATCCAGGCCGGCGACGCTGCTGTCAGCCGTGCCATCCCAGACCTGCACATTCTGAATGAACAGCGGTGCGGGTTTGATGATTTTGACGGGCGGCTGCGTGTCATGGCCGCCGGCCATGGCCGCGCCTGGTTGGCACGCCAGGCTGCCGATTAGCATGGCCAAAGAGAAGCTGCGGCTGGCGATCATCATGCGGTGACTCCCAAGGTGCAGGACAGGGTCGATTATAGGCTTTCGCGCGAGGCGGCCCCGCTGTTGCTGGCTCAGGCGGGCGGTGGCCGGCGCAGGGTGTCCCTCAGAGCAAGACATCGGCCCGGAGATTCCCCTGAGCGATGCATCATCCGCCCCGGCTGCGTAAACTCCACTGGAGAACCACGGAAACGACGATGCGACGCGATTTGTCTAGCCACACCTCGGCCTGCAAAGCGGATCATAGTCCGACCATTCGAATGACTGTCTGAGAGGTAATAATCATGAGTTTCGTCCGAGTACTGGTCCTGTTGGCCAGCGTTGCGCTGACGGCTTGCGCCAATCCCCTGACCAAGAACATTGCTGTGGACTCGGAGTACGATTCCACTGTCGATTTTTCCCAGATCAAGACTTATACCTGGCTGGCTTCAGCCCAGATCATTAATGATCCCAAGGGGCAGTGGGAGCCGCGCGGCTTTGATGCTGATGAAGAGATTCGTTTTCTGATTAACCGTGAGTTGCGCACGCGGGGTTTTACACAGGTTGAAAATAACCCCGACGTCTACGTGGCATTCTTGGCCGGCGTGAATATGGAGGCGTTGAATCTTGATAAGGACCCCAAGACGAAGCTGCGTGTGTTGACCAAGGAACCGGAGGGCGCCCTGGCTATCGTGTTGCTGGATGCAACGACCAGTGAGGCAGTCTGGGGTGCTGTGGCTGGCGACCGGGTCGATTCTGAGATGGACGTTGAGAGTTCAAAGAAACGCCTGGACTACGCTGTCACCAAGATGATTGATCGGCTGCCCCGCAGCTAGCGCAGTTTGTTCCGGCAAAAAAAGGGCCGGCTTGCGCCGGCCCTTTTTCATTCAGCAAGCTGAATGGATCAGGCTTTAGTTTCCGATTTCTGTCTTCCAGAAAAAGTTTACTTCGAAGCCGTAGATATCGGCATCATCAGCGTCGTACCAGACCAGTTCCGGCTGAATGATGATGCGGCCAATCTGCGTGGCGACACCACCGGAAAGGTACAGGCCATTTTCGTCGGTATCGCCGCCAACACCATCGATATCAAAATCAAAGTAGCCGATGCCACCGATGATGCCGATGCGTTGTGTGATGGGGTAACCGGCGTTAGCACCGAGGGTAAAGCCGTAAACATCAGCGTTATCGCCAACCCCTCCCGGGCCGCCGAAATCATAGGCACCGAGATGCTTGTAGGCGGCATTCACGCCGAAGTAGTTCAGGAACTGCCAGCCGACTCGAACATTGGCACCGATGGCGTCGTCATCGCTGCCACCGTCGGGGTCAATGTCCGTCCAGTTGAGGCCGCCGCCAAACCACAGGCCATTCTTGTAAATACGGGTATCCAGCGGATCGCTCGAGTTGCCCGTGTGGCCGCTGGCAAAAGCTGCCTGTGTCGACAAGGCCAGCAAAGCGATCAGAAAAACCGTTGCTTTCATGCTACAAATCTCCAAAAATTCTGGCCACCCCCGTGGCTCGGACGCGACGGTAGCATGACTCACCGGGCCTTTCTAGCAGAAGCCATGCCGGTCCCTCGAGGCTGTTTGGCTTTTCGCCGCGACTGCCTTTTGGGGGATGGTGTTGGGGAAGGCTGCTGAAAAAAAATCGCCCGCGAACCGATCTGATGAAAGGGTAGTTGTTGCTACCCGGCCCGCGTGAACAGGCCGGGTAGCACCGCGATCGAGCTACCAATTCAGGTCGTGCAGCCGGGCTACTCGCCCGTCATCTGCTTTCTCTGCTCCTCCGGCATAAAGGGTATGCCCGTCAGGCCGGGTTTTACGTTCGTCCCGTTGCGCTTATTGAAGGCCTCGATCAATTGGTTAGTGACCGCCGCAGATTCCGGCTCAACGCCTGACAGGCTGAATTTGGTCCACTGGTAAGCCGTCATTGAGTCCGGCGGCTGTTTGGTGCGTTGCGGCGGTGCCGGGAATGTCTCGTGATTCGGCACGCCCATCCGCGTGCGTATACCGTCCTTGGTCACATTCCAGGTCATGAAGTCGATAGCCAGGTCAAAGGGCCCGGCATAGGTTTTGCGAATTTCTTCGGCCACGACAATTTGTGTGTCGAAGTCATTCTGGAAGTGATAGCAGACTGCATGCTTGGGTTTGGTCAGCGACATTATTTTGCCGAAGGCCTGCGCCGCCGTATGGCCCTGGGTGCCCACATACACAGCTTCAGATGCAGCCATGCCATAGCGCTCCATCATCATTTGCGGCGGAATGAAGCACTCATGAATAGAGAGGTCTGCGTTTGTCGCGTGTTCCCGCCACCATTTGTTGGGCAGTGTGTCGCTCGAGAAGGCGAAACGCAGGCCGTTCCAGTCCAGCAGGAAGCTGACGGACTGATCCAGGTGAATGGCCGGCAGGGTGCGAATGGTGACACCATTTTCTGAGTAAATAACCTTGTTCACGCCCTTCCAGTCGAACTCGTTGACCTGAAGTTCCAGGCCTCGCGGATCCACCGCGCTGCCCCGGCCGGCTTTCTCCCACGCCCATTGCTTCTGCATGAAGTCCGCCCATGCCTTGGTGCCCCATTCGGGCTTCACGCCACTGGGGCCCCACAGGCGCAGCGGTGTCAGGCGATTGTTGACCGGGCCGGTGAAATAAAAAGCCGGAAAGTCGCCGGCGTGATCCAGATGCAGATGACCGAGGAATACTTTATCCAGCTGGTCCAGGGGGATCCCCAGGGCCATGATCCGTTCGAATGAGCCTTCGCCCATGTCGAAAATAAACTTGTCGCCGTTGCCCAGTTCAACCAGAAAACAGGCTGCCGCCTGCTTCAGACGCGGCTGCGGCATGCCCGTGCCGCAGGCAATGACGCGCATCTCATCGGGGGCCAGCGTTTCCGTGCCGGGGTAATAAACTTCCTGAACCGGGTAGGGGCCTGTTCGCGACCATTCCTGGGGGCCTTTGTGGCCGGCGGCCTGGGCCGTGGAGACCTGGAGTTGTGAGCCTGACGTTAAAAAGCCTGCAGCAATGAGCAGACCCATCAGGGTTCCTGCGACGACCGATGTAAGACGTTTGGCTTTTGACATGATCTGTTCCTCAGGGCCTCTAAGGCTCTATTTCTTTGCGGTTCTTCGCGGAGTTTATCAGCGCGCCCTGCCTTCGGTGAGCGCAGGCTGTTTTCTTGGATCTTACACTGACACGCACGATAGTTTCAGGTGGATAGGGCTAAGCAGCAAGTAATGATTCCAGTTACTGGTCGCTGATCGCAATGGCTATTCTTTTGCAGCGGGATAGAACTTCCACTCGCGCCAGCGCATGTCATTTTTGAACTCATATAAATTCAGCGAACGAATAGTGCGCGCACTTTCGCCTTCGCCGAAATGATCGAGCTCTACCTGAATCAGGATATTGTCGAACATGCCGAGTCGATGAACGTCGGATTCTCGCCAGTCATTGTTGCCGAAAAAACCTCCCAGCAAAGCCACCGTGTTGTCGCGGCCCTGGATCATCAGCTTCGCGCCCTGATCATTAACCTGATACCAGGAATAGTCCTGTGCCAGGTAGGGGCCGACGGCAGCGGCATCCTGGGCAAGGAAGGCGTCTTCCGCCTGCGTGATCAGTGCCAGCATCTGTGGCGGGATGCGGGTGAAATCTTCTCCGCCGGCCATGACGAGGCCGCCCATAAACCCGAGCAGGGCAGCCGTCGCCAGGCGCCATGAATTCTTCGTCCGTGTGAGCATTGATAGTCCCCCCCGCCTATGTGGTTGAGCCGTCCACGTCGAAAGACTGTAGCATCGCTGAAAATAGACAATTTTCATGGGGGTGTGAAATGAGTAGAAGTTTATTGCGGCTGGGAGTCTTTGGGTTAAGCCTGCTGTTGCTGGCCTGCGCGCAGGAAGCGCCCATTGAGCGAGTGGTGATAATCGGCGCGACGTCCGGGAGCGCCCGGGAACTGATTCCCCAGGCCCTGGAGCGGGGCTACACCGTGACGGCCCTGGCCCGCCGTCCTGAAGCAGTTGAGTTCGAGCACGAACGCCTGACCGTGGTGAAAGGCGACGTGTATGAAATAGACACTCTAACCGCTGCCATGCAGGGGAACGAAGTGGTGATTTCCATGGTGGGTCCCCGCGTGGATCCCATGAAAGAAGTGGAGGCCATGGACCTGTACACCGTGGGTACCACCAATATCATGAATGCCATGCGGGCTGCGGGGAACGAGCGTTTCCTGGTCGCCAGTTCCCTGGCGGTTGAAAATGAGCTGCCGACACAGAAACCTGAAGGTGAAGCGCTCGGCGACATGTGGCTGTGGAATGCTCGCCGGCTGTATCAGGACATGGGTGCTATGGAGGAACTGGTGCGTGACAGTGGTCTGGACTACGTGATCTTCAGGCCGCCGTTTCTCGTCCACGAAGAGTTACGAGGCGATCTTCTGCTGGCAGTCAACGAGAACTCACCGAAAGGTACTATGGCGACTTATGCAGACTTTGCGAGTTTCGTTCTGGATCAGGTGGACGGCAATGACTACCTGAACACCACCGTGGGTATCGCCACAGATCGCGAATTGGTCTGGGGCGGTAATGTGGATTTTGAGGCGCTATCAGAGCAGGCGGAGAAGATTCGCGACGAGACCGAGGGTCTTTAGCGGCTCAGGGCTTAGCCAGTGGTGGCTTGCTCAAGCGGAGCGAGCCGCCGTGACAGCGACGCGGCAGCGCCGACAATAAGCGCCAGGGGCACCAGGGCCAGAAGGTTCATGTTGTCCCAGCCCTGAGAATTAATGAGCACGCCGGCCAGCAGTGAAGCCGTGGCCATGACGCCGAACATGCAAAAGTCATTCAGGGCCTGGACACGAAAACGTTCCACTGGCCGGTAGCAGCGGGTGAGCAATGTCGTGCTGGCGACAAACATCAGATTCCAGCCAATGCCCAGGGCAATCATGGCCCACGCGTAGTGCATCACTTCCCGGCCGCTGATAGCAAAGGCAACACAGGCTGCCTCCAGCAGAGCCCCGAGAGCGAGCATGCGAATGATCCCCAGTCTGGCAACCAGCCAGCCGCTGACCAGGGAGGGCGCATACATGGCCAGAAAGTGCCCCTGAATGACGGCCGTGGTTTCTTCCACTGAATGTCCGTCCATCACATGCATACTCAATGGCGTCGCGGTCATGATCAGCGCCATGATGCCGTAGCCCACGGCGGCGCCGGATACCGCCAGCAAAAAAGCCGGCTGGGCCGCGATCACCCGCAGCGGTCGGCCCTCGCCGTCTGCCGAGGCTGGCGTGAGTACAGGGTTCTTAAAGCGCAATAAGCTCAGTGCGCTGAGCCCGTAGGTGAGTGCGATCGTCAGGAAAGAGGCAAGGTACTCAACCTCAGTCCAGTTGCGCACACTCACCACCAGGCGAGGGCCCACGATGGCGGCGGCAATAATGCCCAGCATCACCCAGGCGATGACGCGGCTGACATATTCCGGGGCGACACTTTCGGCTGCCGCAAAGCGAAACTGGGCCGTGAAGGCCAGGTTGGCGCCCAGCAGCATGCTCGCCAGGCAATAGCCGACAAAACTGCTTGTGGCCACCGCGCCTGCGGCTGCGATGGCTCCGGCTGCGGCCAGCAACACGCCGCAAATGAACACGCGTCGCCGGCCAAAGCGTGGCATGGCCAGGGCCGCCGGCAGGGTGGCCAGGGCAACGCCGAGCACGGCACAACTCACGGGCAGGGTCGCCAGCCGCGGATCCGGCGCCAGGGCAGCGCCGATTAATCCGCCCAGGGCCACGACCGTGACCTGGCCAATGGCCGCGAAAAACTGGGCAATGCCAAGGACGATGACGTTATGCATCAGGCCGGCAGTGTAGACTGCGCAGTCCCTCGATGCTGCACCCGGCAAAGACCGGTCCTGATAAGGAAAATCTGACTATGGCTCAGTCGTTTCACCCGCCCGTGCGTACCCTTATGGGGCCCGGGCCCTCGGATGTTAATCCCCGTATTCTTGAAGCTGTTTCCCGGCCCACCATCGGCCATCTCGACCCGGCTTTCGTCAGCCTGATGGATGAGATCAAGGGCCTGTTGCAGTTTGCTTTCCAGACCAGGAACGCGTTGACCCTGCCTGTGTCCGCGCCCGGATCTGCCGGCATGGAAACCTGTTTCGTGAACCTGGTGAATCCCGGCGATACAGTGATCGTGGCGCAGAACGGCGTGTTCGGTGGCCGGATGAAAGAAAATGTCGAACGCTGCGGTGCCACGGCGGTGATGGTTCAGGACGAGTGGGGCGCCGCAGTGGATCCGCAGAAAGTTGCTGATGCCCTGAAGGCGAATCCCGATGCCAGCGTGCTGGCATTCGTGCATGCCGAAACGTCCACCGGCGCGCGCTCAGACGCGGCGACCCTGTGCAAGCTGGCCAGTGAGCACGATTGTTTATCTATTGTCGACGCCGTGACTTCCCTGGGCGGCATTGAACTGAATGTGGATGCCTGGGGTGCTGATGCGGTCTATTCGGGTACGCAAAAATGCCTGTCGTGTATTCCCGGCTTGTCGCCCGTTACTTTCAGTGATCGTGCGGCCGCAGCCATTGCAAATCGAGGCCGGCGGGCGCAGAGCTGGTTCCTGGATCTGGAACTGGTTATGGCTTACTGGGGTGAAGGTGCCCAGCGTGCTTATCACCACACCGCACCGGTGAATGATTTATACGCCCTGCATGAAGCCCTGGTGATACTGGAGGAAGAGGGGTTGCAAGCTGCCTGGGATCGGCATCAGCGTAATCATCAGGCCCTGGCCGCCGGGCTCGAAGCCCTGGGCATCGAGTTTGTCGTGGACCGTGAGTATCGCCTGCCACAACTGAACTGCGTGCGTTTCCCGGACGGTGTCGATGACGGCGCTGTGCGCAAAAGTCTGTTAAATGATTTTCAACTTGAAATTGGTGCCGGGCTTGGCCCCCTGGCCGGTCAGGTCTGGCGCATTGGCCTGATGGGCTTTGCGTCAAACCAAAAGAATGTGCTGTTGTGCCTCGGTGCCCTGGATGCTGTTTTGCGCCAGCAAGGTGTTGCGGTGGATTCCGGCGCTGCGGTGGCTGCTGCACAGGCGACTTACGCCGCCCAGGCCTGAGTCGGGGCAGGCTTAGTCGGCCGAGGCGGCGCGCAGCCGCGCCAGGGTCAGTATCTGTTCAATGGTGGGCGTCGGCTCGCCGACCAGGCGCCCCAGTTCAATCACCCCGCCCACCAGGGCGTCCAGTTCCAGGGGGCGCCCGGCCTCCAGGTCCTGCAGCATGGAGGTTTTGTGCGCACCGACGGCCACCGCGCCGTCGATCCGTTTTTCGATGCTCATGGCAAAGCGCACGCCCAGTTTTTCGGCGACGCGCGTGGCTTCCGTCATCATCCGGTGAATCAGTTCGCGGGTAGCGGGATCTGTGCCCATATCCTGCAGGGTGGCGCCCGTCAGTACGCTGACTGGATTGAAGGTCGCATTACCCAGCAGCTTGAACCAGGTGTCGTCGCGAATTTTTTTACGCACCGGCGCTTTGAAGCCGGCCTCGGTGAGGGCGCGGCTCAGTGCCACAACCCGTTCTGACTTTTCGCCGTTCGGTTCGCCCAGCATGAAACGCTGGCCTTCCAGGTGTTTGACGACACCGGGTTCGACAATTTCGCAGGACGGATAGACCACGCAGCCGATGGCGCGCTCGGGCCCCAGGGCGTCCCAGATTCGTCCGCCGGGATCCGCTATTTCCAGCCGGTGGTTGTTGAAAGGTCCTTCCAGTCCGTAGCAGTACCACCACAAGACACCATTCTGCGCGGTGACTACCGCTGTGTCTGGTCCAAGTAACGGCTGCATCTGGTCAACAATGGCAGCGACGGAATGAGCCTTCAGGGTCACGATGACGTAATCCTGGGGTCCTGCCTCGGCTGGATTGTCGGTCGCTTTGACCGGCACGGTCTTGCTTTGCCCGTTGATCTGCAGAGTCAGGCCTTTAGCCTGCATGGCAGCCAGGTGAGGACCGCGCGCAATCAGCGTGACCTCATGACCGGCTTCAATCAGCTCGACACCCAGGTAGGCGCCGATGGCGCCTGCTCCATAAATACAGATCTTCACGTCGTGTTAGTCCAGGCCCAGTTTTTCAGCCAGGCCAATTCTCTGCATTTTGCCGGTGGCACCCTTGGGGATTTCATCCAGCAGAAAAATCTTTCTCGGTACTTTCATGTCGGCCAGTCGCTCGCTCAAAAATGCCCGTATTTCACCCGCGTCGGCGCTGGCGTCTTCCCGCAGAACAATAGCGGCAGCAATATCTTCACCCAGTTTTGGGTGCGGTATGGCAAAGGTGACCACCTGGTCCACGGCCGGGTGCTGCATCAGCGCTTCATCCACTTCACGCGGCGATATTTTTTCACCGCCGCGATTGATGATCTCTTTCAGGCGATCTGTCAGACGCAGATAACCTTCTTCATCCATGACGCCCTGGTCACCGGTACGAAACCAGCCGTTGGTAAAAGCTTTCTCATTGGCTTGTGGGTTGCCCTGATAACCCACTGTGACGTTGGGGCCCCGAATAACGATCTCGCCGATTTCACCGGGTTTGAGCAGCTGTCCGTCATTGTTCATGATGCTGACTTCCGGGCCCGCAGCCAGCCCGACACTGCCTGGTTTACGCGCCAGGGGCGGCAGCGGATTGCTGGCCATTTGGTGGGCGGCCTCTGTCATCCCGTAGGACTCGATCACCGGTGCGCTGAAAGTTTTCTCCAGTTGTGCCATGACCGGGGGCGGCAGGGAGGCCGACGAAGAACGAATAAAGCGTAATTTTGTCCGGGCGATGATGTCCTCGTTGCGTCCTGCCCGGCTCAGTATGGCCTGATGCATGGTGGGCACGGCCGTGTACCAGCTGGGATTCGCAGCATCCAGCCAGCTAAAAAACTTCAAGGCATTGAATCCGGGTGTGCAACTGATGAAAGCGCCGGCGCTCAGCGAGCTGAGCACAGCCGCGATCAGCCCATGGATGTGAAACAGAGGCATCACGTTCAGGCAGTGATCCTGTGCTTGCAGGGCCAGGGTGCTGGCAATGTTGTGTGCCGAGGTGCACACATTGGTGTGGCTCAATGGGACGATCTTGGGCCGTGCCGTGGTGCCCGAGGTGTGCAGTACCAGCGCAACATCCTTTGCGTGTGCCGGTCCCGGTTCCCGTGCCTGTCCGGCGGCGCCTTTGAGTGTGAAATTGCCGGCGGGTTGCTTCGGGTCGAAACTCAGGCGCGCAACGGGAATGCCCAGGCGTTCCGCGACTTCTGTGGCAGGCGTTTGCATGCCGTCCTGAACGATCAGGAGTTTGCTATCCAGGTCCGTCAGGTAAAACTCAAATTCCTGCGCGGTATAGCCCGGATTGAGAGGGGCTGTGGTGGCTGCTGATGCAATGGCTACAAAGGCCACGGCCATTTCGGGACCGTTCGGCAGCACAATGGCGACCGCATCGTTTCGGCCTACGCCCAGCCCGTTCAGTTCGGCCAGTGTCTGTTTGACCTGGCTTCTTAATGCGCCATAGCTCAGGGGCTCACGGTCGGGTGCGCCGATAGCGGGTGCACTGTGTTCACCGTGCTCGAGTAGTTCATGAATTGTTGTCATCGGGGAATTTTAGCGGCTTTCGCCAGTCCGGGCAGGCACCGGCTGTACCCGCCTGTTGTCAGGGCCGCAGCCTGGTGCCTACCAGGGCATGGATTCCCCGCGATAGTTAATGAAGCGTCCATTGTCTGCCGGGGTCAGACCGCCGATAACACTAAGTAACTGGCTAACGCTATCTGCCGTCTTCAGGGCGCCGGGGAAGCGCATCAGGCCCGGATTAGTGCCCACCAGTCCGGGGTGCAGCATGACGACAGTGACGCCCGTGCGCCGCGTTTCAAAGTGCAGCGTATGAAAGTACATGTTCATTGCCGCTTTGCTGGCTTTGTAGTGAAACAGTACGGGGGCCTGGGAGCCGGCCACAAATGAGCCGGAGTCACTGGACATGGCCAGCACCAGCTTGCGCTCTGACAGGGCCACATTGGGCATGAAGGCCTGGGTCACCTTCATGGGCCCGATGCTGTTCACGGCGAAACTTCGGGTGGCGACCTCGAAATCAAGTTTTGCCAGCCGTGCCCCGGCAGTCTGGGGTGTTGGGCCCATGGCCGCGTTCAGTAACAGGATGTCGATGGGTTGATCCTGGTATCTCGTTGCCAGGCTATCAATGGCCGGATGATCGGTTACGTCCAGATACTCGACGACGATATCCGGGTCTGCCTTTGCCAGGGCATTGAGTTCATCGGCGGCTTCCGGTCGGCGCGTGGTCGCAATCACACGCCAGTCACGGGCCGCCATCTGGCGCACGAATTCAAAACCGATGCCCCGGTTCGCGCCGGTTATCAGGATGGTGGACTGCTCCTCGGCCGCCGCGGGGATTGCCAGCAGGCCGGCACACAGGGTCCAGATCAATGCTACGTGTTTCATCTTGTAGTCCGTATCCTCGGTGGCTGAATGATTAGGCCTCGATCCGTTTTCGGCAAGTCTGAGCAGTCCACGCTGTGGCCCGACCCGTCGCTGGCGGCTTGTGACTTTTGTGGGGGTCGGCGAGGATGACAAGCCTGTTCACGGGCTGACGCAAGGACAGTGCATGAGTCTTTCACCGTTATTTAGCCTGTTGTCCGGCCTTCTCCTGGCAATCCTGGCCCTGCCTGCGTCGGCGGCTCCCGGTCTTCCGTCGGCGGGTTATGACGACGCCCTGTGTGTCACGGCCCAGCGTCTGCTGGTCAACGACCCTGACATGCGCGTTCGGGTTCAGCGGGGCCAGGGCCAGGGCTTCCACAATATTCAGATGAGCGTTGATGCCGACCACGATGGCCTGGTTGTGGCCATGAGCACCGTCGACGTGGAGGTAAATGGCGGGACTTCATCCGCCTATGTTGCGTGCAAGATGGTCAATCGCGAACGCACCAACGATCAGCTAGGTCGTCAGCTCGACGGGCCGCGCCGCACGTGTCGGGATGTGAACGAACATACCTTCCAGGTTGCCTTCGCCGGGTTGAGTGACGAGGAGCGCAACCGCTATGTGCGGCAGGGTCGCACATTGTTGTTCTCAGATGACACGATAGTCGCAACGGGTGGCGAGTGGCTGCCTGCCGTGGCCGAGGACTACATGGAGCCGGGTGCCGATGGCCGCTCCCTGCAGGTCAGTGCGCCGTCGGTCCAAGTACCGTGGGATGCAACGGTACGCGAATTCTTCCAGGGCACCCACCACTGCAAACTGATCACCCTGGCCACCATGGAGCGATGGCTGCGGCAAACGGCCTTTGAGCAGGATGCCTCTCTGTATCCCTTCGAAAAGGATGTTTGTCTGGCCCCTTCGTCTGCAGAGGCCCGAGCCGGCAGTTGCCTTTTGTACTTTGCGCCGGTGCGTGAAATGTTTTGCACCGACTACAGCGGCCGGGGCTGGACCGAGGCCTCGGCCCGGGCTGACTGCGCGAAGCGCCACGAGAGTCCGGAAGCCTTAGCAGCCGCCGAGAATCGCTACGAGGGAGCAGGAGGTATCTTCAGCACCCAGGGTTGCGCGACCCGCGAAGACACGCCGCCCATATCAGGCACCTGTGTGTTCCATTGCAATAAAGACGAAGAGGTGCTCTGGCAGAACATTGCGGCGACGGACCAGATCATGGGCGGCGCCTGCGATCTTTACCTGGAGCCCTGAGTCAGATCTCCGGTGACTTGATTACCAGCATCTTGTCCACCTGCATGTCGTCGATGGTGTGGGGGATGCCGCCCACGCCCAGTCCCGATTCCCGCAGGCCCGCAAAGGGCATGCCGTCGACCCGGAAAGCCGTGTGATCATTCACCATGACGGCCGACGCATCCAGCTGTTTGAAAATGCGCAGGGCCATGTCGATGTTCTGCGTGAACACGGCACCCTGGAAAGAAACGGGCAGGGCATTGGCCTGGGCAATGGCCTCATCCAGCTCATCGTAGGAATATACGCAGACCACGGGGCCGAAAATTTCCTGCGTGCTGACCCGTGCGTCAGCCGGCGGATCCAGCAGCACGGTGCAGGCGTAACAGTGGTTGTCGAGAGTTTCGCCGCCCGACAGTTTTTCGGCGCCCTGTTCGCAGGCTTCCTGTACCCATTCGTGAATGCGCTGCACTTCGGCAGGTCGAATCAGCGGGCCTACCTCCGTGCCCGGGTCGGTGGGATCACCAATGCGCAGCTGGGCGGCTCCCCTGCCCAGCTTCTCGGCAAATTCACGCGCCCGGTCACGCGGCGCGAACACCCGCTGCACGGAAACACAAACCTGGCCTGCGTGGTAAAAGCCGCCTTTGAGGCAGGCCGCCAAAGCGAGATCCAGGTCAGCGTCATCGGCCAGTATCAAAGGAGCGACACCGCCATGTTCCAGGGCGCAACGCGTGCCCGGGGCCAGTTTTGAACGCAGCATCCAGCCCACGCGCGCACTGCCGATGAAGCTGAAGAAACCCACCCGTGAATCCGTCACGAGTTGCTCGGCTACCTTGTGGTCCGTGGGTACAAGCACCTGGCACCAGGCATCGGGCAGTCCCGCCTCACGCAGGATCTGCACAAAGCGGAGGCAGGACAAAGGTGTGTCTTCGGCCGGTTTGACGATCACCGGGCAGCCGGCGGCAAAGGCGGCCGCAACCTGATGCACGATGAGGTTCAACGGATGATTGAAGGCGCTGACCGCCACCACGACACCAACAGGTTCTTTTTGCGTAAAGGCAATCCGGTTCGCACCGCCGGCCGTGGTAGCAACAGGAATAACTTCTCCGGCCTGACTTCTCAGGTGATCTGTACACAGGCGTAAACCGTCGATGGCGCGGTTCGTTTCGACGATGGAGTCTGGCAGGGGTTTGCCGCCCTCGCGTGCGGCTTCCGTTGCCAGTTCGTCACGCCGGGCCGCCATCAGTTCCGAGGCTTGGTCAAGGATGGCAATGCGTTCAGCCAGGGATAACCAGGCATTTCGATCCCGGTACAGGTCATGGGCGGTTGTCAGTGCCAGTTCGGCATGTTGCGCGTCACCCAAAGCAACTTCAGCAATGGGCGTTTCATCGTAGGGCGCCTTGACGGTCAGGTTGCCCGCTGCCGTCGGCGCACCGGGAATCATCAGGGGGAATTTTTCCATCTGTCAGGCTCCGGTCAGATAGTCGCTGTGATCTCGCCCAGCTTGCGCGTCAGGATCTGGTTCTCACGATAATCAATCGGGACGACAACCAGTGAGGGGCCGTTTTCGTTGAAGGCAGTTTCCAGGGTGGCTTTGAGGTCGCCCGAATTTTCCACGCGATGGCCATTCCAGCCAAAGGCTTCGGCCAGCTTGAGCCAGTCCGGATTGCCGAAGCTCAATTCCGTGTGGCGGTCAAACTCATTTTCCTGCTTCCAGGCAATCAGGCCATAGCCGCCATCTTCCCAGACCATCACAACCGGACTGACGCCCAGGCGTGTGGCGGTTTCCATTTCCTGCACGTTCATTAAGAAGCCGCCGTCGCCGGCGATGGCCAGCACCCGCCGATCGGGGTCGAGCAGGCTGGCGGCGATCGCCCCGGGCAGGGCAAAGCCCATGGAGCAAAAGCCGTTAGGTATCAGGCAGGTGTTGGGTTCATGACACTGGTAATGCCGGGCAATCCACATTTTGTGGGCGCCGACATCGGAGAGCAGGAGATCATCAGGGCCGAGCACCTCGCGGGCATCCCACAAAGCTTTCTGCGGGCGGATGCTTCCCTTGGTGTCATCTTCGGCGTACTCGGTGATATCTGCCCACATCTTTGCGCGCACTTGTCGCTGGCCGCTAAAGTCGAAATCCAGGGCGGATTCTGCGGTCACTCGTTCATTCAGCATCCACAGGGTGTGGGCCAGGTCGCCCACCAGTTCCACATCGGGGTGATAGTTGGCGTCGATTTCTGCCGGCTGAAAGTCAGCATGAATGATGGTTTTGTCACGCTTGGGGTTCCACAGGAATGGGTGGTACTCAACCATGTCGAAGCCCAGGGTGATGACCAGGTCGGCATCATCTATGGCCTTGGACACTCGATCTTTGCTGCCCAGGCCGATGGTGTAGAGGCAGTAATCAGCGTCCATATCCACGGCGCCCTTGGCCATGAATGTGGTCATCACACCAATACCGGTGGCCTCACAGAATTTACGCAACTGCTTACTGGCCCGTTTGCGTATACAGCCGTTGCCCGCAATGATGACCGGGCGTTTTGCGCCTCGAAGCATAGTGAAGGCTCTGTCCACAATTTTATCGTCGGGTGCTGAGCGGCGAAATCGTTTGGGCTGCATCGGCTCACTCGTCGCCGCCTCAGCCGCCACATCTTCGGGTAACTCGATATGCACAGCGCCGGGTTTCTCTGCCCGGGCCAGTCGCACTGACTTGCGGACAATTTCCGGAATCGTGTTTGGATCCCAGATGCTGGTTGCCCACTTGGTGACGGGCTCAAACATGCCCACCACATCCATCACCTGGTGCGATTCTTTATGGAGTCGAGTCACAGCACCCTGACCGGTCAGGACCAGCATAGGGGCGCGATCCATGTTGGCGTCGGCGACGCCGGTAATCAGGTTAGTCGCGCCCGGGCCGAGAGTTCCCAGGCAGGCCGCAGGATTGCCCGTCAGCCGGCCATAGACTTCAGCCATAAAAGCGGCACCCTGTTCGTGTCGGGTGAGCACAAAACGAATCTGCTTTGACCGTTCGAGCGCCATGACGAAGTCAGCATTCTCTTCGCCGGGTACGCCAAAGATGTACTCAATACCCTCGGCTTCCAGGCACTTCACAAATAATTCTGCGGCATTCATTGGTCGTCCCCTGTGATACAGGCGCAATGCGTGGATTTCGTCGTTAAGACAAGGCTGAGCCCACTGGGGTTCCCTGTGCCTTGGAGCCATTCGGTCAGACTATCGAGTATGCCATTGCCTGAGCCTTGCCAGTGGCCCTTGAGCAGTTGAGAATCAGGCTATGCCTAAGCCTATCGTCGTTCTGTTGTCTGTCTTTGCTGCCGCCTGGCTGGCAGGCAGTTGTTCGGTGCTCCCGCCCGAGTCTGATGGGGAGCTTTCAGAGCTGCTTGCCCTGTTTCCCGGTGTGTATGCGGGTACGGCACCGGTACCCGGGGCCCCGGATGGCCGCACCCAGGAAATTTTTCACAAGATCGCCCCCATCGACGCGTCCCAGTTTGGCGCGCGCAGCTTTTATTACCAGCTGAGTGTCGGTGGGCCTGACGGGCAGCCTTTGCAGCAAAAAATCTTTGCGTTCAAAACCAATCCGACTCGTCCGGGTAATCGCATGCGTGCCTGGATATTCAGCCCGGGCCAGGAGGCGCCGAATCTTGAGCAACGTCCGGATAGCTGGTTTTATCTGGAGGCAGCCAAGCTGATGTCATTTCCCGACGGCTGCACTTTTCGCTGGAGACGAATAGCGGGTGGTTTCGAGGGTGTTGTCAAAGCGGATGACTGCACTTTTCAAAGTGAGCGTTTTGGTCAGGCGGTGAGTCCGGATATGCGCTATGCCGTGTTTGCCGATCGCCTGGAGTGGCAGGAGACCCTGTACGGCCCGGATAGAAAAGTTCTGGTTTCAACCGGCGCTAATCTGATTGCCCTGCGTCAGTCAGAAAAGCCATGACCTAAGGCGCAATCTTCAGCCCGGCCTCTTATATAAGAGCAAGTATCCGCATCCAGACTGCCCGGGCGGATCATGCAGTGCCCTTCATTAGCGAAGCGTTCCGCCCCGTTGCCCTCGTTTGTTGCCGGAAGAAAGCTATCGCGAAGCTGCAGATCTTCGTGTTCATCGGCAAAAAGCTCGCTGCCTTGAAATAGTTTTGCCCGCTGACCCGGCTATCGGTGCCGTGTGGTGTCCGATTTATGCGGACGAGATCAATCAGGTATATGCTAAGTCCTCGATCGCGGGGGTGTTCAGTTTGTCATGTTAATTACTGCACGAAAGTCGTCACGCATTTTTCTGCCGGTGCTTCTTGTGCTGCTGGCTGCCTGCACGGCACCGACTGAGCAGCCAGCAGATAGCTATCGCGTGGTGAATCGCGTGGATATAGAGTTACGACCGGCTCCAGCCATGGTTGATGATCAGCCATTCCAGCGTTCTTTTGAGCAGCGCGATATCGAAGGCTCTTTCACAGAGTCTGGCGCCTGGTCAATAAAAGGTGTGGTAGAACATAACCGGCTGCGTTGCGGGACTTATGAAATGGGCTTGCAGATAGGCAGCGGTTCGCCAGCCTGTACGGCAGTAAAATGGTTTAACGACATCCAGTATCGGACCCGCGAGCGTCAATGTAACAGCGCCTCTTTGTTGCACTCGGGGGGTGGCGATTTGTCTTTGTCCCGGGAGCAGCTGAAAGATGCCACGTGCGTGCGGATTGTGACCCGCTGTGCCGGGACCTGTGGCTGAGCCAGGGAGGTCTGCAAGCATGGCGCTCCGAAGCCGAAAAGATTGGCGGGCCTGTCTTCCAGGCCGGCGGGGATTGGCTGTCGTACTGGCTATTGTGCTTATGCTCGGCGCGTGTGGCGGGTCACCCCGGCAACCGTGGCACAAGGCAGGTCTGGATGAAGAGTTCCAGGCTTCTCAGCGTGAGGAGGTGCAAGACTTCAACGGCTATCTGGCCCTGGAGGATCGACTCTTTGATCAGCTGCAGACTGAAGTCTACTCAGAGGTTGGGACAGGCCCGGAGTTTGGCCTGGTTCGCTACAGCGCCGGTAGCTCGGCTGATCCCCGGAGTCTGATCCCCGACTGGAATCGGAGTTTTCTGTTGCCGGCCAGCAACCCGGTGGGCGGCGTACTGTTGCTGCACGGGATGTCGGATTCTCCTTACAGTCTTCGTCAGCTCGGTGAGACATTGCAGCAGCAAGGCTACGTCGTTATGGGATTGCGCCTGCCCGGTCACGGGACTGCACCGTCGGGCCTGTTGCGATTGCGCTGGCAGGACATGGCGGCAGCCGTAGAGCTTGCTGTCGAGCACTTGCGCCAGGAGATTGGCGCAGCTCCGGTGCATATGGTGGGTTACTCCAACGGCGCTACGCTGGCCTTGAACTTCACCCTCGATGCACTGGAAGACCCGCTCATGCCTGCACCGGCGAGCCTGGTGCTGATTTCACCTGCCATCGGACTGGCGACCGGTGCCGGCCTGGCTTCCTGGAAGCGAGGTTTGTCCAAGGTGCCCGGGTTGGGCGGTCTGGCGTGGCTGAGTATTCAGCCCGAATTCGATCCCTACAAATACAACTCATTTACGACCAATGCCGGTGCGCAGGTCTATGCCCTGACGCGGCGTGTCGCCCGGCGGGTAGCCGCCCGCGCGCGCAGCGGTGCGCAGCCTGTGTTGCCGCCTACTCTGGTATTCAAATCCACGGTGGATGCCACGACATCCACCCAGGCCGTGGTGAATGATTTGTTGCGCCGACTGCCTGAAGATAATCACGAGCTGGTGCTTTTTGATATCAATCGTTTTTCTGCCGCCACTTCAATATTGGTTGATGACCCGGGTCCCCTGACGCAGCAGGTCATGGCTGACGACAGCTTGCCGTTTTCGGTGACGCTGATTACTAATCGCGGACCGGAGACGCTGAAAGCGACGGCCAGGAAGAAGTTGCCCTTTAGCTCATCGGCCACTCTCGTGACGGATCTGGAAACAGACTGGCCACGCAATGTGCTTTCCTTGTCCCATGTTGCTTTGCCATTTGCACCTTCAGACCCCCTGTATGGCCGTGGTCCTCCAAGCGAGGATCAGCTGCTATTCCTTGGGCAGCAGGCTATCCAGGGTGAACGTGGGCTGCTGCGCATTCCGGCCAGCTCACTTTTGCGGCTTCGGCACAATCCCTTCTATTCTTATCTTGAGGATCGCACGACTGCCTGGATGCGGATCGCCGGTGATACCTGCTGCCAGAATTCTCTCGCCACCGCGTCCAATTAAGGTTGCCTGGCGGCTCTGCTCCGTAGCGGCTTCGTTGCCGTTTGACACCGGCCGCACGATGGGAGGACATTGGGCCTTGGTTCGCAAGCTATCGGGGGCAAGCATGAGACAGAATCAAACTATTCGCCTGGTTTTCCCTGTGTTACTGGGCGCTCTGATGATGGCCGCATGCAGCACGCAGCCATCACAGCCTGTAATAGGCGCCGAAGAAAGTTTTGATGGATTGCGCCGCATTACCAATTCCCGGGCAGATGCCGCCTGGATTCGGCCCGGCGTGGATTTGTCGGCTTACCGTAAGCTGCGTCTGGAGGGTGCCGGCATTGAGTTCAGGCCGGAGCAGAGAACCGGGGCCAGTCGACGCGAGTTTTCAATGTCCGAGGTTCAGAAGACCCGCTTAAGGGAGGTTGTCGTTGAAATATTCCGTGAAGAGTTATCAGCATCAGAGCGATTTTCTCTGGTGGAAGAATCGGGTCCGGATGTACTGACGGTATGGGGTGGCCTTTACGACGTCGTATCGTTTGTGCCACCCGAGCAAGCGGGGCGCCGGGATGTTTTTCTCAGTCAGGTGGGTGCGGCAACGCTTGTTATCGAATTGCGGGACTCTGAAACCGGGGCAACCCTGCTGCGCGCTTTGGATAGGCGCGCAGCCAGCCGGGCAGGCTCTCAGTTAAATTTCTCCAGTTCGGCGTCTAACTGGTCAGAAGTGCGCCGAGTGGCCCGGCGTTGGGCGACGTTGCTGCGCACTCGTCTGGACTCTATTGATAGCTGGTCGGTAGAAACTTCCTGAACAGGCGCCGACTAGCGAGCTGACTTTGGTGCGGCTCAGGCCAGTTGAGGTGTGTCATCGTGATGATTGCGTTGGGCACGCACAAACTGCGCAACAAATTCATTCGCCGGTGAATTCAGCATATCGTCCAAGGTGCCGCGTTGGACAATGCCGCCATCACGCATCAGCACGATGTTGTCGCTAAGAAACGCAGCTTCCGCCAGGTCGTGGGTCACCATCACCACGGTCTTTTTCAGTGCCGTGAAGATTGCCCGCAGGTCTTCCTGTAGCTCAAAGCGGATCATAGGGTCCAGGGCGCCGAGGGGTTCGTCCAGCAACAGAACTTCAGGTTCGAGCATCAGGGCCCGCATCAGGCCCACCCGCTGATTCTGCCCGCCTGACAATTCTGTCGGGAAGCGATCCAGGCAGCCTTGGGGAAAGTGGGTTAATTCCGCCAGTTCCAGAATACGAGTTTCACACCGTTGGTCAGACCATCCCAGGTGGCGGGCCATCAATTCAATATTGCTGCGGGCGGTGAGATGCGGGAACAGGCCGGAATCCTGGACCACGTAGCCCACCTGCCTCCGCACCCGCGTGTAGTTTTCGGGGCTAAGCTTTACGCCATTGAATTCGATGGTGCCCGTATCCGGAGGCACCAGGCCAATAAGTGCGCGCAGCAGCGTTGATTTACCGCAGCCGGAGGGTCCGATCAGTGCCGTGGTGCTGCCTTGCCGGATATCCAGGCTTAGCTGTTCCAGGGCAGCAACTTCACCGTAGTGCTTGGAGATATCTTTCAGACGGAGCATTGCGCAGCCAGATTAACGGGGTTCATAGTTTAAGCGATGCGGCGACAGAACCGTGACAGTGGCCCTCGGTCAGGGCCGGTATCAAGATCCAGGCCTGAGCGTGTAATCTGCCTGCCATGAAAGATTCTCCCGTTCAGTCCGCCGCCGGTGAGCCGTCAACGGTTGGTGGTGGCGCCAAGAAGGTTCTTTATACCCTGCGGACTGCCCAGCGTATTGGCCTGCAAAACACCGCCAAGGCACTGCGGGCCCGGAATACCTGTAAGGCCTGCGGGCTGGGTATGGGCGGCCAGGCCGGTGGCATGGTCAATGAGCTGGGCGAATTTCCGTCGGTCTGCAACAAGAGTATCCAGGCCCAGTCCACCGATATTCAGCCGCCGATTCCCGTGGAAGTCTTTGCTCACCCGTTGAGTGAATTGAAGGAGTTAGACGGCCATGAGCTGGAGCACCTGGGGCGTCTGGGGACGCCTGTCCACAAGGCGCCGGGTAGCGATCACTATGTGCCCGTCAGCTGGGACTTCGCGCTTGAGCTGGCAGCCGCCAAGCTGAGGCAGACGCAGCCGCGTCGAAGCTTTTTCTATTCGTCCGGCCGGGCTTCGAATGAAGCGGGCTTCCTGCTGCAGTTGTTCGCCCGTCTGTACGGCACCAACAATGTGAACAACTGCTCTTATTATTGTCATCAGGCCACCAGTGTTGCGCTGGGCGATACCATCGGCACCGGGACGTCGACGGTTGAGCTGGATGATCTTTCCGGTTGCGACCTGGTCTTTGTGGTGGGCGCCAACCCGGCCTCTAACCACCCGCGATTCATTCACAAATTGAAAGCTGTGCGTGACCGGGGCGGTGATGTGGTCATCATCAATCCGGCCCGCGAGCCGGGCCTGGTGAGATTTGCGGTGCCTAAAAGTGCGAAATCCATGCTCAGCGGGGGTACCTGGATTGCATCGGATTATCTGCAGCCTCGAATTGGCTCGGATATCGCCTTGTTTAAAGGTCTGGCCAAGGCGGTGCTGGAAGCGGGCGGCGCCGATGATGAATTTCTGGACCAGCATGCCAACGGTTACCATGAATTTCGGCAGGACATTCAGGCGACACCTTGGGCTGACATCACCAGCGCAACGGGCATTTCTCAGTCTGATATAGAACGGGTCGCTGCAACCTATGGCCGTGCTCGCAAGGTTGTCTTTGCCTGGGGTATGGGCCTGACGCATCATTTGCATGGCGTGGACAACATTGAAGCGCTGGTCAACCTGGCCCTGTTGCGCGGTATGGTGGGCAAACGCCATGCCGGCCTGCTGCCTCTGCGCGGTCACAGCAATGTGCAGGGTATTGGCACGATTGGCGTCAAGCCCGTCCTGCCCGAGGATGTGTTCGCGCGTATGGAAAAAGAGTTCGGCGTTACCCTGCCTCGTGATCAGGGCTTCGATACCATGTCGGGCATGGAGGCCGCCGCCGCAGGGGACATCGATGTTGCGGTGCTTATGGGCGGTAATTTATTTGGCGCGAACCCGAACACCTCATGGGCCGAGGCCGCTTTCGATCGCATTGGCTTCAAATTGTTTCTGACGACGACCCTCAATCGGGGGCATGTCTGCGGCGTTGAAGACGGTGAGACACTGGTGCTACCGGTAACGGCGCGCGACGAAGAGTGGGAACCAACAACCCAGGAGTCGATGTTCAACTACGTGCGGCTGAGTGACGGCGGCATAAAGCGGCTGGAAAACGTCAGACCGGAGTCCGTAATTCTGAGTGAGCTGGCAGAACGCGTGCTTGATGATTGCCCCGTCGACATGCGTGAATTTCGCGAGCATCGACACATTCGCGAAGCTATCGCGCACACGATTCCCGGGATGGAAGACCTTGCGGACATCGATGTCGCGAAGCGAGAGTTCCACATTAAGGGTCGCCTGCTGCACAAACCACAATTTCGCACGGCCGATGGTCGGGCCACCCTGAAGGTGGTGGCTTTAGCTGCAGCTGATGATGAGGATCAGGACATGCCTTTCCTGCTGACAACGATTCGCAGCGAAGGACAGTTCAACACTATCGTGTATGAGCAAAAAGATTCCTATCGGCCCACGCAGAATCGCTGGTCCGTGATGATGAATTCGGATGATATGGCCGTACTGAAATTGAGCGACGGTGATTGCGTCGATCTGGTCTCGGCCCAGGGCCGCATGGCGCAGGTCAAGGTAGCTGCCTTTGATCTGCCCGCCGGTAACCTGATGGCTTATTTTCCGGAGGCAAACGTGCTGACAGGAACGGCCGTGGATCCCCGCAGTCGAACGCCTGCCTTTAAGGCTACGCCTGTGGCAGTGGAGTTAGTTAGCCGCGCGGAATAATGGTCTGCCGAGTCGGTGCAAGTTCTCCCCTGATCCCCATCATCAGCAGCTAAAGCCAAGGTTTATTAAGGGGCTGGATCTCCCGGTTGCGCAATAATGCTCGATCTTCCACTGGCAGAATGAGCTTCTCAGCCGGATGGCAGAGCGTGATCTGCTGTATTTTGCCGCACTGCATAAAGTGCAAATCAGCGCGTTAACACCCCGGGTCGGCAAGCTATCGGTCTAAACCTTATCTGAGGAAACGCAGTTAACGTATTGAACCCCGTAGGGACAGAAATGAGAACTGGTTCTTTGTTCGCAAAGGTCGTGGGTCCCTATGGTTTAATACGCGCCCGCGGCCTTGCTGCGGTCTGGATTTCCCACTGTGCGCAACGTTTTGGGGATCCTTCAAATTACGTCTCGTCGTCTTATTAGGGAAGGACACATGACAAGAAATATTAGGGCCTCGGGGTCCGTATCCGCCGCCGTACTCGCAACGTTTGTGCTCAGTGGCTGTGTTGGCAACAGTGGTGGCGGTAATGATAATCCGCCGAACGATGCAGGCGTCATCGGTGCGCCTAGCCTTCAGTTCTCGGCCGATACCAGTGAACTTGCCCAGACGGGCATGGTTAGCCTGATTTGGTTGGCGACGGACGCCACAGAGTGTGACGCGGATCTCGACTGGTCTGGCGCTCGTCCTTTGGGTGGCACAGAAGATATCGGCCCCGTAACCCAGGACTCAGCCTTCCGGCTGATGTGTTCCGGCGACGGTGGCACGACTACGCGGCAGATCAATGTGATCGCCCCGGCCAATCCTCCCGAAGACCCGCCGGCAGAAGATCCTCCCGAGGACCCACCGGGTGGTGGCGGCAATCCGCCACCGACACCGCCACCAGCAGGCGATCCTGAACCCACTGTTCAGATCAGCACAGCTGATTCTCTGGTTGACCCGGGCGACAGTACCACCGTCAGCTGGAGCAGCAGCAACGCAAGCAGTTGTTCCGCAGCGGGTGGCTGGACCAACAAAACGGGAACCAGCGGTTCCGATTCTGTCGGCCCTCTGAGTTTTACGACTGCTTTTGAAATTACCTGCACGGGTTCCGGCGGCAGCAATACAGCCGCAGTCACGGTCTCGGTGCAGAATCAGCAAGCCACTGATGTGGTTGCCAGCTTTGATGTTCAGGATTCCGGTTCAGGCAACGGGCGCGCTATTACCTTTGGCGTGCCTTTGGCTGAAGGTGCGGTAAACCCGACCACAGACCTCGTCGTCACTGAAACGGATGGCACGGTGCTCGCCTCTCAGTGGAATCCGCTGGCGACCTGGAAGACAGATGGCTCGGTTATGCATGGTGCCCTGACAGTGGTCATGCCGGCCTCCGGGAATAACTCCGGCTCTTACCAGGTGCGCGTAGGCACCCAGACGGGTGGCGCTGGCATCAGCAAGAGTGATGTGGTTGCAGCCGGTTTCGACGCCGAGATCAAGGTGAGACTGGGCGGTACTAATTACAGCCTGAGCGCTGCTGATCTTCTCGACGGCACTGTGACGCCACGTCAGGATTACACCCATTTTGCCGGGCCGCTGGCTTCGGAGTTCATCGTCGGTGGTCCGCTGCGTGTCGGTGGTACGGGCAATGAGCACAACACTGTGCAGGGATACTTCCATGTGCGCGCCTTCGGCCGGCCGGTACAGCGCGTCTATGTCACCAGCATTCTTGAAAATACCGGTACCTTCAAAGCTCTCTCGAATGTGACTGGCGACGTTACTCTCACAGTGGGCGGCGCGACCGAGTACACCAATAGCGGATTTAGTATCGATGCCGATAAGCGTTATCCGCGACGCGCCTGGTGGAATGGTGATACCGGTCTTTGGGTCGGTCTGGACACCGAGTACGTTCAGGACACTCGCCTTGTGCCGGAGTATCGCGAAGATCGCGTTTCCGAGAGCATGCTGTCCGGCTTCCCGCGAAGCGTTGAGTGGAGTACGCGTGGTCAGTTGAGCGCTGCACTGGAGAGTGGCGGTGCTGCGGCGCATATTGGTCCTTATGATCGCTGGAGTGCCGCTTACCTGATGACCGGTGATCGGCGGGCCTTCGATGCAATGCGGGCCCACGGTGATGTCTATCACTGGACCGTCAGCAGTCATGACTACGCAATGAATCCACGTGATGAGAGCACAGGCTTTCCTCTGGATCTTGCGGATAACCCCAATGTCGTGGGTGCCGGCTGGGGTGGTATTCCTGCCAAGCGGCAAAGTACGAGCCCTGTCCGTACGGATATGGCTCACCAGCCAAGTTGCAACTATGTGTTGTACCTGGTGACTGCCGAATACGGCGCCCTCGAGCAATGCCAGTTTTGGGGTGTGGCTAACTGGATCATGGAGCGCCCCGGGTCTTACGCGGGTTGGCCCAGAAGCTACCGTGCGGGCCAGGTTCGCGGCCTGGGTTGGGGCTTTCGGAATATTGCGAATGCCGCGGTAGCAACGCCTGATAATCACCCGTTGAAGCAAACTTTGATGAATGCTGTCGTGTTTGCTTTGGACTCGATGAACACTGATTTGCGTGGTCTGCCAGGCGCTGAGAATACCGGGCTGATCCTCACCGGTCCCAACGTTGCGCAAGCGATTGTCTATAACAGTAGTTCCACTCCGAATCCAAATGACTCAGGTGGCTTTGCTACAGGCCTCGCACTCTGGATGGATAATTATCTTACCTGGGCGGTGGGTTCGGCTTACGAGCGTGGTTTCCGGGCGGAAATGGATTCTTCAGGAGTATGGAACTGGAAGTCCAAAGCGATTGTGGGATCCTTAGGTACCACCGGAGGATACTGTTGGACCCAAGCGGCTACGTACACCCTGGGAGTTATCGATAATCCTGGTGGCGCTAAGTACTCGAGTTGGGCCAATATCTACGCCAAGAACTTCCCCTCTGCCGGTACCTGCCCGGCTACCGGCACAACCAGCTTTGCCGGCGGCAGTGACCAATTTCCTGGCCACCGTGGTGGACAGATGGCGCCGGCTATCTCAGTCGCGGCCAGTACCGGTATCCCCGGTGCCAATGCTGCTTACGATCGTTTTGAACAGCGCGACTACAATTGGGGTGGCCAAACCTGGGGGTCTCAACCCGAGTGGGCGATCAAGAAGCGCGACTGACCTGATACTCGATTTGCCACAGGGAAGTGGAATTAACGGCCCGGCGATATGCGCCGGGCCTTTTTTTTGCCTCTCTGCCGGCACCTCTTAAGCATTAATCTGATGCCCGTCATTTTCCACCCCATGCCAGCTCCGTCTCGGCCCGGGCTATACTGGTCCAATAAACGGAGTTTTCTAATGACACTGACACGACGCGCGACCTGGCTTCTGGCGGGTCTTCTCGTATTCTCTTCCGCGGCCTGGGCCGACGCTCATGAGCAGGCTGGCAAGGCCTCGGCCGGTGATCGTTCAGCTCTCGTGGCCGGCGGAATAAAAGTTGCTCTGGCTGATTCTTCGCGTAAAGCGGATGATTGGGCCAAGCTAAGGCCAGACTATCGCGAGCTGGTGCCGAAGAAACGCTAGCTCACAGGTTTTCGTTGCTCCGGGGTAGCGCCGATATGGGGATACCGTTGGCGTAGAGATACTCAACTACCTGGCCCATTTCCAGGGCCGTCAGGCGCAGTTTTCGTTCGACTGCCCAGGCCCCGATAAGCGGCGGTACCCAGAAATCCGGCTGCATGTTTGCTTCAAAGGCCAGCCGGGTTTTACCGTCTGCATCTATGACCCGCCAGCGGGTCGCGTAAACCCGAAAGTCGCTGCGCTCGGGCAGGGCGATAGTGACCAGGCTTTTCTTTGGCGTCGCCCATATTCGTTCAACTTTCTCGAAGCTTTTGCAGAACATGAATACACAGCCGGCTACCTTCGTGTATCCCAGTTGACCGCCTTTTTCATCGGGTTCCAGGTAGCGTGTGGCCGCGATCCCGGCCGCCAGGTTGTGAAATCGATCGAAGTCCGTCAGGACTTCATAAACAAAGTCCGGTGGCGCCTCCACCAGCGTTTCAGCCTCCAAGTGAAACACGCCGCCATTCTTGCTCACCACGGCATGATTAATTTCAACGGCAGCGGCGAAAGTCGCCAATAGAAAGCCGAGTATTGCCAGAAATAAAGACACTAAGCGCATGCAAGAAAATTTCGTGCGGCGCTCGGCTTTGGCCGGCCTTCAGGCCGACCGGACTTTGTAGTTGCCACGATCCTGGTCGAACTCCAGGGCCAGCAGACCTTGCTTCTGGGCATCTTCAAGAAGTTCAGAGAAGCTTTTGTAGCCGTAGTAGGCTTCGCTGAAACCCGGATAAACCCGTTTGACGGTCTGCTTGATCATTGAGCCCCAGATGGGGTCGTAGTCTGATTCCAGGGATTCCACGGTCTCTACGATGCGCTCGACTGCTTCTTGCTGCTTTGGCGAACTGCCCTTCGTTTTGCTGGTCTTCTTGCGGGTTTTCCGCTTTCGGGATACCTCGATCAGATCATCGTAATAGACGAACTCATCGCAACTGGCTGACAGTATGTCGGAGGTGGAGTTGCGAACTCCGCAACCCAGCACTCGCTTGTTGTTTTCCTTGAGCTTGGAAACCAGGGGAGAGAAGTCGCTGTCGCCGGTCAACAGGGCGAATACATCGATATGTGTTTTTGAATAACAAAGGTCGATGGCATCCACCACCATTCTGATATCGGCACTGTTTTTTCCGCTCACCCGTGATCGGGGTATGTCCACCATTTCAATGCCGAGTTTGTGGAACTCGCGGCCGAGTTTGCTGTATTGACCCCAGTCGCAGTAGGCCCGCTTGTAAACAATGCGCCCTTTCTCCAGCAGCCTTTTCATGATCAGCTCTATCTGGAAGTCCGCGCCTTTGAGGTCCTTGACGCCGAGAGCAAGATTCTCAAAGTCCACGAAAACGGCAATTTTCGGTTCGTCATTCATGAGCGGATCTTAGCAGCCCCGGGGCCTGCAGCAGATATCTCAGCCGTTCAGGAATGCGATCTGGCCTGCATTGACCCAAGTCTGGCTTGGGCCCATGCCTCACAGGGTGAGACAATTCATTAATGAAGGCCGCCCGCCAGCTTTTTTCCTACGATGCGCCCGCCGATGCGCCGGGCAGCAGTTGTCCCTTCCTGCCCATGAGTCGGGCGGAGATGGATGCGCTTGGCTGGGATGCTTGCGACATTATCCTGGTGACGGGCGATGCCTACGTGGATCACCCGAGTTTCGGCATGGCCATTATTGGCCGCTTCCTGGAGGCCCAGGGTTTCCGCGTCGGCATCATTGCCCAGCCGGACTGGCGCAGTCCGGACGCATTTCGTGCCTTGGGCGAACCGACGCTGTTCTTTGGCGTAACAGCCGGCAACATGGATTCCATGGTCAATCGTTACACCTCGGATCGCAAGGTCCGACGGGACGATGCCTATACGCCCGGGGGCGAGGGTGGGCAGCGGCCCGACCGTTCGCTGATCGTGTATTCGCAACGGGTGCGGGAAGCTTTTCCCCGCGTTCCGTTAATCGTCGGTGGAATTGAGGCCAGCCTGCGCAGAATTGCGCATTACGACTACTGGTCAGACAAGGTCCGGCGGTCCGCGCTGCTGGACTCGCGTGGCGACTTGCTGGTGTTTGGTAACGGCGAGCGACAGATTGCCGAGATCGCACATCGCATGCGCGCCGGCGAAGACATCCACTCGATCCAGGACGTTCGCGGGACGGCGTTCATGCGCAGTGAATTCCCCGCCGACTGGCGCGAATTGGATTCGACGCACCTGGATGCCCCCGGTCGCATTGATCCCCATCCCGATCCGTATGTCATGGGGCCAGGCAGCGATAAACGCGAAGATAAGAGCGAGGCTAAGGGCGAAGAGACCGTGGTGAAGTTTGCCCGCGATATCCCCCGCCAGGAGCGTGCACAAACAGCCATTCGTCTGCCTGCCTTTGAGCAGGTCTGTGATGATCCGGTTTTGTATGCTCACGCGTCGAGAATTCTTCACCTGGAGTCGAACCCGGGTAATGCGCGTGCCCTGGTGCAGCGGCACGGCGAT
Source organism: Gammaproteobacteria bacterium (assembly GCA_051008735.1). GTDB lineage: Bacteria > Pseudomonadota > Gammaproteobacteria > Steroidobacterales > J054. Next base: position 2,708 of record JBPCXH010000052.1, on the reverse strand, counting down.
CGTGAGCTCTGGCTGAATCCGCCGCCGATTCCCCTCAAGACCCAGGAGCTGGATGGCCTGTATGAATTGCCTTACCAGCGCCGTCCGCACCCGGTCTACGGGGATGCAAAGATTCCTGCCTACGAAATGATTCGCTTTTCCATTGCTATTCAGCGTGGATGCTTTGGCGGTTGTACCTTCTGCTCTATCACCGAGCACGAGGGGCGGATTATTCAGAATCGCTCGGAGAAATCCGTTCTGCGTGAGATCGAAGCAGTCCGTGACAAGGTGCCGGGCTTTACCGGCGTTATTTCTGATCTGGGCGGCCCCACGGCCAACATGTATCGACTGGCCTGCAAGAGCCGGAAAATCGAGTCGGCCTGTCGTCGGCCCTCCTGTGTGTTCCCCAAGGTCTGTCCAAACCTGAACACGGACCACAAGCCCCTGATCCGGCTGTATCGCAAGGCGCGTGAAATAGAAGGCGTGAAAAAAGTCCTGATTGCGTCCGGTGTGCGTTACGACCTGGCTGTGGAGTCACCTGAGTACGTTAAAGAGCTGGCCCAGCATCACACGGGTGGCTATTTGAAGATTGCTCCGGAAGCTATTGCCGAGGGTCCTTTGTCACTGATGATGAAACCCGGTATTGGTACTTACGATCGTTTCAAAGAAATGTTTGACCATTACAGCAAGGAAGCGGGTAAGGAGCAGTACCTGATTCCTTACTTTATCGCGGCGCATCCGGGCACATCCGATGATGACATGCTGGAGCTGGCCCTCTGGCTGAAACAGAACGGCTTCAGAGCTGACCAGGTGCAGGCTTTTCTGCCTTCACCCATGGCGACAGCCACAGCGATGTATCACTCCAAGCGGAACCCGCTGCGGCGGATTTCTCGTCGCAGTGAACGGATTCGCGTGCCACGCGGGCTGCGCGTGCGACGCTTGCACAAGGCTTTCCTGCGATACCACGACGCAGAGAACTGGCCGCAGATTCGGGCTGCCTTGCGGCGCATGGGCCGGGTGGATCTTATTGGTGATGCGGCTCATCAGCTGGTGCCGTCCTGGCAGCCGAAGGGCACGGGCCTGATGGCCGATGGCCGGCGTCAGAAACCCGGTTCCTTTCGCACCCAACACACCGGCTTGCCCGATGCGAAGCCACGCCGCAAGCGCGGCCGGCCCGGGCGCAAGTAGCAATCTACTTTTCGCCCGAGGTGCTCAGCCGGCAGTCCATCGCCTGCGCAGCCACTCATCCACAGCGAGTCGTCCCGGTCCATGAAAAAAGATCATGGCCAGCATCACGCCCCACAGGATGTGATCCTTGATGCCGATAGCGCCCATGTCAGGGAATGAAATGACGGCTACGTAATTCAGAACAAACAGGCCCAGTGCCCCAAGGCGAGTGGCTAAACCAATAACCAGCAGCACTGGCAAGCCCAGTTCAGCGGTGGTTGCCAAAAAGGCAGCGATTTCTGGTGGCAGGACCGGAACCGAATAGACATTGCCAAACAGAAATACCGTGCTGTCCCAGTTATCGATCTTGGTCAGGCCTGATTTAAAAAAGACCTGGGCAACCCAGAGTCTTATCCCCAGATCAAAAATCGTGCTGAGCCAGTCCAGCGCCGTGCGCGTCTTTTCTATGGATTCCCCCAAGGGGCTTAGTGTGTTTGTGCTCATGGTCTCCCGCTCCTCCGGCGCTGCGCTCCCCGCGTAGCTGTCGGAACGGGTAGACAGGCTGTATTTCGTGAAGTTCCCTGCCGGTGCGTGTCATTGGCAGGGCCGCCTTTCCCGGCAAGCGCCGGCACGGCTGCCTGTAGCGCGGCGGGGCCCGCTCTGGCACCTTAGGTGCCCGTGCCGGGATTCCCGGTGAGTTTGGTTTCCACCCGCTGTGGCCACAGTCAGTTGCCAGCAAGTTCACCCTGTCAGGCAATGCGAGGGATGATTTGAAGCCGGTCAAAATGGTGGCCGTTCCCGGCGCCGGCAATGACTGTTAGGCTCTCGTGAATTGGTGAGGATTGTTATGAACGCGATACGTATTTTTGTTTGCTTGGCGGTTCTTGCCGGCGCAGGTTGTGCCGCCAACCAGGATTCCCCTGATTTCGCGAGGCATCGTGAGACCCGCCTGACCGTGCCCTTCGAGCGCAATGATGTCGTTTTTTACGACGCCAAATTCACGCCGGCTTTTCCGGACAAAAACCCGGCTGCAGAGGCCAAGCGGATGGAGTGGCTGGAAGTCTGGCTGGAAACCAAAAGCATGTGTGCAGACGGCTACGAGATCGTTGAGCGTCGGCCGTTCCGCTTCGAGGAAAGTAATCCGGGCCGGTATGATGTGCGCTACGAAGTCGCCTGTTTCATTCCTGCGCCTGATTCAACGGATCCGGAGACGGCGGAAATCGAAGGCTAGTCCGTCAGCAGCAGCCGATTACCGGCTCGCAGCTTCCAGCGCGAGGCAAAGCCGGCATTCAGCTCCAGAACGCTGCTGACAGGCTGCCCGCTGGTAACGCGTTCCTCTGAGAAGGGCTGGGTCGCGTAGGCGATACGGCCTATTTTCTGATCACGGCGAATAAAGACCATGTCCAGGGAAATGTAAGTGTTGCGCATCCACATGTTGATGACACGAGGCTCCGCATAGCGAAACAGCATGCCCTCGAATTCATCCATCGCGGTGACGAACATCAGGCCCTGAGATTGCTGGACTGGCGTGTCGGCGAAGTAAACGAGAATTCGCAGGCAGC
>JBPCXH010000051.1:0-3066 GCA_051008735.1 Gammaproteobacteria bacterium | reverse complement strand
GCGGGTCGCTGATTTCGTTCATGGCATGGACCGCCTCACGCAGCTTGGGCACTGCCCTGGCCAGCATCGGTTCCAGGTGCCGGGCCTGCACAATACCGCCGCCGCCCAGTTCATTGCACAACAGGCTAAGCAGCCCGTGGACCTCCATCAGATCGCCGGCAATATTCCGCAACTGGTGGCTTTGCTGAGCGCTGGCAGAAGGAGTCAGATTATTGTTGTTATTCATTAGAAGATCCTCCGTAAATCAGAATACGGCCCCGCGCTCGTGAGGAGGCTTCAATCGAACATAATCCCGTTATCTTATTTCGACTTCCGCCCGACCCGACCAAGAGCCGCGCTGGGATTTGTCACGGTGCTTTAATACCCGATCAGAGAGATGGCGTTATGATGGCTGGCAGACGATAGGAGGGCCTATGGGGGAGCTGGTAAATTCACCCGAGGATGGCCGTCAGGCCATGCCATTCGTTGCCCCGTGCCGTCAGCTGCAGCCGGGAGCACCGCTGGGCTGGCTCAAGGAGGGCTGGGCGGATATGCGGGCCGCACCGGGCCTGAGCCTGGCCTACGGCCTGTTCACTGTTTTGCTCAGTTGGCTGGCCAGTTTCGTGGCCTTCCAGTGGGGCAGCTACTGGTTGTTGCTGGCCGCGCTGTCCGGTTTCGTTTTCATTGCCCCGGTTCTGTGCCTGGGCCTGTACGCCATCAGCGCGCAGCTGGAGCGGGGCAAGGCACCCAGGCAACGCGTCAGTTTTCGCGAAGCGGGCGTCCGCCGTCTGGGCGTGGAAATGGTCTTCGCTCTTATTCTGCTGGTTATTTTCATGGTCTGGGCACGCGCCGGCTCCATGGTGCACGTGTTCTTTCCCATGGAGTCTAATCCTGACCTGGCAGACCTGGCGACTTACCTGGGGGTGGGCACCAGCGTCGGGGCGATTTTCGCGGCGATCACTTTCGCGGCCAGTGCTTTTTCCTTGCCCATGATCATGCATCGTGACGTGGATGCCGTAACGGGCGTTGTGACCAGCATTAACGCGGTATTGCGCAACAAGCTTGCCATGCTGGTCTGGGTGCTGCTGATAGTCGGCTTGCTGCTGCTGGGTGTGGCCACAGGCTTTCTTGGCCTGGCTGTCATCATCCCGCTATTGGGTTACGCCACCTGGCACGGCTACCTGCATACCATCGATGCTGATGCCTTTCCCCGGCACCGGGAGGGCGTGACGGCAACGCCACGTCCTGAGCGTCAGGAGTTTGATGTCTGAGAGCTGACTTGTCGGCCCGGACCGGGCGGTTTTCAGGCGCCGGGTGAAGAGCGTGCCGGTAATTCACCAGCTGGTGCTGCGGCGACTGGTGCTTTGATGTTCGACAGGTCGCGGGCCACCAGCATGTACATGGCCGGCACCACATAGATCGTAAACAGCGTGCCAAAGCTCATGCCGGTGAAAATGACCAGCCCGATATCGAAACGCGCAGCCGCGCCGGCCCCCGATGCGAGCAGTAAAGGCACGACGCCCAGGGCGGTAGCGGCGGTGGTCATCAGGATGGGCCGCAAGCGGATGGAGGCTGCTTTCACCACGGCGTCCCGTTTGCTCAGTCCCTCGTCGGCCTGCAACTGATTCGCAAACTGCACAATCAGTATGCCGTGCTTGCTGATTAAACCGATCAGAGTAATCAGACCCACCTGGGTATAGATATTCACCGTGGCAATACCCAGGGTCAGAAACACGATGGCACCGGCAATGGACATGGGCACACTCACCAGCATGATGAGGGGGTCCCGGAAAGATTCGAACTGCGCCGCCAGCACCAGGTAAATTATTAGTAGCGAGAAAAAGAACGTCAGCACCAGGGTGCCGCGCTCCTGGACGTACTGTCGCGAGGCGCCGGCATAATCCAGGCTGTAGCCGCGCGGGAAGATCAGTTGGGCTTCCTTTTCAAGAAAAGCCAGGGCATCGCCCAGGGGAATACCCGGTACCGGCACGGCCGACAGGGTGGCCGAGTTCTGTTGCTCGAAGCGCTGCAGTTTCTGGGGCTGGACACTATCCGTGACAGAGACGATGGCTTCCAGGGGGACGAGTGCGCCGCTGCGAGTGGCGACCCGGAACTCGCTGAGTTGTTCCGGATTCAGGCGAAACTGTCGCTGCACCTGGGGGATAACTTTGTAGCTGCGGCCTTCCAGGCTAAAGCGGTTGACGTAGTTGCCACCCAGCATCGTGCCCAGGTCCACACCCAGTTGTTCCATGTCGATGCCCAGTGAGGCCGCCTTGTCACGATCGATGCTGATTTCTCCCTGGACACGGTCATACTTCATGTCGATATCCACGAAGGCGAACAGGCCGCTTTGCCAGGCCCGTCCCAGTAACTCCTGCGCAACCTGGTAAACAGCGGCCGGCGGATCCGCGGACCCGATCACAATCTGTACCGGCAGGCCGCCGCCGGCGCCGGGCAGGGTCGGCAGGGCGAATGCAGCGGACTGCAGACCGGCAATATTGTTCGCCCTTGCCTGGGCCTCAGGGATCAGTTCATCAATGACGCGCTCACGTTCATTCCAGGTTTTCAGTACCAGCCCTGACAAGGCGACATTATTGGCCGCAGGTCCGCGACCGGGACTGCCGTTGAACAGGAACGTCCCATAGACCTCGGGGATTTCGCCCAAGTCACCCACCAAAGCGTTGGTGTACTGGCGCAGCTGATCGGTCGAGGTATTCGCGGTGGCGGTGGAGGCAATCAGGACAATGCCCTGATCTTCCTGCGGGGCCAGTTCCTGAGGCGCACTGACAAACATGAAATAGATACTGATCAGTACAGCGAAGGAAAAAACCAGGGTGACCGGTACGTATTTCAGGGTGTTGTGCAGCTGTCGGCTGTAGCGATCGCGCAGGCCGTCGAAAAAGCGGTTCAAAAACTGCTCGAGTCGACTGCTGCCAATATCTTTATGCAGCAAGCGGGCGCACATGGAAGGGGAGAGGGTCAGGGCAACAACGCCTGATATCAGAACCGCTCCGGCCAGGGTAAACGCAAACTCACTGAACAAGCTGCCTGTGAGCCCGGCGGAAAAGCCGATAGGGGCGTAAACCG
>JBPCXH010000050.1:0-30628 GCA_051008735.1 Gammaproteobacteria bacterium | reverse complement strand
TGCTTGACGGCATTCAGGAACTCGTTTTCCCGGGCGTCACGAAGGTACTGGGGACCCAGGGCGATGAGTTGTTGTCGATGGGTGTTCAGATTACGTAGCAGCCCGGTCAGGCGGCTTTCATCGACCTGGGGTGTGTCCTGGAGTCGGTCAAATACGTAGGTCTGGCGCTCCAGTTCCTTGAGGACATCGCTGCGCACGTCACCACGCGTGAGGATGGCGATGATATCCAGTATGGACGTGAGCGCGGCTCGACTGTCCCAGGGTGCCGGGCGATCCAGGTGAAAGCGCAGCTGGCGATAAAGGAATTCCAGGCGCAGATAGGTGCGCATGCGCTCGCTGAGAGGTTGTTCATAAACCTCTGCGCCCGTCGCGGGCTCAGCATCGCTCAGACGATTGACCGAGGAAGTCACGGGCCCACCGGCCGACATATTGGAACAAGGAGCATGCCGTTATTTTGCGTCAGCACGGGCTGTCGCCGCAATCGACCTAGTTCCTGATTTTCGCTGTCTGGTCGAGTAGACGGTGATGCAGGGCTGCTACCTGCTGGCGTGTGGCGTCCAGGGTGCCACTGTTGTCAATTACGGCATCGGCTCTCCCCAGGCGCGCTGCGCGGCTGATCTGCGCTGCCAGCATCCGTTCGACCTGGGTGCTATCTTCCCCGTCTCGGGCCTGCAAACGTTGCCTTTGCTCGCTTTCAGGACAGTCCACCACCACTATTTCATCCACCAGGGCATCAAAGCCGGTTTCCAGCAGTAAGGGCACAACGATCACCTGGTAAGGGCCGCCGGCAACTTCCGCCTGGCTCAGGGTGCGGGCGCGAATCTTCGGGTGCAGGATGCTTTCCAGCCGATGTCGTTGCGCCGGATCGGCAAACACCCGGGTCCGCAGGACTTGTCGGTCGAGTGAGCCATCCGTCTGCAGAATGTCTGCGCCGAAGGTCTGGACCAGTTCCTCCAGTGCGGGTTCTCCGGGCATGACAAGCTCGCGCGCGATCACATCGGTATCAATCACCGGTATGCCCAGTTCCGCGAAGCAGTCGGCGACGGTGCTTTTGCCGCTGGCAATGCCGCCGGTGAGACCGATGCGCAGCACAGCCGCAGTCCTCCGGTTCATTTCAGAATCCGGCAGCCTGCTGGTAGGCGCTGGTGAGCTTGGCTCCCCACAGCAGGGCAATAAAGCCGGCTGCGGCCAGAAACGGCCCGAAGGGCATGGGACGCTGGCTGTCGCGACCTCCCACAAGGATCATGCTGATGCCCGTGACGGCCCCGACGGCCGCGGACAAAATAATAATGACCGGCAACATTTGCCAGCCCAGCCAGGCACCCAGGGCGCCCAGTAGTTTGAAGTCCCCATAGCCCATACCTTCCTTGCCCGTCACTAGCTTGAACAGGTGAAAAATAGACCACAGGCTCAGATAGCCGGCGATGGCCCCAATAACGGCGGAATTGAGGTCGGTGAAGCTGGTGCCCAGTAAAGAAAAGAAAATACCCAGCCAGAGTAGCGGCAGGGTAATGGAATCAGGCAGGAGCTGGTGATCCAGATCAATAACCGTCAGGGCAATCAAGGCCCAGGTCAATATCAGCGCGGCCAGGGTTTCCAGGCTGTAGCCAAAGTGCCAGGCAACAAGAACAGACAAGGCTGCCGTGGTGGCTTCCACCAATGGGTAGCGCGGACTGATGGCGATACCGCAGGCGGCACATTTGCCCTTCAGTAGCAGGTAACTCAGCACCGGAATGTTCTGCCAGGCCTTAATGGGGGCGCCGCAGCCAGGGCAGCCGGAACGTGGGGCTACCAGGTTATAGACTTCAGTGGGCTCAGGTCCTGCGGCGGGCGCGCCATCAGCAGCCAGAATGTCCCTGGCCTGCGCCTGCCAGCTGCGCTCGAGCATGATGGGCAGGCGGTGAATGACAACATTCAGAAAACTGCCGACAAGCAGCCCCAAAAGGCCCACGAGCCCGGAAAAAATAGCCGGCTGCAGAGCAAACAGATCGGCGAGGGTCAGATGACCGCTCCCATTTTGAAGATGGGCAGGTACATGGCGACGACCAGTCCACCGACCAGGACGCCGAGAATGGCCATGATCATGGGCTCCAGCAAGCTACTCAGGCTGTCCACGGCGTTATCGACATCCTCCTCGAAGAAGTCAGCGACTTTGGCCGACATTTCGTCCAGGGAGCCTGACTCCTCGCCCACGGCGATCATCTGGATCACCATATTCGGGAAAAGTTCGGTGTTGTACATGGCGCGCTGCAGGCGCTGGCCCGTGGACACTTCGTCCTTCATTTCCAGTACGCCGATTTCGTAGACCACGTTACCGCATGCCCCGGCTACTGAGTCCAGAGCTTCAACCAATGGCACACCCGCACTGAACATGGTGGACAGGGTTCGGGCAAAGCGTGCGATGGCAGCCTTAGTCATGATGTCACCGATAATCGGCAACTTAAGCACAATCCGGTCCTGCATTTCACGCATCTTTCGGGAGCGCTTTTTCATGTAAATGTAGCCACCGATCACGCCGCCGATAACGCCAGCCACGAGCCAGCCCTGGCTGCGCATGAATTCGGACAGGTTAATGACCATCCGGGTGAATGCCGGCAAGTCAGCACCAAAGCCCTTGAACAGGCTCTCAAACTGGGGAATCACGAAAATCAGCAGAATAGTCGTCACGATACCTGCCACAACCAACACGGCCGCGGGATAAAACAAGGCTTTCTTAATCTTTTTCTTGATGGCCTCGGTTTTTTCTTTGTACGTTGCGATTTTGTCCAGCAAAGTTTCCAGGGCGCCTGCCTGTTCGCCGGCCTGGACGAGGTTAACGAAGAGATCATCGAAGTGAAGTGGATGCTTTGCCAGTGCGTCCGCCAAAGCGGTGCCGCCCTCTACGTCCTGTTTAATGGCCAGAATCAGTTCTGCCATGGCCGGGTTTTCATGCCCGTTGCCCACGATCTCGAAAGACTGAACCAAGGGGATGCCAGCCGTCAGCATAGTCGCAAGTTGACGACTGAATACCGCGATGTCACTGGGCGTAATGGTTCCCTTGGACTGAAACAGCGTCGATTGCTTGCGCACGCGCACCGGCACCACGCCCTGGCGTCGCAGCTCTGCTCGCAATGCGGCTTCATCTGCAGCAATGGATTTACCCTTGATGCGATTGCCTTTGCTATCGGTACCTTCCCAGGAGAAGGGGACTGCTTTGACTGCAATTGATCCGGCCATCAGATTCCGTTCCGTATTTTGTCAATCAGGTTCGGGTGCATGAATTCGCGCCCGGACATTACTAGTCAATGGTAACGCGGTTGATTTCCTCAAGGCTTGTAACCCCGTCCTTGACTTTTTGCAGCGCGGCCCTACGCAGGTCCCATACGCCTTCCTCGTTCGCCTGGTCAGCAATCTGAACGGCGCTTCCACCTTCCAGAATGATCCGGGCGATGGTCTCAGTCACCGGCATGACCTGGTAAATACCGACGCGGCCTTTGTAGCCATCGCTGCATTGCTTGCAGCCGACCGGTGAGAAGATCTGCAGGCTCGCGACTTCGTCCTGCTGGAAGCCCTCCTGGAGCAAAGCCTCTTCCGGAATGTCTTTGACTTCCTTGCAGGCCTCACACAAGCGGCGGGCCAGTCGCTGGGCAATAATCAGACTCACCGAGGTGGCGATCGCGTAAGGCTTGACGCCCATGTCGATCATTCGAGTCAGGGTGCGCGGCGCATCATTTGTGTGCAGCGTAGACAGCACCAGGTGACCCGTCTGGGCTGCCTTGATGGCGATTTCTGCGGTCTCGAGGTCCCGGATCTCACCCACCATGATGATGTCCGGATCCTGACGCAGGAAGGCTTTCAGGGATGAGGCAAACGTCAGCCCAACCCTTTGATTCACGTTGACCTGGTTGATGCCCTCCAGGTTGATTTCCGCCGGGTCCTCGGCAGTCGAAATGTTGCGGTCTTCGGTATTGAGGATATTCAGGCCGGTATAGAGGGACACAGTCTTACCGCTACCCGTTGGGCCTGTTACCAGGATCATCCCGTAGGGTTTGGACAGGGCATCCAGATAGAGTTCTTTCTGATGCTGTTCGTAGCCCAGGGCATCGATGCCCAGCTTCGCGCTGCTGGGATCAAGAATACGCATGACGATTTTTTCGCCAAACAGTGTCGGGCAACTGTTGACTCGAAAATCGATTGCTCTGTTGCGTGACAGGCGCATTTTAATGCGTCCATCCTGTGGGACGCGGCGTTCGGCAATGTCCAGCCTCGCCATCACTTTCAATCGCGCGCAAACTTTTGGTGCCAGAGCAATGGGCGGGGCGGCAACCTGCTTGAGTACCCCGTCCAGCCGTGTGCGGACCCGGAAGGCTTTCTCATAAGGCTCAAAGTGAATATCCGATGCGCCGCGTTTGATGGCGTCGAGCATGATCTTATTGACGAAACGCACCACGGGTGCATCTTCCACATCGTCACGCGTGATGCCTTCATCCAGTTCTTCTTCACCACCCATGACGTCGAGGCTTTCGAGGTCGAAATCCTCTTCGTCGAAATTCGCCATGGAGGTGTCGACGGCTTCCAGGACGCGATTGACCACCTCATCAAGCTTGTCCTGTTCGACCACCACCGGGTCGATGCGAAAACCGGTCTGGAATTTGATTTCATCAACGGCTTGTAAATTGGTGGGATCCGATACCCCCAGGAACAAACGCTGACCGCGGCGGACCAGAGGTATTACGCGATGCTTGTTGAGCAGTTTCTGGTCGACCGAGCGCGCTGCCTCCAGGTCGAGCTCAAGGGCGTTCAGATCCATCATGGGGACGCCGAATTCGTGAGACGCCGCGATAGCGACCTGGCGCGGATCCGCCAGTTCTTTGTCCACGAGGAAGGCCACCAGGCTCTGATTGCTGGCGCGGGCGTCCTTGATCGCCTGCAAGCAGGCGTCCTCGGATACAATCCCGTCCTGCACCAGCCGACGGGACAGGCCTGTTAGTGGTGCTGCAGTTGCGGAAACAGCCATTAAATCCCTGAACCTGTTAGAAAACCCCAATCAATCAGGCGCATGAGCCTGACCATTTCACATAGTCTGAACAAGCCGAACCGGCCACGCAAGCGGCTGAAACCCGTTTCTTGACGCATTTCACGTTGCTATTGCTCTTATCCTCTTTGCACGGCCTGCAGGCCACTATTATCAGCGTTATCAGCCCACGGCTTTCCCCCTGGGGAAGATGCCTGACCGGCTAAAAGTTGGCCTCGTGAGCAGATTCTGGCAGCTCCTGGCGAGCGGTCGGCAAAAAAAAGGGGCCCCGAAGGACCCCTTTCCCAGACTCTGTGAGTCCGTCAGCTATTAGCCACCGGTGCGGCAGTTCGACGGCAGATACTGCTCATCGATGTCGCCAGTACCCGTGTCAACGCTCATTACGTTGCCCGGAGGGGCATCACCGTAGCCACACTTCCAGGAGACGCTGTTATCAGCGGCCAGGAAAGGTGTGAGAATCAGGGTGTTAGTAGCGATGTTGCCGTGGGCATCATTACCGAAAGTAACGACGATGTTGGCATTGGCGTCAACTTCAACGCCGGTGACGTATTTACCGGTCGTATCCGTGCCGTCTCCGGCGGTGTCATCCATGCCGGCTTCGGCACGACTGGTCGGGGCGACGCCGCGGGCCATCCAGGTCTCGGCAACAGCAGCTTTAGCGCCAGCAGCCAGCGACAGACCTTCAGAAACCTGTGCGCGAATGGTGTAGTCCTGGTAAGCCGGAATAGCGATGGCGGCCAGAATACCGATGATCGCCACAACGATCATCAGTTCGATAAGGGTAAAACCCTGTTGGATTGTCTTCATTAGTCTCTCTCCTTGAGAATCGACAGTACAAAAAAACATTCGGCACGAAGCCGGCGGAGAATATATTGCAAAGCTTGTGCCAACTCTGTGAGCTTCGTCTCTAAGTGCGCGTTTTCCATGGACAAATATTTTTCAAGGCGACAGCTTTGGAACATAATGAAAAAGGCACGCCCCGGCGGGGGACAAATTGGGTCAGAAAGTGACGTTTTACGTCACCTCAGGCTTTCGCCTTAGTCCAGGCCAAGCTTCTGCATGCGATAGCGCAGGGCCCGCAGGGTGAGGCCGAGACTCTCAGCTGTGCGGGTCTTGTTATAGCGATGGGCCTGGAGAGCTTCGCGTATGGTTTGCCGCTCCACAGACTGCAGGCGCTCGCCCAGTTCCTCGGCTTCTTTTTGTTGCTCTTCTGCATGATTGGGCAGGGCAGTTTGTTGTAGCTGAATATCATCGGCATCAATCCGATCGTCCGCCGCCAGCGCGATGGCGCGTTCCAGTACATTCTCCAGTTCCCGCACGTTGCCCGGATAATGGTACGCGGCCAAGCGGTCCCGGGCGGCAGCAGTAAATTTCGGCACCGCTGTGTTCATTTCCCCCGCCAGGCGCTGCAGGATATGTTCGGCCAGCATCAGTACATCCTGGCCGCGCTCGCGCAGCGGGGGCACGCGCAACTCAATCACATTCACCCGGTAATAAAGATCTTCGCGGAACTCCCCACTGGCGACCATGGCGCGCAGGTCCTTATGGGTAGCGCTGAGCACGCGTACGTCCACCGCGACTTCCGCGGTGGCCCCGACCGGGCGCACCGATTTTTCCTGGATCACCCGCAATAATTTCACCTGCATGGGCAGGGGCAGGTCAGCGATCTCGTCCATGAACAGCGTGCCGCCCTCGGCGGACTGAAACAGACCTGCCTTATCCGCAACAGCGCCGGTAAAGGCCCCTTTTTGGTGGCCAAAGAATTCGCTCTCCATGAGTTCAGCTGGAATCGCGCCGCAGTTAACCGGCACAAAGGGGCTGTCAGCGCGCGCGCCCTGAGCATGGATCATGCGGGCCACCAACTCCTTGCCAGTGCCTGATTCGCCAGCGATATACACCGGTGCCTGACTGCGGGCGACTTTGGCGATCATGGCGCGCAGGTCGAGCATGCAATCCGATTCCCCGAGCAGGCTGCCGGGCTCGCTGCGCGTGTCATCAGCGCCGGGGAGCTTCAAAGCTGTTTCTACCAGCTTACGCAGAGATTGCAGATTGACCGGCTTGGAAACAAAGTCGAAGGCGCCCAGCTTCAGGGCGCGCACCGCGGTTTCTACGTTGCCGTGGGCGGTGATGACGGCCACCGGTGTACTCAGTCCCTGTTCCTGCATCCAGCCCACCAGTTCCAGGCCGTCGCCGTCGGGCAGACGCATATCAGTCAGGCACAGTTGGTAGTCGCGACCCTGCAGGCGTTCGCGGGCGCTGGTGATGTCACCGCAACTTTCACTGTCGATCTGCATGCGGCCCAGAGTGATGGCCAACAGTTCGCACAGATCCGGTTCGTCATCCACAATCAGCGCCACCGGTTTACTCAAGTGCTTGTCTCCCACCGCCGAGGATCGGCGAAAACTATTCTGAATATGCTGCCACCTTTGTCGCGCGGTTCAAAGATCAGTGTGGCCCGATTGCATTCGCAAAGCTCTCGCGAAATGAACAAACCCAGGCCCGTGCCGCCATCCTTGCCTGTCGCGAAAGGTTCAAAGAGACGCTCGCGCATTTCTTCATCTATCCCCGGGCCCCGATCAGCAATCTCCATGTAGGGTCGGCGCATGCCGCTTAATCGGCCGAAGCGAATTTCGACAACGCTACCCGCAGCATTCTCCTTCGCATAATGCAGGGCATTTTCGCAGATATTCCAGCAAACCTGACGCAGATGGCTGGGGTCCATGCGCACGTGAAGCGCCGGATCTGAGATGGTGACAGTCAGCTTGTGGGGCGGGAGCTCGCAGGTGGACACAAATTCTGTGACGAAACTGTCCACCCATGTTCCAAGTTCAATGGATTCCGCACGGGTGGTGTCACGACGCGATAGCTGCATTACGTTCTCGACAATTTCACTGACGCGGCCGCTGTTCATGCCGATAATTTCCAACAGGCGTCGTTCCTCATCACGAATGTTGGGTGATTCGCTCAGCAACTGGGCAGCATGACTCAGGGCGCCCACCGGGTTGCGAATTTCATGGGCAATACTGGCTGACAGTCTGCCCAGCGCCACCAGCTTTGTTTGCCTGACTTTCTCGGCCAGCAGGCTGGCATCCTCAAGAAAAATCAGCACGGGACCGTCTTCGCGGCCCTCCAGAGGTGCGACATAGGTATTGATTTGGGCTGTGCCTCCGGCTGAGGGGAAGCCCAGAGTGGCATCCGGCCCGGTCTGCCCGGCGCGCCAGTTTCTCAGCACACGGGCCAGCGCGGGCGAGACCTGCCGCAGCCCCAGGCCGGATTTGCGGTCATCCGCGCCGAGCAAATCGGCGGCAGACTGGTTGATCAGGCGAATCTGGTCGTCCTCGTCGACCACGACGAGACTTTCGCGGAGGTTTTGAATGACGTAGTCATTCAGCTGGGCAAGATTGGCCAGGTCGATGCCCCGCTGCATGGCCAGGGCTTCACTTTCCCGCAGGCGCCGGGCCAGGGGATTGGCCGTCGCAGCGACCAGGAAAATGATGGCGCCAAGAACACCGGCGGGGATGAATGCATTGACCGGGGATAGACCCTGACTGAAGGCAAGCGTTTGCTCGCCCAGCACGGCCAGGGCGCTGATGGCGGCCGCGAACAGGGCCCTTTCATTACTCAGCCCAAGGCTGGCAGCGCCTACCAGCACGACCAGCAAGCCGCCAATGCCGCTGGATATGCCGCCACCGGTGTGGGCGAGTAGTGAGATGCCCAGAATATCGATCAGCAGTATCAGCGTGGATTGGCGCCCTTGCAGCAGCAAGGCGCCTGTGCCGAAGAGCGTGTAAACCGTGGCCGTCAGGGTGAACAGATCGGGATAACGTGCCACCAGCAGGGGCGGTTCGCGATTGAGCACGGCAACAAGCAGCAGCACCAGACCGACCAGGAGCCGGAAGATGTCAACCAGCCGCTGGATACGGCGCGCCGTATCGGCGGCAGGCGCCGCCGTGTCAGCAATGCCGGCGGGCAGTTGTTCTTGCAAGGTTTGTTTGGCGAGGGCCATGAGTACCCGTGGACAGATAGCCGGCACGATTATGTCTGATCCGGCGGGCTATCGTGTGATCCAGGTCCCAATTCCCCGCCGGCAGGCGACTTTCGGTCATGGTTTCCAAGCTGCCGAGATTCCCGCAAAATACGCGCCTTTCCGGGGCCGGTGGGTCCCATTTTCGGGAATTTTCATGAATCTCCACGAGTATCAGGCAAAGCAGCTTTTTGCCCGCTATGGCATACCGGTCAGTCAGGGCGAGGTGGCCACGACGCCGGCCCAGGCTGAGGCTGCAGCCGGGCGCCTGGGCGGCCAGTTATGGGTCGTCAAAGCCCAGGTCCACGCCGGCGGACGGGGCAAGGGCGGCGGCGTGAAGCTGGCACGCAGCGCCGAAGAGGTGCGAGAAGCCGCCGACATCATGCTGGGAGAGCGTCTGGTTACCAAGCAGACGGGGGCCGAAGGTTTGCCCATCAACCAGGTGTTTGTTGAGCGTGGCAGCGACATCGAGCGTGAACTGTATCTGAGCATGCTGGTCGATAGGGCACGCGAGCGCATCGCGATCATTGCTTCAGCAGCCGGTGGCATGGACATCGAGGAAGTGGCGGCCAACACGCCTGAGCAAATTGTTACCACCTTCGTGCAACCAGCCGCCGGACTGCAGGCCTATCAGGCACGGAGCATTGGCTATGCCTTGGGCCTCAATAACCAGCAGGTCAAACAGTTCGTCGATTTTGCCGGCAAGCTTTATCGTCTTTTCACGGAGTGTGATGCGGGTCTGCTGGAAATTAATCCGCTGATTGTCGACAAGGCCGGCGATCTGCTGGCCCTGGACGCCAAGATCAATATCGACGACAACGCTTTGTTCCGTCACGCTGAACTGCAGGCCATGCGGGACCCCTCTCAGGAAGATGAGATGGAGCGCAGTGCCGCTGAGCATGACCTGAACTATGTTTCGCTGGACGGCAATATTGCCTGCATGGTCAACGGTGCCGGTCTGGCTATGGCCACCATGGATCTGATCAAGTTGCACGGTGGCGAACCGGCTAACTTCCTGGATGTTGGCGGCGGAGCTACACCGGATCGGGTGGCAGCCGCCTTCAAGCTGATCCTGTCGAACACCTCAGTGGAGGCCATCCTGGTCAACATTTTCGGCGGCATCGTGCGTTGCGATCTTATTGCCGAGGGCATTATTCAGGCAGTGCGCGAAATTCACGTCAAGGTGCCTGTGATCGTGCGCCTGGAAGGCACTAACGTCGACAAGGGTAAGGCCTTGCTCGCGGAGAGCGGGCTGGCCATCACGCCTGCCGATGATTTAACGGATGCAGCGCTCAAGGCTGTGGCCGCAGTTTGAGTTCAGCATCGACACTATTCCCCCACAGTAAACAGGACGCGGCGAAGGCTGCGGACTTTCGGGACAAGCGAGCTAATGAGTATTCTTGTAAATAAAGATTCGAAAGTGATTTGTCAGGGCCTGACTGGCCGACAGGGTTCCTTTCATGCCGAGCAGTGCATCGATTACGGCACGCAGATCGTCGCGGGTGTTACGCCGGGACGCGGTGGCGAGCAGCACCTGGATCTTCCGGTGTTCAACACCATGGAAGAAGCCGTGGAGGCAACGGGTGCCGATGTCAGTGTTATTTTTGTGCCTGCGCCGGCTGCGGCCGACGCCATTCTTGCTGCAGCTGACGCTGGCGTTGGTCTGGTGGTCTGCATTACCGAAGGTGTGCCTGTCCAGGACATGGTGCGCGTGAAAGCTGTTCTGAAGGATCATGACTGTCGCCTGATCGGGCCGAACTGCCCCGGCATCATTACGCCAGGGGAGTGCAAGATTGGCATCATGCCCGGATTCATCCATCAGCCCGGTCGGGTGGGGGTGATCTCGCGCTCCGGGACGCTGACCTATGAAGCCGTTTACCAGACTACGAACAACGGCCTGGGCCAGACGACCTGTGTGGGTATCGGGGGCGACCCCGTACGGGGGGTGAACTTCATCGATTGCCTGGAGCTGTTTGAACAGGATCCAGCCACTGACGGCATTATCATGGTGGGTGAAATCGGCGGCACGGATGAAGAAGCGGCGGCGCGTTATATTGCTGATCATGTCACCAAGCCCGTTGTTGCCTACATCGCCGGCGTTACTGCACCGCCGGGCAAGCGCATGGGCCATGCGGGGGCCATCATCTCCGGTGGCGAAGGCACGGCGGAGGCCAAGTATGCGGCCCTCGAAGAAGCCGGGGTCCGCACGGTTCGCTCGCCGGCAGAGTTGGGCTCGGCCATGGCCGAACAGCTCAAGGCCTGAGTTTTCCATGGCCCGGCATCGTTTAGCCGGCTGCCTGTTTGACGGCGTGAGCGCATGAGCGCCGCTTTACGTGTCGCCCTGGCGCAAGCCAACCTGACTGTGGGTGACGTGGCGGGTAACACCCGTCGCATGCTCGAAATTCTGGCTGACGCCCGCGCACAGGCAGCTCAACTCGTCCTGTTTCCCGAGCTTTCGGTGTGCGGTTATCCACCGGAGGATCTGCTGTTCCATGCGGGTTTGCGTGCGCAGGTAGCCCAGGCACTCGCCACCCTGGGTGAGGCAACCACAAATATCACCGCGGTGTTCGGGTATCCCGAATACGTGGATCAGCAGGTCTTTAACTCAGCCGCTGTCTTTTGCGATGGCAAGCAGATTGCCAACTATCGCAAGCAGTGTCTGCCCAACTACAGCGTTTTCGATGAAGAGCGTTACTTTGCTGCTGGCACCGAGGTCTGCATTGTTGATGTGCAGGGTATCCGGCTTGGCCTGACTATTTGTGAGGATGTCTGGGAGCCGGGCCCGTGTCGGCAGGCGGCCGCCGCCGGCGCACAGGCCATCGTGGCTATCAACGGCTCCCCCTTCAAGCTGGGCAAGCAGAGTTTGCGCGAAGCCATCCTGGCCGAGCGCGCCATCGAAAATGATTTGCCTGTGGTTTATCAGAACCTGGTTGGCGGACAGGATGAGTTGGTCTTCGACGGCGGCTCGTGTGCCCTGACGGCAGCGGGTGAAACCGTTGTTCGTGCCTCGGCCTTCGCAGATTCCCTGCCTTGTGTGGATCTCGAGTTGACTGCCGACGACACGGTTGTCCCGCGGGCCGGCGAGATCGCCGTCTTACAGTCGCCAGAAGCCAGTATCTACCAGGCCCTGACCACGGGTGTCCGCGATTATGTGGCTAAGCACGGTTTTCCGGGCATTGTGCTGGGCCTTTCCGGGGGGATCGACTCGGCTCTGACTCTGGCCATTGCCGTGGATGCCCTGGGCGCGGAGGCGGTGCAAGCCGTCATGATGCCCTATCGCTACACAGCACAAATCAGCCAGGCGGATGCAGCCGAGCAGGCCCGCCGCCTCGGCGTTGACTATCAGGTGATTCCTATCGAGTCCATGGTCGAGGCGACTCTGAACGGTCTGGCGCCCCTGTTTGCCGGCTTGGCACCGGATGCCACGGAAGAGAATATTCAGTCCCGTTGCCGTGGCATTCTGTTAATGGCCATTTCCAACAAGACCGGACGCATGGTGCTGGCCACGGGCAACAAGAGTGAAATGGCCGTGGGTTACGCCACCCTTTACGGTGACATGGCCGGTGGTTTCGCCCCCATCAAGGACTGCACCAAAACCCTGGTGTATAGGCTGGCGCAATATCGGAATGAGTTGTCGGCGGTGATTCCCGAACGCGTTATCGAGCGACCGCCGTCAGCCGAACTGGCGCCGGACCAGCAGGACACTGACAGCCTGCCACCCTATGAGGTGCTGGACGGAATTCTCGATGCGCTGATGCTGGACGATTTGTCTGTGGATGGCATTGTGGAACAAGGCTTTGACCGGGATATTGTGGTCGATATTGTCGAACGAGTGCGCCGCAATGAGTACAAGCGACGACAGGCGCCGCCTGGCGTGCGCATCAGCGCCCGGGCATTCGGTCGAGACTGGCGTTACCCGATTACCTCAGGTTATCGCCACCGCTAAGGCTTAGAAGAAGATGAAAGGTTTGGCGCGCGCGTCGCCGTATTTTTCAAATTTTCGCTCGGGGTAGTTTTCTTCCAGTACCCCTCGGGTATCCACCGACAGATCCCGCATTCCCAGCTTGCCGTATGCCTGAGACATCATATCCAGGGCCTGAGCCACGCCCGGGGAGCCATCGTAGTTTTCGACCACATAGCGTGCGCGATTCAGGGCTGCCGCCCACGCGCCGCGCCGCATGTAGTAGTCGGCCACTATCAATTCATGTGCGGCCAGTCGGTTGCGCAGGAAAATCATGCGCTGACGCGCGTCTTCAGCATAAACACTGTCAGGGAAGCGTCTCACGAGTTGCGCGAAGGATGAGAAGGATTCACGTGCTTCTACCGGCGGGCGTCTGGCCAGATCAACCCGCAATAGTTTAAGCACAGTGTTGTGCTGAGGGCTGAACTGCGCGAGGCCGCGCATATACAGTGCGTAGTCAACGCGAGGGTGCGTCGGGTTCTCCCGCTCGAACTGAATCGCGGAGTCGATGGCTTGTGCATCATCGCCGTTGCGGTAATAGGCGTAGATCAGATCCAGCTGCGCCTGCTTGGCCTTGTTGCTGAAGGGGTACCTTGCTTCAAGTGCTTCCAGGTACTGGATACTGTTGCTGTAATTGCCATTGTTCAGGGACCGTGTACCGTACTTGTAGAGTTCGTCGACCCCTGAGCGAGTTTCACGTTCGTTATCGCCTGCACAAGCGGTCAGGGCGATACAAAGCAAGCCCAGGACGGCCAGTTGGCGCAGGGTCTGAAGGAGCCGGCCCGGGTCGTTTGAGGGCAGGCCCACTGCCTGTTCTAGAGTCGTCATGGCGCGAGATTATAGACTAGGCCCCGGCATGGGGGCGCGAGGCCCGGCTGTTGGAACATGAGCTAGAAATTCCCGAAGAACTGGCCGGTCGCCGTCTCGATCAGGCCCTGGCGGCCCTGTTGCCGGACTATTCACGCTCTCGCCTGAAAGCCTGGATTCTGGACGGGCGGGTCAGTCTGGACGGCGCCGCCGCCAGTCCCCGCACCGCGGTGGCGACGGGGCAGTGCGTGAAGCTGCAGGCTGAGTCCGAAACCCGGGCCGATGACGCGCCCCAGCCCATGGATCTGGACGTGATTTACGCCGATGAGCACCTGGCCGTGATCAATAAGCCTGCCGGTCTGGTCGTACATCCCGGCGCGGGGCAGCCACGCGACACCTTGGTTAACGGCTTATTGCATCGCTGGCCGGAATTGCAGGCTCTGCCGCGCGGTGGTCTGCTGCACCGCCTGGATAAGGACACCACCGGTTTGCTCATCGTGGCTCGCAGCGAAGCCGCGTACACACGTTTGGTGCAGGATCTGCAGGCGCGCCTGATTTCGCGAGAATACCGGGCTGTCTGTATGGGGCGTCTGACGGCGGGCGGTCGCGTGGAGCAGCCCGTGGGTCGCCACCCGGTTCACCGCACGCGCATGACTGTCACGCCGAAGGGCCGGCCGTCCGTCACTCACTATCGCGTGCTGGCCCGTTTTCCGGCCCACACTTTTCTGGCATTGCGTCTGGAGACCGGGCGCACTCATCAGATCCGTGTCCACATGGCGCATAGTGGCCACGCCCTCGTCGGCGATGCCCTTTATGGTGGCCGCCAGCGCTATCCGGCCGAGGCGTCGGCGCACTGCCGGGCCGCTATTGACGGTTTTCGGCGGCAGGCATTGCATGCCAGTCACCTGCGTTTCAACCATCCTGTTTCCGGCGCACCCGTCGAGTGTGTGGCGCCGTTACCGGCTGACTTGCTGGCTTTGCTCGATGCCCTGGCGGAGAAAGCGGAAGCCGCCATCGACTTCAATAGCTTGCAATGGCCCAACTCCAGTTAATTGAGCCCGATTGGCCGGCGCCCGTGGCTGTTCAGGCCTGGGCCACCACGCGCGTGGGGGGCTCAAGCCTGCCGCCCTATGCTTCCCTGAATCTCGGTCGCCACGTGGATGATGAGCCGGACCGGGTCGCGGCAAATCGCGCCGCGCTGCGGGCCGTTGCCCGACTGCCCGATGAACCGTGCTGGTTAGAGCAGGTGCATGGCACCCGGATTGTGCCGGCGGGCCATTTCCGTCAACCACCGACGGCTGATGGTGTCACGGCTGACCAGCCGGGATTGGTCTGCGTGGTTCTCACCGCTGATTGCCTGCCGGTTTTGTTGTGTGATCGGGCCGGTACCCGGGTAGCAGCTGTTCACGCGGGATGGCGAGGATTGGCCCAGGGAATTCTTGAGGTGGCCGTGGCGGACTTTGGCCGGGCGGGTATTCCGGGGAGTGAGTTGCTGGCCTGGCTGGGCCCCGCGATCGGGGCGGCGGCCTACGAGGTAGGCCCCGAGGTGCGTGCGGCCTTTCAGGCCCCCGGTGACGCCTCGGGTTTTGTGGCCAATGCTGCCGGTCGCTGGCAATGCGACCTGGCTGGCCTGGCCCGGGGACGCTTGCAGGCTGCCGGCCTGGATCGGGTGTACGGTGGCGATCGCTGCACCCACAGCGACTCGGAGCAGTTTTTCTCTTATCGGCGGGATGGCAGCTGCGGTCGTCAGGCGAGTCTGATCTGGCTGGAGCCTGCCGCAAAGCGTTGAAATTGGCGCCACCGGCCCCATTTTGAGGGGACGATTAAGTCGTAGGAGCCCGCGCCATGCGCATGGATAAACTGACCAGCAAATTTCAGCTGGCACTGGCTGATGCCCAGTCCCTGGCCCTTGGCCGCGATAACCAGTTCATCGAACCGGTTCATCTGATGCTGGCCTTGCTGGATCAGGAAGGTGGCACGGTGCGACCGTTGCTGAACAAGGCGGGTGCCAACATTAATCAGTTGCGTTCCGGCCTGGGTGAAGCTCTGGAGCGCCTGCCAAAAGTACAGGGCACGCCCGGCGAAGTGCATGTGTCCAATGACCTGGGCCGCCTGCTCAACGTCACCGACAAGCTTGCCCAGGAGCGCGACGACCAGTACATCTCCAGTGAGCTCTTTGTGCTGGCAGCTGCCGATGACAAGGGCGTGCTGGGAGATATTCTGCGTGATTGCGGTGTCGTTCGAGGCGCCGTGGAAAAAGCGGTGGAAGACCTGCGCGGCGGCAGCCCGGTGAACGACCCCAGTGCGGAAGACACGCGACAGGCGCTGGAGAAATACACCATCGATCTGACCGAGCGCGCCGAGCAGGGCAAGATCGACCCGATTATCGGGCGCGATGATGAAATTCGTCGCACCATCCAGATTCTTCAGCGTCGCACCAAGAACAACCCGGTGCTGATTGGCGAACCGGGCGTCGGCAAGACCGCTATTGTTGAAGGCCTCGCCCAGCGCATCGTCAACGGAGAAGTCCCGGAGGGGATCAAGGACAAGCGTATTTTGTCGCTGGACCTGGCCGCTCTGATTGCGGGGGCGAAATTCCGCGGCGAGTTTGAAGAGCGCTTGAAAGCCGTACTCACTGATTTATCCAAACAGGAAGGCCAGGTCATTCTGTTTATCGATGAAATGCATACCCTGGTCGGAGCCGGTAAGGCGGAGGGTGCCATGGATGCCGGCAACATGTTGAAGCCGGCCCTGGCTCGCGGCGAGTTACATTGCGTGGGCGCGACGACTCTGGATGAATATCGCGACAACATCGAAAAGGATGCAGCCCTGGAGCGTCGCTTCCAGAAAGTGCTGGTAGAAGAGCCTACGGTGGAAGACACCATTGCCATTCTGCGTGGCCTGAAAGAACGCTACGAAGTTCATCACGGCGTGGATATTACCGACCCGGCTATCGTGTCGGCAGCGACCTTGTCCCATCGGTACATTACGGACCGGCAATTACCGGACAAAGCTATCGATCTGGTCGACGAAGCGGGCTCGCGTATTCGCATGGAAATAGATTCCAAGCCTGAATCCATGGATCGACTGTACCGTCGCATTATTCAGCTCAAAATCGAACGCGAAGCACTGAAGAAAGAGTCGGATGACGCCTCCGTCAAGCGGCTGGAGGATCTGGAAACCCAGCTTGCCGAGCTGGAGCGTGAATATGCTGACCTGGAAGAAGTTTGGCGGGCTGAAAAAGCCCAGCTGGCCGGAGCCACTCATATAAAAGAGGAGCTGGAACGCGCCAGGCTTGAGCTTGAGGCGGCTAATCGTGCGCAAAACCTGCAGCGGATGTCGGAGCTGCAGTACGGCCAGATTCCCGAGTTGGAAAAGCAGTTGCAGGATGCCCAGGCGGCCGAGGCCCAGGAAACGACCCTGGTGCGCAACAGTGTCACCGAAGAGGAGATTGCCGAAGTGGTCTCCAAGTGGACGGGCATTCCGGTGGCCAAAATGCTCGAGGGCGAGAAGGACAAGTTGCTGCGTATGGAAGAGGCCCTGCATCAGCGCCTGGTGGGTCAGCACGAAGCCGTGCAGTCGGTTGCCAATGCGATTCGCCGCTCCCGGGCGGGGCTGTCGGATCCGAATCGCCCCAATGGTTCATTTCTGTTCCTCGGGCCGACGGGTGTCGGCAAGACGGAATTGACCAAGGCCCTGGCTGCCTTTCTCTTCGACAGCGAAGACGCTCTGATTCGCGTCGATATGTCGGAGTTTATGGAGAAACACTCCGTGGCTCGACTGATTGGCGCGCCGCCCGGTTATGTGGGCTATGAAGAGGGCGGTTATCTGACCGAGACGGTGCGCCGTAAACCTTATTCGGTGATTTTGCTGGACGAAGTGGAGAAGGCGCATCCGGATGTCTTTAACGTGCTGCTGCAGGTGCTCGACGATGGCCGGCTCACGGACGGTCACGGCCGGACCGTTGATTTTCGCAACACGGTTATCATCATGACCTCCAATCTGGGCTCGCAAAAGATCCAGAGCCTGGCCGGGGAGGAGAATTACGCTGCCATGAAGGATGCAGTGATGGAGGACGTGGCCGAGCATTTCCGTCCCGAATTCCTGAACCGCGTTGACGATATCGTGGTATTCCACCCGCTGGATAAGGGGCAGATTCGCCAGATCGTCGAGATACAGTTGGGCTATCTTCGGGCGCGGCTGGAAGACCGCGACATGCACCTGGAGCTGACAGCCGAAGCTCTGGATCAGATCGCCGATGTGGGCTATGACCCGGTGTACGGGGCCCGGCCTCTGAAGCGTGCTGTGCAGCAAAGGATTGAAAATCCGCTGGCAGAAGATATCCTGCGCGGCCAGTTCAAGCCTGGCGATACCGTCAAGGTGACCGTGGATGACGGTGCCATCGTGTTTCGCTGAGAGGCCTTCGGAGGACAGATGCCTATCTACGAATACGCCTGCAAGCAATGCGGGCACACTTTCGACGCTTTGCAGAAGATGAGCGAGGAACCGCTCAGGATTTGTCCTGAGTGCGAGGCACCGGAGTTGCGCAAGCTGGTCTCGGCGCCGAACTTCCGCCTGAAAGGCGGTGGCTGGTATGAAACGGATTTCAAGACCGACAACAAGCGCAATCTCGTTGACGGAGCGGCCAAGTCCGATTCCAAAGACGCTAAATCCGGCAATGGCGGCGAAAAATCCAAAGACGCCAAGTCGGACAAGGGTGGCAAGGCAGACAAGCCGGACAAGCCCAAGACGGCCGGCAGTGGCACCAAGTCGGCTGATAAGGGGGGCTAGGACGTCTTGAGCGCCCGTGCACATTGCTTCACGATGCGGGTCATGCCCGGCGTCTTGCCGGGCCCCCGGAGCCTTGGCCGCCCATGAAACACTTCCGCCGATACCTGGTCGCTGGACTGCTGGTCTGGGTGCCCCTGGGCGTCACCCTGTTGCTGCTCAAGCTGCTGGCCGACATTCTCTCGGGCTTTGTGATTTTGCCCCCGGACTATCGTCCCGAAAACCTGCTTGGGGTCAGCATTCCCTACCTGGACGTTGTTCTGACCCTGATTATTGCCCTGGTCGTCCTGCTGGTGACGGGGCTGGTGGCGGCCAATATTCTGGGCCGTCAGCTGGTGGCTGTCTGGGAGCTGATGCTCGACAAGATTCCGCTGGTCCGAACGATTTATTCGGCAGCGAAAAAATTCGCCGAGGTCCTGTTTGCTGACACGGGCCAGTCCTTCAAGAAAGTTTTGCTGATTCAGTACCCGCGCAAGGGTGTTTACAGTCTGTGCTTCCAGACCGCGACTACCCTGCAGGAGGTGCAGGCGCGCACCGCGGAGGATGTGGTCTGCGTCTTCGTGCCCACCACCCCCAATCCTACCTCCGGCTTCATTCTGATGGTGCCCCGGGCGGAGATCATTGAGCTGGATATGGACGTGGAGTCAGCCATCAAGATGATCGTTTCTCTGGGTGTGGTGGTTCCGCCCTGGTCGGGTAAGGCTGCCGCCGATTCCCTTGCGCCGTCCGGGCCTGCCCCGTAACATCCCGCGACCCCGGCGGCTGTGGCCGCCTGCCTTCGCGAGAGTCTAACCATGCGCACCCACTATTGCGGTGACATCAACACAGCTGCTGTCGGTACGGAAGTCTCCGTGGCCGGCTGGGTCCATCGTCGGCGTGATCACGGCGGCGTTATCTTCATCGATTTGCGTGATCGGGAAGGTTTGCTGCAGGTGGTATTTGATCCGGATCAGCCTGAAATGTTTGCCGAAGCGGAGCGCGTGCGCGGCGAATACGTGCTCGCGGTAACCGGTACTGTTCGTCCCCGCCCCGAAGGTACTGTGAACACAAAGCTGCCCAGCGGTGAAGTGGAAGTTCTCGCGGCCCGTCTGGAGGTCCTGAATCCGGCCGAAACACCGCCGATTCATCACGACGAACATGCGCATGAAGATTTGCGTCTGCGTTATCGCTATCTGGATCTGCGCCGCGATGAAATGACCCAGCGAATGCGGTTGCGACATCAGGTCACCCGCGCGCTGCGCAGTTTTCTTGATGAGCAGGGCTTTATCGATATCGAAACGCCCATGCTCACGCGCACGACGCCGGAGGGCGCACGTGATTACATCGTGCCCAGCCGCACGCATCCGGGGGAGTTTTTCGCGTTGCCGCAGTCTCCCCAGTTGTTCAAGCAGCTGCTGATGATGTCCGGCTTCGATCGTTACTATCAGATCGCCCGCTGTTTCCGCGACGAGGATCTGCGCGCTGATCGCCAGCCGGAATTTACCCAGCTGGATATCGAAGTGTCCTTTATGGATGAGGACGCCATCATGACGATGATGGAGGGTCTGATTCGCCAGTTGTTCCGCGAGGTCCTGCAACAAGAGCTGCCGGATCCTTTTCCGCGTATGACCTATGCCGAGTCGGTGGACCGCTTTGGTATCGACCGACCGGACCTGCGTATTCCCCTGGAATTGGTCGAGATCTCCGACCTGCTCCAGGCTGTCGAGTTCAAGGTGTTTGCGGGTCCGGCCAAGGATCCCGACGGCCGGGTTGCCGCCCTGAAGCTGCCGGGCGGATCCGGCTTGAGCCGCAAAGCCATCGATGACTACACCGATTTCGTGGGTCGTTATGGCGCGAAAGGATTGGCGTATATCAAGGTCAATGAGGTGGCCAAGGGCCGCGAGGGCCTGCAATCGCCGATACTCAAGTTCCTGCCGGATGATGCGGTTGCCGGCATCGTTGAACGTTTGGCCCTGGCCGATGGCGACCTGGTCTTTTTCGGTGCCGACAAGGCCAAAGTGGTGAACGATTCTCTGGGTGCCTTGCGCGTTCAGTTGGGCCATGACCAGGGCCTGGTTGCTGCCGGCTGGCAGCCGGTCTGGGTCGTGGACTTTCCGATGTTTGACTGGGACCCGGCTGAAAAGCGTTTTTCAGCACTGCATCATCCCTTTACGGCGCCGAGTATCGATGATCCTGTCGACCTGGAAGCGGCGCCGGTCAATGCACTGTCACGGGCCTATGACCTGGTGCTCAACGGCAGTGAAGTCGGCGGCGGTTCTATTCGTATTCATCGCGAAGCGACCCAGGCGGCGGTGTTCCGCATTCTGGGAATTGATGACGAGGAGGCTGAAAGTAAATTCGGCTTTTTGCTGCGCGCCCTTCGATATGGCTGTCCTCCGCATGGTGGTATCGCCTTTGGTCTGGACAGGCTCGTCATGCTGATGGCCGGCGCTGCCAGCATTCGTGATGTGATTGCTTTCCCGAAAACCCAGTCGGCCAGTTGCCTGCTGACCGAAGCACCCGGGCCGGTTAGCCAGTCGCAACTGCGCGAGACAGGCATTCGCTTGCGCAAGCCGCCGGAGCCGACTGCCAGCTAATCTGACCGACTTGCCATGGCACCTGCTGCGCAATCTTCTGATGAAGCAATCGTGCTGCTGCACGGTTTGTGGATGCACGGCCTGGCCATGGAGCCATTGGCCTGGCGCCTGCGTCAACATTACGGCTTTCAGGTGCATGTCTACGATTACCCGTCCGTGGGTCAGGGGATCGCGCCCAATAGTCGTCAACTGGCAGAATTTCTGCGTCAGATCCCGACGCGCAAATTGCATTTGGTCGGCCACAGTCTGGGCGGCGTGCTGGCACTGAAAACCCTGGCCCGCATGACCGCCGCGCCGCCCGGTCGTGTGGTGTGCATTGGTTCACCGTTGGTGGGCAGTGGCGTGGCGGCTGAACTGGCGCGCTGGACGGGCGGCAAGGCCATGCTCGGAAAAACTATCCGCGAGTCGGTGCTGGAATCGCCTTTAAGTGTTTATGAGGGCGACCGTGAGGTTGGGGTGATTGCCGGTGATTTGGGTTTCGGCATTGGTGTGGTGACTCAAGCGATTGCTGCCCCCCACGACGGCACGGTCTCTGTGAGCGAAACCCAATTGCCTGGCATTACTGACCATGTGGTTTTGCCGGTGACCCATACGGCCATGCTCCTGTCACGCAAGGTGGCAGACCAGGCGGTTTACTTCATTCGGCACGGTAAATTCCGGCGGACTTAGGCGCTGCGCTCGTTCAGAGTTTTTTCTTGAGTTCGTAGAGCGCGGCGTGGGCTTCGCGCGGGCTGAGCTCGTCCGGTTCCAGATTTTCCAGGGCCGTGCGCAATGCGTCATCGTCTACTGCATCAACCGGGTCTGCCGGCGGTTGCAGGTCCAGTTCAGTTTGCGGTGTCTGCTGCGAGCGCTGGGCGATGGCCTGAGCTTCGAGTTCCCGCAAATAAGCCCGCGCCTGTCGCACCACGGCCCGGGGTACACCGGCCAGCTGCGCGACCTGCAGGCCGTAGCTCTGATTCGCCGGGCCTTCCCGGACGGCATGCAGGAAAATCAGTTCATCGTCGTGCTCGGTGGCATCCAGGTGCACATTGACGCAGCCGGGCAGTTCCTGGGCCAGGGCCGTGAGCTCGAAGTAATGGGTGGCAAACAGGGTGAAGGCGCGGCTGTGACGGGCAATGTGCCGGGCGCTGGCCCAGGCCAGGGACAGGCCGTCAAAGGTGCTGGTCCCGCGGCCGATTTCATCCATCAGCACCAGGCTTTGGTCGCTGGCATTGTTGAGAATGTTGGCGGTTTCCGTCATCTCAACCATGAATGTCGAACGTCCGCCGGAAAGATCATCGGCCGCGCCGATACGGGTAAAGATTCGGTCTATCGGCCCGATGCGGGCCGCTTCTGCGGGCACGTAACAGCCCACGTGGGCGAGAATGACAATCAGGGCGACCTGGCGCATGTAAGTGGATTTACCGCCCATGTTCGGGCCCGTGATAATCAGCAGCCGTCGCTCATCGTCAAATCGCAGATCGTTCGGCACGAAGGGCGCTGCCGACACTTGCTCTACCACCAGGTGCCGGCCCGCACGAATATCGATGCCGGGTTCGTCGCTCAATTCGGGTGGCTGCAGCCTGAGGGTCTGGGCGCGCTCGCTGAAATTATTCAGCACATCCAGTTCAGCCAGAGCCCGGGCCGTGGCCTGCAGTTCGGGCAAGGCCGGCAAATGGGCTGACAGCAGTTCCTGATAAAGTTGTTTTTCGCGCGCCAGAGCTCGCTCGCGGCTGCTCAGAACTTTGCCTTCGAAGGCTTTGAGTTCCGGCGTGATGTAGCGTTCGGCGCCCTTCAGAGTTTGTCGTCGGGTGTAGTCGGCGGGGGCCCGGTCGGCCTGGGCCTTGCTCAGTTCAATGAAGTAACCGTGCACGCGGTTGTAGCCGACTTTCAGAGAGGGCAGGCCGGTGCGTTGTCGTTCGCGCTGTTCCAGGTCTGTCAGATGAGCATCGGCGTTCGCGCTGATGGCCCGCAGTTCATCCAGTTGTGTGTCGTAACCCGGGGCAATCACGCCGCCGTCACGAATCAGCAGGGGCGGCTCATCGATCACGGCGGCCTGCAGCCGGCTCAGGATGTCGGCGTGCTCTCCCATTCCCTGATCCAGGCTGTCAACAAGGGGGGAGCCGGAAGGCAGGCCCGCGCGAATTAACGGTAAGACTTCCAGTGCTCGCCGAAGGGCGGCCAGGTCACGCGGGCGGGCGCTGAGCAGGGCTATGCGACTGAGAATGCGTTCCAGGTCGCCGACCTCCCGCAGTTGCTCGGCGCGCGCATCAATCTGACCGTTTTCCAGGGCACCGACGGCCTGGTAGCGATCCTGCAGGGTCGGCTGATGCCGCAGGGGTCGCTGCAGCCAGCGGCGCAGCAAGCGGCTGGCCATAGGCGTGGCGCACTGATCCATGATCCCGGCGAGGGTGTGTTCAACCTCGCCGCTGAAGTTGGTTTCAATTTCCAGGTTGCGACGCGTGACGCCATCCATGATGAGTGCGTCCGTGGACAGTTCGGTGTGCAAGCCCGCCAGGTGGGGCAGGGCACCGCGCTGGGTGTCCTGCACATAGGCAAGCAGGCACCCGGCGGCACTGACCGCAGCGGGCAGATGCTCGCAACCGAAGCCGGCCAGATCCGCCGTGCCGAACTGCTCGCACAAAGTGCGGCGTGCGCTGTCCAGCTCGAAATGCCAGGGCGGCATGGCGCGCAGTCGGGTTTGTGTGCCCGATGCCTGCAGCGCTGTTGCGCCTTCCTCCAGCAAAAGTTCGGCGGGTTGCAGGCGGGCCAGTTCGGCATCAAGCGCGTCGGCACTGGGCAGCTCAGTCACGCTAAAACGACCCGCGCTCAGATCGAGCCACGCCAGACCATAAGTGTCGTCGCGCTGGCAAGCCGCTACGAGCAGCTGATCCCGGCGGGCTTCAAGCAGTGCATCGTCCGTCAGGGTGCCCGGGGTCAGGACCCGAACCACTTCCCGGGCGACGGGGCCTTTGCTGGTGGCCGGATCGCCCACCTGTTCGCAAATAGCCACGGACTCGCCCTGGCGAATCAGTCGGGCCAGGTAATTTTCCGCTGCGTGATAGGGGACGCCGGCCATCGGGATAGGGGAGCCGGCCGATTTGCCCCGGGCTGTCAGGGTGATGTCGATGAGCTTGGCGACGCGACGCGCATCCTCATAGAACAATTCGTAGAAATCCCCCATCCGGTAGAACAGGAGCATGTCCGGAAATTCAGCCTTGATGCGCAGGTACTGCTGCATCATGGGCGTATGGCCCCCGGTGTCTTTGGCGGCTTGGCGAGTCTGTGCGGCGGGCGTGCTCATGGGTGAATGATAAGGGAAGGGATGCGGGTCGCGCCGGGGCTTGACCCCGGCGGCCTGCCTCATCGAAGGTTCTGCGATGGACACCGACGACAAAGCGCTGGGTGAACTCGCGCAGCGCGTTGCTGACGCCCTGGATGCCAGTCGCTGCACCCTGGCCAGCGCCGAGTCCTGCACGGGCGGCTGGATTGCGAAACTGCTGACGGATATCCCGGGCAGCTCAGACTGGTTTGAGGCGGCAGCCGTGACCTACAGCAATGCCGCAAAGGCCGCCCTGCTCAGCGTCGACGCGGCGCTGATCCAGGCTGAGGGGGCCGTGAGCGGGCCGGTCGCAGAGGCCATGGCCGCCGGCGCAAAGCGCCAACTGCAGGCTGATCTGGCCGTGGCGGTTTCCGGCATCGCGGGTCCGGGCGGGGGCACTGCCCAGAAGCCCGTCGGGACCGTCTGGATCGCCTGGGCAGGGCCCGGGGATGGCGTGCACAGCCAGATCCATCAGTTTCAGGGTGGCCGGGACGCCGTCCGGCGTCAGGCCGTTGCGGCCGCCCTGGGAGGCGTTCTCAGGCAAACCGGGTCGGCGTGAGT
This sequence comes from Gammaproteobacteria bacterium, assembly GCA_051008735.1. Classification (GTDB taxonomy): domain Bacteria; phylum Pseudomonadota; class Gammaproteobacteria; order Steroidobacterales; genus J054. Next base: position 5,596 of record JBPCXH010000050.1, on the reverse strand, counting down.
TCAGCGCGGCTTTTTTTCGCTTTGTGGCCCGATGCCGCGGTGCGTGCGGCTGTGCAGTCCAGCTGCCAGGCCGTCATGGCGAGTTGCGGTGGCCGGGCTGTTTCGCCCCGCAACTACCATCTGACCCTGGCATTCCTGGGCTCAGTCGAGCCGGCTGATTGGGCCGGGGTGCGCGCTGCGGCGGAGCAAGTCACGGTGCCTCCGCTGACCCTGGTGCTGGACCGGGTGGGTTATTTCCCCGGGTCGCAGGTTTTGTGGGTGGGGCCCGCCCAGGTCCCCGCTGGTCTGCTGTGGCTGGTCGACGAGCTCTGGCGGGTGCTGGCGCCCCTGGGGCTCCGGCCACCGGCACAGGCCTTCAACCCCCACCTCACCCTGTGCCGAAAAATTCGCCAGCCACCCGCGCAAATTGCCGTGCCAGCGGCGAGTTGGCAGGCTCGGGGCTTCGCGTTGCTTCGCTCCGTAACCGGTTCAGCCGGGGCAGAGTATTTGGTTGATCAATGTTTTCCGGCAGGCTCATCCATTGAGCCTTAAGTTGGTTAAATTCATTTTTTCTCAAGGCTGTCGGTGTCGGTATTCCATGCAATAATCGAGGCCGAATTCAGCTTTCCTTTCACCACTTCCAGAGCACCTCAAAACGATGGACGAGAATCGCAAAAAGGCCCTGACGGCCGCCCTTGGGCAGATCGAAAAGCAGTTTGGCAAAGGTTCGGTTATGCGCATGGGCGATGGCGGCCCGGCTCGCGATATTGAGGTCATCTCCACCGGGTCCCTGGGCCTGGATGTGGCCCTCGGGATCGGTGGCTTGCCCTGCGGCCGCGTGGTGGAAATCTACGGTCCGGAATCATCCGGCAAGACCACGCTGACCTTGCAGGTCGTGGCTGAATGCCAGAAGGCGGGCGGCACGGCGGCCTTTGTTGATGCCGAGCATGCACTGGATCCGGGCTACGCCGAGAAACTCGGCGTGCAGGTGGATGATCTGCTGGTGTCCCAGCCGGACACGGGTGAGCAGGCGCTGGAAATCACCGATCTACTGGTCCGTTCGGGGGCCATTGACGTCATTGTCATCGACTCGGTGGCTGCCTTGACGCCGAAAGCTGAAATTGAAGGCGATATGGGAGATACCCACGTGGGCCTGCAGGCGCGCCTGATGTCACAGGCTCTGCGCAAGCTGACGGGTAACATCAAACGCTCCAATACCATCGTTATATTCATCAACCAGATTCGCATGAAGATCGGGGTGATGTTTGGCAGCCCCGAGACCACGACGGGCGGTAATGCGCTGAAGTTTTATTCGTCAGTGCGCCTGGATATTCGGCGCATCGGCGCGATCAAGAAAGGCGATGAAGTGGTTGGCAACCAGACCCGGGTCAAGGTTGTTAAGAACAAGGTAGCGCCGCCCTTCAAAAACACGGAATTCGAAATTCTCTATGGGGAAGGTATTTCCCGGCATGGGGAAATTATTGATATGGGCGTTCAAGAAGGCCTGATCGATAAAGCAGGTGCCTGGTACAGCTATAACGGGGATCGTATCGGTCAGGGTAAGGAAAACAGTCGCCAGTTCATGATCGAGCATCCTGAAGTTGCGGCGGAAATTGAGGCCAAGATCCGTGAGCGCCTGATGCCTAAACCGGCTGCCGCCGCAGCGGCGGAACCGGAGGAATCAGCCCAGGCTGCAGAAGCCTGAGGCTCGTCCGCCGGTTATGAGTCCGGCCGCCCGCGGTGAGGCGACCCCCCGTCGGGTGGCCATGGACTGCCTGGCGCGCCGGGAGCATTCAGCGGCAGAGCTGCGTCGCAAGCTCAGCGATCGGGACTATTCAGCCGAGGACATAAGCGCAACCCTGGTTGCTCTGGAGCAGGAAGGCCTCCAGAGTGACGGGCGGTTTGCCGAGGCTTTTGCCCGGTCTCGCTGCCGCCGGGGTAAGGGCCCCGCCCGGGTGCGGGCGGAATTACGTGAGCGCGGTGTTGCTGAGGAACTGGTGGATGCGGCCCTCCGTGATCTGGACTGGGCGGCTTCGGCCCGAACGGCGCGCGCCAAAAAATTTGGGCCGGATATTCCGGCAGAGTTTGCAGACCGCGCAAAACAAATGCGTTTCCTGCAATACCGGGGTTTCGGCAACGATGAGATTCGTTATGCCCTGGCAGATGACCGGGATCAGGATTAGATTGAGATGACCACATCGGAACTTCGCAAGCTGTTCCTGGATTATTTCGCGCGACAGTCACACCGCGTGGTGCCCAGTTCGCCCCTGGTTCCAGGGAATGATCCGACTTTGCTGTTTACCAACGCCGGCATGGTGCAGTTCAAGGATGTTTTTCTCGGCCGCGATCAGCGTGATTACTTGCGTGCAGCCAGTTCTCAGCGCTGTGTGCGCGCGGGGGGCAAGCACAATGATCTTGAGAATGTCGGCTATACAGCCCGGCATCACACTTTCTTTGAGATGCTGGGTAACTTCAGCTTCGGCGACTACTTTAAAGAGGATGCGATTCGTTTTGCCTGGGAATTTATTACGGGTGAGTTAGGTATTCCGGCTGAGCGACTGTGGGTGACGGTCTTTGAGGATGACGACGAGGCCGCCGAAATCTGGCTGAAAAAAATAGGTGTGGACCCGACACGCTTCAGTCGCCTGGGCGAGAAGGACAATTTCTGGTCCATGGGTGAGACAGGCCCTTGTGGTCCGTGCAGCGAGATTTTTTATGACCACGGGGCGGAAGTGCCCGGCGGCCCCCCCGGTTCTCCTGAAGAAGACGGCGATCGCTACGTCGAGATCTGGAATCTGGTTTTCATGCAGTTTGATCGGGCTGCCGGCGGCGATCTGACGGACTTGCCCAAACCGTCCGTGGACACAGGGATGGGTCTGGAGCGCATCGCCGCTGTCATGCAAGGGGTGCACAGTAATTACGACATCGACCTGTTCCGGCGCCTGATCGATGCCATTGCTGATATCACGGGCGTCAAGGACAGAAGTTTGCCGTCCCTGCGGGTGATTGCCGATCACATTCGCGCCTGCTCTTTCTTGATTGTTGATGGCGTGCTGCCCGGCAATGAAGGGCGTGGCTATGTGTTGCGACGAATCATTCGTCGCGCATTGCGCCATGGCTACGAATTGGGGGTGAAAGAGCGCTTCTTTCATCGTCTGGTGCGGCCTCTTGAGAAAGAGATGGGCGGTGCTTATCCGGAGTTAAGTGCAGCAATCGAGCACGTCGAGCGGGTGCTCTCGGGCGAAGAAGACCGTTTTGCGGAAACCCTGACCCAGGGCATGCGAATTCTGGAATCTGCGTTTGATTCGGCGGGTGCGGAATTACCGGGTGATCTGGTGTTTAAGCTTTATGACACCTATGGCTTTCCCGTTGATCTCACCGCAGATGTTGCCCGCGCCCGCGGTGTAAGTATTGATAGGGCGGGATATGACGCGGCAATGGCTGAGCAGCGGCAGCGAGCCCAGTCGGCCTCCAAGTTTGGTTTGTCGGCTGACGCGGGTCCGCAGCTGGACGTGGCCACCTTGTTCAGCGGCTACGATCGACTGGAAATGGATAGTGAGGTCACTCATTTATTGAAGGATGGCGAGCCGGTCCAGCAACTGGTCGCCGGTGAAAGCGGTGCACTGGTTCTGGCGCAAACGCCCTTTTATGCAGAAAGCGGCGGCCAGGTGGGTGACGAGGGCTTGATTCGGGCGACCGACGGATTTCTGTTCCGGGTTACGGACACTCAGAAGAGCGGTGAGGCTTACATCCACCTCGGTCAGTGTGAGGCCGGTGAGGTGCAGGTCGGCGGCTTGGTAACGGGCCGCGTCGATGCCCAGCGCCGTCACGCCACGGTGCTGAATCATTCGGCCACGCATTTGTTGCACGCGGCTTTGCGCCAGGTGCTGGGTGAGCATGTTTCGCAAAAGGGTTCCCTTGTGGCACCTGATCGACTGCGCTTCGACTTCTCGCACTATGAAGGGGTCACTCCGGCCGAGTTGCACGAGATTGAACGTTTGGTCAATGGCCAGATTCGAGCCAACGCAGCGGCGGACACGCAAATCATGGCATACGACGACGCGGTGGCAGCGGGTGCGATGGCCCTGTTCGGCGAAAAGTACGCAGACAAAGTGCGGGTCTTGCGTCTGGGTGATTTTTCCACGGAACTCTGCGGCGGCACCCACGTAGAGCGGGCCGGTGATATTGGTCTGTTCAAGATTTTGTCTGAGTCTGGAATTGCTTCCGGTGTGCGCCGGATAGAAGCGGTCACTGGAATCCTGGCGCTGGAAGAGGTTGAGGCGGCGGAGCAGTTGCTCGACCGCCTGGGCGCACTGGTTCGTGGCAGTCGGGGCGATCTGGAAGCCAAGGTTAAACAGGCTGTGGACCGTGCCAAGGCTTTGGAGCGCGAGCTTGGCCAGTTGCGTGGTCAGCTGGCCAGTGGCGTTGGCGGCCAGGAACTGAGTGCCGAGGCGGTCGAAGTCCAGGGTGTGCAGGTGCTGGCCAGTCGGCTGGCCGACGGTATGGATGCCAAGACCCTGCGTGAGACAGTGGATCGTCTCAAAGATAAGCTGGGCTCAGCCATTGTAGTGCTGGGTTGTGCCACGGAAGACGGCAAAGTTCGCCTGGCTGCCGGCGTATCGAAAGACCTGACAGGCCGTGCCAGGGCCGGTGATCTCGTCAATGCCGTTGCGGGTCAGGTGGGGGGCAAGGGCGGTGGCCGGCCTGATTTTGCCCAGGCTGGCGGCACCGACCCGGCTGCCCTGGATGCTGCACTGGCCTCTGTGGCCGGCTGGGCCGAGCAGCAGCTGGGCTGAGGCGCTGGCTGGCGCCTGCCCGCGGCGCTGGGGTACTATCGGCTTAACCTGAGCGGCTTAGGAAGAGCTGCTGACGCGAAATTGCCCGGTAGGGGTCTGAGCTTCCGCGATCTTCTTTCCGTTTTTTCGATAGCTTTACCCGTGGCTTTGCCGTGGGGACTTCGTTATCGCTGACGGTCAGAGACGCCCGGGTTCGCACCAGGACGGTGCGTTACTGGGATTAAAATAATAAAAACCAGGGGGAGCCATGCTCATATTGACGAGGCGCGTCGGTGAGACAGTCATCATTGGCAACGATGTTGATGTCACCGTGCTGGGCGTCAAAGGGAACCAGGTGCGCTTGGGCGTTAAGGCGCCGAAAGATATTGCGGTGCACCGGGAAGAGATTTACCAACGGATATGTCAGGAACAGCAGAACGGCAACGGCGCAGCAGATCCTCAGGATGCGGGCGAAGCCACTAACGACTGATTTTTCTGTTCGTCTGACATAGAATCGCGTCGCCGCCTGGCGACCAGCGGTTATTGATTACAAATCGGAGAGGTGGCTGAGTGGTCGAAAGCGCTCCCCTGCTAAGGGAGTAAGGGTTAAAAGCCCTTCGAGGGTTCGAATCCCTCCCTCTCCGCCAGTCATAAAAACGGCCCCCTCGCGGGGCTTTTTTTATGACTGGCGGAAAGGGCTGGCGATTCCAGAATCCTTCGGTTCGACTCGGTTCCAGCAGATGAAGCGCGTAGCGCTGCAGCTGATGGGGAGAGAACGTCGCCGCTTGTCGGCGACGGCCCCGAAGGGGTGAGCCGCCGCAGGCGGCGAATAATCCCTCCCT
>JBPCXH010000049.1:0-2585 GCA_051008735.1 Gammaproteobacteria bacterium | reverse complement strand
AACTCAATCGCCGCCGTTATTCAGGCACGAATTCTTTCGGCGCCGCCGAGCCCTCGCCAAAAAAATACTTCTCCATTTCAGTTTCAAGAAACTTGCGCGCCTCCGGTTCGATTGGCGTCAGGCGGTACTCGTTGATCAGCATCGTTTGATGTCCGAGCCAGCGCGCCCATGCTTCCTTGGAAACACTGTCATAAATTTTTTGCCCCAGCTCGCCCGGATAGGGCGCATAGTCGAGCCCTTCGGCCTCGGCTTTAAGGATGATGCAATTAACTGTTCGGGACATGATCTTTCTGCTCTTTCAACTGTTGAATAAGGTTGCTAACCGGTGCTGCGATGCCCAGTTTCAGGGGCGAACATACGTTGTACCAGGCGCAATCTTCACTGTCCGCAACTCTACTGGATAGATCACAGGTACGCACGGCGATCGGCTGTATGTCCAGATCGAAGTGCGTGAAACTATGACGTATCAGATTCCATCGTTCTACCCTGACCGGTAAAACGTTCAATCGTTCCTGGCACCAGTCATCGACATCGCTGCCGCTGTCGAGTTCCGGAAAGCTCCAAAGGCCACCCCAGATGCCAGACGCCGGACGTCGCTCCATATAGATTTCATCACCGCTGCAGACCAGCAGCATTTGTGTTTTCTTAAGCGGTTTTTCTTTTTTGGGTTTCCTGCCGGGATAGTCGGTTTCCCGCCCCATGGTGTGTGCCCTGCAGCTGCCCGCGACCGGACAGTCGTTGCAGAGCGGTACGGTGCGTTTACACAGCGTCGCACCGATATCCATCATGGCTTGCGTATACTCTGCAACCCTATCAGCAGGCGTATATTGTTCCGCCAGCTGCCACAGTTCATCCGCGATCGAGCCTGTGCCAGGCCAGCCCTCGACTGCGTGCTGGCGGGCAAGCACGCGCTTGACGTTGCCATCAAGGATCGGGTGACGTTCGTTGCGAGACAGCGCGAGAATCGCACCGGCGGTGGACCGGCCAATGCCTGGCAATGCCAGGACGTCGGCAATTTCGACTGGAAACTCGCCGCCGTGATCGGCAACGATGCGCTGCGCGGCCTTGTGCAGGTTTCTTGCGCGCGCGTAGTAGCCGAGGCCGGACCAGTGATGCAGCACATCGTCGATGTGGGCGTCGGCAAGCGCGCCAACGCCCGGATAAGACACTGTGAAGCGTTCAAAGTAGGGGATAACCGTTGCCACCTGCGTTTGCTGCAGCATGACCTCGGAAATCCACACCCGATACGGTGTCGGGTTCAGTTGCCAGGGCAGGTCCTTGCGCCCGTTCGATTCGAACCACTTAAGGACCCTGTCGGAAAAACTGGTTTCGCTCAAGGCTCAGGGCGCCTCTTGTTCCATTTTTTTGGCGAGCGCCTCAATCCTGTCGACCGCTTTTTCGCCGCCTCTTTTGAGCGCGCGTTTAATGTAGAACGGACCAATGACTGGCGGCACCCAGAAGTCGGGTTCCATCTCAAACAGGTAGGTCATTTTCGTGCCGCCCTTCTCGGGCTCCAGGGTCCACTGTTCCCGACTGCGCTTGAAGTCACTGGTTTCCGGATGCACGATCGCGACCAGTTCTTTAAAGGGCGTCAGTTCGAGGTAACCGTTACGGACAAAAGATTTACAGTACAGGACAACGCATCCCTCGAAGCGCGAAAAAAACTGCGGCCGCCCTTCGTCGTCCGGTTCGACATTACGCGATTCAACCACCGCGCTCGTGAACTTAGTAAACAGGTCGTGATTGGCTAGGATGTCGTATAAGTCTTTCGGTGGAACATCGAGCCAGCTCACCGAAGACATGTTGTAGACGCCTTCTTCGCGTTGCACCTCTATCTCCAGCAGGTCGGCGCCTCGCGCGCTGCTGCAGAAAAAAAGCAGTGCCGGTATCAGCAAGAGACCGGCGTGCGTTGTCGGGTGATTGCGCAAAATGCTTAACGCTCGAATATCTTCTTGAGCAGGCCTTCTTTCAGCTGGTCTTCCAGGTCTTCTTCCTGGGGTTCTTCCTGTGCGGCATCCGGATTCTCAGCATCCGGCGGCTCATTGCTGCCACCGAGAATGCGATTGAACAGGTCCTCCTTGAGCTCTTCTTTCTTTTCTTCAATCGCCTCTTCAACCTGGCCACGGAAGATGCCCTCGATATCCGGCTTGACACTGGGCGAGCTCATAAGGCCGGTGATTTTTAACGGCACCACGGTTTCAGTGAAATCTTCGAGTTCTGCTGCGGTCGCCCCGGCCATGAACTCCGGTCTGTCAAGCACACGAACTTCCAGGCCATAGTCAACTTCCGTGGTATTCAGATCAACCATGCCGGCGCCAGTGAGTTGCAGGAACGGCAGTTCGGCACGGAAATCGTCATTCTGGAAAATACCGTCGGTCACCACGCCGGTCGCCGTCACCGATGAGAATTCAGTCCTGGCAGGCAGGGTTGGTTCCGGTGCCTGTTCCTGGCGAAACATTGCTCGTGCACTGCGCAGCTGGTGCCAGACGTCGGTGCCCTCCCAGGCGCCATCGGCGAGTTCGAGGGACATATTGCCATCGAGGTCGCTGCGAATCACAGAGAGGCTCTGGCCGGCACCGCTGAGG
>JBPCXH010000048.1:0-7466 GCA_051008735.1 Gammaproteobacteria bacterium | reverse complement strand
CCATGGAAGAATAAATACCGATTTGCCGGAACATGCCTTCCATGCCGAAGGTCCGCGCTTCATCGGGCACGATGGGCACCACGTTCTTGCCCAGCTGCTTGTCGCGCACCAGGGCAGTCAGGATGCGTACCAGGGCCATGGTGGTGGACGCCTCACGCTCGCCGGAACCTTCCAGCTGGCTTTTGAACAGATCCAGCGGCGGGGCCGGCAACACCTGGGTGCTGGGCTTGCGGACCGGCAGGAAGCCACCCAGCTTCTCGCGCCGCGCGCGCATGTACTGCAGCTCTTCGCTGTCTTCAGCCGGCCGGTAGTAGGGCACCTTCTCGATGTCCGCATCAGAAATGGGGATATTGAAGCGGTCACGGAAGGTCTTGAGATCATCGATGTCGAGCTTTTTGGCCTGGTGGGCCGTCATCTTGCCCTCCGCCGCATCGCCCAGACCGAAGCCCTTTACCGTCTTGGCCAGAATCAGTACCGGGCGCCCCCGGTGCTCCACGGCCCGCTTGTACGCCGCGTGCACCTTGATGGTGTCCAGGCCGCCACGCTTCAAGCGCCAGATCTCTTCGTCTGACATATTTGCAACCATTTCAAGAAGTTCTGGATACTTCCCAAAAAAGTTCTTACGCGTATACGCGCCGCCCAGGGCTTTGAAATTCTGGTACTCGCCGTCCACGCACTCTTCCATCACGCGCTGCAGAAGGCCGTCCCGGTCACGTTCCAGCAGCTCGTCCCAGCCGCGGCCCCAGAGAACCTTGATCACGGCCCAGCCGGCTCCGCGGAAGGCCGCTTCCAGCTCCTGAATAATCTTGCCATTGCCGCGCACCGGGCCATCCAGGCGCTGCAGATTGCAGTTGATGACGAAAATCAGGTTATCGAGCTTCTCGAACACCGGCATGGTCAATGCGCCCATGGATTCGGGTTCGTCCATCTCGCCGTCACCCAGGAAACACCACACCTTGCGATCCGTGGTGTCAGCCAGGCCGCGGTGTTCCAGGTAACGCATGAAGCGCGCCTGGTAGATGGCCATCATGGGCCCCAGCCCCATGGACACGGTGGGAAACTGCCAGAAATCCGGCATCAGCCAGGGGTGCGGATAGGACGAGAGGCCGTCATCCCCACCGACAACTTCCTGGCGGAAATTGTTTAACTGGTCCTCGCTCAGGCGCCCTTCCAGATACGCCCGCGCGTAGACACCCGGTGAAGAATGCCCCTGCATGAAGACCAGGTCGCCGCCGAAGTCCTTGGTGGGTGCCCGCCAGAAATGGTTGAAACCCACTTCATACAGGGCCGCAGCGGACGCATAGCTGGCAATGTGCCCACCGTACTCGCTGCTGCTGCGGTTGGCCTGGACCACCATCGCCATGGCATTCCAGCGAATATAAGCCTCGATGCGGCGTTCCAGAGCGCGGTCACCCGGATACTCCGGCTGCTGGTGTACCGGGATCGTGTTCAGGTAAGCGGTGGTTGCGCTATAGGGCAGATAGGCACCGGAGCGCCGGGCGTGATCAATCATGCTGTTAAGCAGGAAGTGCGCCCGGTCTGTGCCATGGCTGCGCAACACAGAGTCGATGGAGTCCAGCCACTCCTGCGTCTCTTCAGGATCTACATCTTCAAAACGATTGAATTCGACCACGGTGTGCCTGTTTGCTCGCGAGCCTGTCAATTATTGCCGGGGCTGACAGGTGACGCCCTTCCCGCACGCTCTTTATTTTCAGGGCGGGCCGACACGATTTGCTTATAATCCCGGCGCAGACGAAGCCACGCCTGCGAAAGCCCCGGTATGATCGGGGTTTACCCCAAATCGGTCAAGCCAAACTCCCATGAAAGAGCTGCTCCCCCCGTCAGCCGATCTGCGCCTGAGCCAGGGCCCGACAAAAGTCACCCGGCCCGAACTGGCTCGTCTGGATCACGCCGTGATAGTCCTGCCACCCAAGCCTGCCGATGCTGACTGGCGGGGCGTTCCCGGCGGTTCCCAGCTGCGTGTGGCCAGCCGCCGCGCGGGCGCCGGCGCGGCTGTGCATAGCCGACTGGCCAATCCCCGCGGCACGGGACTGTCCGCCCAGGCTCTGCCGACCGGCGAGCTGGACACCTTCCAGCTGCTGCAATTCGCCGGCAAGCTGGTGGCTGCGGCCCTGGCCGCACAACCGCGCAGCCTGGCTTTTATCTTGCCCCGTTTTGATGGCACCACGGCCAAACAGCTGGCCGAGGCTCTGGTGCTGGCGGCCTACGCGCAGAATTTCGCCCTGCCGACCGCTCAGACCAAAGCAAAAGCGCCGGCCAGCCTGAAGAGCATCAAAATTTTCGGCGTCAAAGAACCGCTCGATCTGGCCCCGATCGCCATCGCTGCGCGCGCTCAGAATCTCGCGCGCTGGCTGACGAGCTTGCCACCCAACCAACTCAATGCGTCGGGCTACCGAAAACTGGCCACACAACTGGCCAAGGAATTCGGCTGGCAGATGCAGTTTCTGGATGAGAAAAAACTCGCCAAAGAAAAAGCCGGCGCCTTCCTCGCCGTCTCACAGGGCAATGCGACCCGCGATGCCGGCATCATTCATCTGCGCTACCAGCCGAAAAAGGCGAGCGCCGGGAAACCGCTGGCATTGGTCGGCAAGGGCATTGTTTTTGATACCGGCGGCAACAATCTCAAGCCACACAAGTCCATGCTGGACATGCATGAAGATATGGCCGGCAGTGCAGTGGCCCTTGCCACCCTGCAAGCGCTGACGGAACTGGACTACCCCAGGACTGTCGATTGCTGGCTGGCAGTGACCGAAAATCGTATCAGCGCGACAGCTTATCTGCCCCGGGATGTGATCACGGCCAGCAACGGCACCACCATCGAAATCATTCATACGGATGCCGAAGGCCGCCTGGTCCTGGCCGACACCCTGGCCCTTGCCGGCCGCAAGAAACCTGGACTGATTATTGACTACGCCACCCTGACCGGGGCCTGCGTTTACTCCCTGACAGAACGCTACAGCGGCGTGTTCACCAACCGAGACACCTTCAACGAGGAGCTGGTCGCCGCCGGGCGACGCAGCGGTGAACGGGTCTGGCCATTCCCCATGGACCCTGATTTCGACGAGGCCCTGAAGTCCACGGCGGCTGACATCCTGCAATGCTCCCTGGACGGCAGCGGTGATCACATCCTGGCCGCCCGCTTCCTGCAGCGCTTTGTGCCCAAAGGCAGCGACTGGGTGCATATGGACCTGAGTTCGGCCAGTCGCAAGGGGGGGCTGGGACAAGTCCCCGGCGGCGCAACCGGCTTCGGTGTCAGGCTGACGCTGGAATTCCTGCAGGCTCAGCAATGAATCCTGCCATTGCACAACGCTTCCGGGGCTTCCTGCCTGTCGTAGTGGATGTGGAAACCGGTGGCTTCAATCATCTGACCGACGCCCTGCTGGAAATCGCTGCTGTCATTCTGCGCATGGACGATCAGGGAAAGATCGTGCGGGCGGACACCTTCCGCTACCACGTGACCCCATTCCAGGGTGCCAACATTGAAACGGCCGCCCTGCAGGTCAACGGCATCGACCCCCACCATCCGCTGCGCCCGGCCATTCCGGAACGGGATGCCCTGCAACGGATATTCCGGGATGTGCGGTCTGAGTTGAAGGCCACAGAGTGCCGTCGCGCCATTCTCGTGGGCCACAACGCGCAGTTTGATCTGAACTTTCTGAATGAGGCGGTCACGCGCACGGGTATCAAGCGCAACCCCTTTCACCCTTTTAGCGTATTCGACACCGCCACCCTGGGCGGAGTGGCCCTGGGACAGACTGTGCTGGCGCGCGCTGCGGCCGCCGCCGGCATGCCGTGGGATGCCGAGGCCGCCCATTCAGCGGCCTACGACGCGGAACAGACGGCTGATTTATTCTGCACCATCGTCGATCGTTTCCGCCCCGTCTACGACAGCGCACTGCCTGTCTGAAGGGCCCACAGTGCAAGGCTTTCGGCGTAGAGACTTGTTTGAATAAATCCCGCCCCTCGCCTATCCTCTGCCGTCACCTGCCGGCGAACCCGGCCCGGGTACGCCGCAGCGAACCAGATTAATCACAGGGGACAAAACATGAATCCACTCAAGAGTGCCTGGGGCACAGTCATCAGCGGCTTTGTCATCGCCGTCGTCATCGCCCTTCTGGCGGGTCAAACAGGCACGGGTTACGGTCGATTTGTGATCTGGGCTCATGTCATTGTCGGTATCACCTGGATCGGACTGCTCTACTACTTCAATTTCGTTCAGGTCCAGGCGCTGGCAGAGGCGGCCAATGATGAAGGCGGACCCGGTGGTGCAGGTATTACCAAGTACGTTGCTCCTCGTGCCCTGCTGTTTTTCCGTTGGGCTGCGCTGTTCACTTGGCTGACAGGCGCCTTTTATCTGATGGTCAATGGTGAGCTCATCAACGCGTTCACGCTGAACGGCGACTACGGCCTCAGAATTGGCATTGGCGCCTGGATGGGCACCATCATGCTGTTCAATGTCTGGATACTGATCTGGCCCAACCAGAAAAAGATCCTGGGCATGGTCGAGGCCTCTGCTGATCAAATCGGCAAGGCGAAAAGTACGGCCCTGATGGCTTCAAGAACAAACACCATGCTGTCAATCCCGATGCTGATGAGCATGGTCGGCGCGCACTACGGCTTTTTCATGTAAGCAATCGCGGCCATGGGGCTGCGCAAGCTAAAGTCCATGGTGGGGGTGACTGCACGGCGTAGTCACCCCCGCTTTATTTGAGGTGGCGAATCCGCATCAGATTATGATCCAGCAAGAGCCTTTGACACCGCCGGCGAAACTTGCAGAACAGGTGCGCCTGGCCCTGGCGGAAGACGTGGGCAATGGTGACCGCACCGCCGCCCTGGTGCCGGCAGACCAGCAGGCTGATGCCACTATCATTGCCCGCGACGAGGCGGTTCTTTGCGGGCGGGCCTGGGTGGAGGCAGCATTCACGCAAACCGATCCAGCCATTGCGGTGCAGTGGCATCTGAGCGAAGGCGAACGCGCACAGGCCGGTCAGACCCTCTGCGAATTGCAGGGCCCGGCACGCGGCCTGCTGACAGCCGAGCGTACGGCCCTGAACTTTCTGCAGACTTTGTCAGCCACCGCCACGGCCGCCCGGCGCTATGTGGATGCTGTTGCCGGTACCGGGACAATCATATTGGATACGCGCAAGACGCTGCCGGGTCTGAGACTGGCGCAAAAATATGCTGTGCGCTGTGGCGGTGCGAGCAATCATCGCATCGGGCTATTCGATGCCATCCTGATAAAGGAAAATCACATTGCTGCCGCCGGCGGCATTGCAGCCGCCGCCAATGCGGCCCGCAGCAGCGGCGTGCTGGTGGAAATAGAAGTTGAAAATATGGCCCAGCTTGACGAAGCTCTGCAGGTCAGTGCGGACAGGCTGCTACTCGACAATTTCAGCGCGGCCGATCTAGGCACCGCGGTGCAGAAACGTGACGCCCGGGCGCCCGAAATCCAGCTGGAGGCTTCCGGCGGAATTACACTGGCGAACATTCGCAGCATTGCAGAATCGGGTGTGGACTTCATTTCCGTCGGTGCGCTGACTAAAGATGTGCAGGCTGTTGATCTGTCCATGCGATTTCGTTTCAGCTGCTAGTGCGCTGCGTAAATGTCCGGCCCTGATCGCCAATACACCGCCCTTGCCCGCTGCTTTCACTGGGTGATTGCCGGCCTGATCCTGTATCAGATCCCGCTGGCCTACTACATGATTGCTTTGCCCCTGAGCCCGGACAAGCTGGGCAGTTATGCACTGCACAAGTCCATCGGCATAAGCATTTTTGCTATCTCGACCGCACGCCTGGCCTGGCGCTGGCTGCGGCCACCGCCGCCGCTGCCTGGCAATGTCGGGCCTGCTACCCGTCGGGCGGGTGCCCTCACGCACGGACTTCTGTATTGCCTGACCTTCGCCCTGCCACTGGTCGGCTGGCTCAGCTCCTCGGCGGCGAACTTTCCTGTCAGCCTGTTTGGCTGGTTTACCCTGCCCGACCTGGTGAGCCCAGATAGCGAGCTGCATGAGCGCCTTGAACAGGCGCACCAAACATTGGCCTACATTCTGTTCGCCACGCTGAGCCTGCACGCCGGCGCCGCCCTCTATCACCACTTCATATTGCGCGACGGTGTATTGCGCGCCATGCTGCCTTTCACAGGCAAACGGAGCTAACTATGCGCGTCTCACCTCTCAGCCTGGCCCTGCTGGTGACATTTAGCTTGAGCACCCAGGCCCAGGCAGAACTGTGGGCACCGGTGGCGGCTGACAGCACCCTGAGTTTCACTGGCGAGCAGCAGAGCGCGCCCTTTGAAGGCCTTTTCAACAAGTTTAGCGCCACCTTTGACCTCGACCCGGCCGATCCCACCACAGCGCGTATCGAAGCCATCATCGATATGGATTCGGTGGATACCCTGTATGACGAACGCGATGAAGCCCTGCGCGAAGCGGAATGGTTTGATGTGGAGCGCTTTCCTGAAGGCCGTTTTGTCTCCCAGCGAATCCAGCAGGCCGACTCCGGCTACATGGCCGATGCCTTCCTGACGCTGCGGGACACAACCCAGCCCATCGCCCTGCAGTTCACCTTGCAGGCTCTACCCGACGGTCGACTGCGGTTTGAAGGCCAGACTGTTGTGAGCCGCCTTGCATTCGGGGTCGGCAGCGGCCAATGGACCAACACGGACTGGGTCGGTGACGCCGTTACCATCAAAGTCAGCTTGGTCCTTGAACAGACCTTACCCTGAGTCCGGATCGGCAGTCTCGAACACCGTTTCGAAAAACGCCAGCGCCTCGGGATTAGCCAGGGCTTCGCGATTAGCCACAGGTCTGCCGTGCAACAAGTCCCTGACAGCCAATTCTGTAATCTTGCCTGAACGTGTGCGCGGTATATCCGGCGCCTGCAGAATCAGCGCCGGCACATGCCGAGGGCTCGCACCCGTGCGAATGCCTGTGCGAATGCGGTCTTCCAGTTCAGCAGTCAGGACTTCGTCGCCCCGCAGTTTCACAAACAGCACCACGCGCTCCTGACCCTGCCATTGCTGAGCGACAGCCAGCGCCTCAAGCACTTCATCCAGCTGTTCCACCTGCCGATAAATTTCCGCGGTGCCAATACGCACACCGCCCGGATTCAGCACCGCATCGGATCGGCCATGAATCACATAGCCGCCGTACTCGGTTTCCTCAGCGAGGTCACCGTGCCGCCAAACGCCCGGAAAATGTTGAAAATAAGCCGCGTGGTAACGACTGCCATCAGCGTCTCCACCAAAACCCAGAGGCAGAGACGGAAATGCCCGGGTGCATACCAGTTCACCCGGCTGGCCGACACACCGGTTTCCTGACTCGTCCCAGATTTCGACCGCCATACCCAGTCCCGGCGCCTGAATTTCGCCGCGTCGAACGGGGGCCGAAGGATCCGGGCCCACGAAACAGGACAGGATATCGGTGCCGCCCGAAATAGAAGCCAGC
>JBPCXH010000047.1:0-4180 GCA_051008735.1 Gammaproteobacteria bacterium | reverse complement strand
CGACCCGCAAAATACCCAAAGCCCTGGGCCTGGCCCGGGGATAAAGATTATTACCCCGCGCACCCTGGTACTCGATGAGCTCCATACGACCGAAGTCCTGGTCAGGGCTGCCCCAGATACTGACGTTCAGGGCCGAGCCCGGCGGCAAGCCAATCATTTTCTCGATCTCGGGGCCCTTGAGAATATTGTCACTGAGCAGGTCCAGGCCGAATATTTCCCGGTAGAAGGCTTTCTCGGCCTCAGCATCGGGAACGATGCTAATCAGCAGGCCAATACCCGACACCCCGGCCGGCGAGAAGGGCAAGGCCTGGCCGAGCATCTGCAACAACACCACGTTGACCCGGTCATGGGACGGCATATGAATTTCACGAAAACTCACACCGTTCGGCGCCGTCACCTCACTGAAGTCGTCATTCGAAAAACGGCGGCCGCGCTCGCGCAGGGTAGCCATGCGCCGGGGCAGGTCGTCAGTGTAGAGGTCCAGGTTCTTGGGTAGCAGATCATAAGCCTGCGCCCCGTCCCGAACGGGGGGTTCCGGGTCGCGCCACTCAATCAGGTGCACCATGCCGACACTGATACCCGGCGTGCGCACCAGGGCCTGCCGGGCGATGTCTTTTGCAGAGAGTTGCCATTGTCGGGCCAGCGCCGCATCCGGCCCGTCCTGCTGTGCTACCACTTCGAAGCCAAAATCGCCTTCCCACAGGGCCAGCGCCTCTTCCAGATCAGCCACGCCGACAACCACCGCAGAAAAAGAAGACATAGAGATACGCTCCGCCAGAACCGTCGCCGACAGTAACAGCAGCACGATGGCCGCCACCACACCCGGGCGACAATTCAGCGCCCGGCAACGTACCCCTGGCTGCGTTCAGGTCGCCAGTTCGGCAGGGTCCGGGCATATTCTGCTTGAGTCGACAACAGGGCCCCGCGCGGCCCGCCCCGATTAGCAACCCTTAAAAATTTACCAGTGCCAGGGCAATCGCAGCGGCGACCAGAATCGCTCCGGCCAGGCGGTTGCGCATCCTGGACGGGCCGGGCTTGTGAAGGCGCTGCCCGATTCGGCCTGACAACACGGCGTAGGAGATGTCCACCAGGGTCGTCAGCACCATGAAAGTACCCGCCATCAGTACCAGCTGCGGACTCGTCGGCAAGGCCTCATTCAGAAACTGGGGAAAGAAGGCCACGAAGAACAGCATGGTCCCGGGATTGGTCAGTGCGACGATGAAGCCATCGATGACGGCCGAGCGGTAAGTGCGAATTGACCCACCCCGCAGCTCGCTCAGTGCATGCCCACGCCAGCGCTGGATGCCCAGGTACAGCAGGTAAGCGACGCCGATCCACCGCACGTAGGCAAAACTGCCGTCGAATATCGTCTCAACCGAAGTCAGCCCGGCAATGGCTACCAGCAGCTGCACCAGCATCGCGACAATGCCGCCCGCGACTGTGTACATGCCGACGATGACACCGCGTTGCAGGCCGTTGGCAACAATCAGCAGAATACTGGGGCCGGGGAACACCAGCACCGCGATCGAGATGACGATAAACGCGAAATAGATCCCGGCTTCCATCGGCTCAATACTGCCTCAGCAAACAGTCTGGAGAAAAAACAGGCCCGTCGTGATTATTCCAGAGTAAACGGGCCTGTCCGTAATTTTAGCAGCGGCGCAATCAAAGGGATGCCCCCCGATCACGCTGACTGGACTAGAATACTCCTCAATTCGGCATCCACCCTCGCCGCCTGCCGAGACAGAATCACCTGTCAGGAAATCGTTATGAACTACGTCTATTTATCCATCGCGATCGTGGCCGAAGTCATTGGCACCAGTGCCTTGAAGTCCGCGGAGGGTTTCAGCCGGCTTTGGCCCAGCGTCACGGTCGTGATTGGCTACAGCTTGTCTTTCTACTTTTTATCCCTGGTCCTGAAGACCATACCCGTGGGCGTGGCCTATGCCATCTGGTCCGGCGCGGGCATTGTCCTGATCGCGCTTATTGGTGCTCTCCTGTTCAAACAGATTCCTGATCTGCCGGCGATGCTCGGCATGGGGCTGATCATTGCCGGACTGGTGGTCATCAATCTGTTTTCGAATATGTCAGCCCATTGAAAGAGACGGGCTATTACCGGGACAGTCAGGCTGACGTATAGCCCGATGGTGAAAACGAGCCGACAAACGCTTAAGCCTCAGTGACTGGCGCTAACCGTTCCCCGCAACTCCAACAGCTGATGTTCCAGCTCAAATACGTGGGGATCGTCTGCGTCCAGCTGGCGCAGGGCCTCGGCCAGCTGTAACAGGTAGTCCGCGTTGGTGCCGCTGGGCCCCTGGCTCAGATGAATCTGCGCGACGATGTCCGCCACGGGCGCATCACCCAGATAGGCAAAGTTGCCGGGTGCGCCGATATAGACAAGTCCATGCGCAGGGCCGTCATCGAAAATGATCTCAACCCGGCGCTGCTCGTAACCATTCTTTTCCCGATGATCCAAATGCTCGAACACCGTGGGCTCAACCAGGTAGGCACGCCCCACACAGCGCTCCCCGGCCGCTTCGATCAGGGTAACTACCCGGCCCGGCTCGGCGGGCACACCCCGATGGTCATGAGAACCCTGCCAGAAGCGCCGGGCCCAGCCCGTCACATGGCCCGGGCGCGTCTCCAGATAGGGAAAGTCCGGCCGCCAGATCAGCGAGCCGTAGCCAAATACCCAGACCGGATCATTCATTCGTTGAGTGTAAAGACACTGACCCTGGCCGCGCCACAGTCTGTTTGCGACGCGCGGTTTATCGGCCGGGTCCGGTGCCCTGAATCCGGATTAATTGAATCGCTTACTCGCAGGCGGTCTGCGTGATCTGGCCGAGACGTTCAGGCGGGCCCCAGACAGTCACGCTGCCGCACTCGAAATCACGGGTGTAGGACCCGCCATTATTTTTACGCGGGCCCAGGGGTAGCCCCAGGTCCAGGTCGAGGCGGCTGTCCCAGTTGCCCGGCGCCGTGCGGCTTGCGTCGTTGATGCCGAACATGTCTTCGCCTTCACGCACCAGGAAGTAAGCAGCCAGTGCGTAATTGAACTCTTGCTCACTCATGAAGCTCTTGTCATGGCCATAGATGATCGTGCGGCCCAGGCTATGCGCCCAGTCCAGGTAGTCGAGGAACGAATCGAAACCGTAGGGGCCGTCACCGGCAACCTGGCGATCATCAATAAAGCCCTGTTTCAGGTGGATGTAATCGGCCGCCAGATGTTGACGGCGCGCATGCTCATCCTGTCCCACGAACCACAGACTGTTGTGAGCCAGCTCGGCGGCAGGAAAGACATCCCGCACCTGTTCCACCCAGTCAGTCAGGCAACTGTTCCACTGGGTGTTGGTCATGAGTTCATTGGTGTCAGGATCGACAGGCCTGACAAATTCACCCCTATTGTTGCTGGTACTGAGGGTGCCATCGGGCTTGGCCAAGTGGATATGTTCAAGCCAAAAACCCCGGTAATCTTTTTGCATCAGTTTTTCCTGCATGCCTTGCACTCGCCGCTCGCGTACGGCCGGGCTGCAGAGGTTGTCGGCATAATTGCGGCACTGGGATGTTGTACAGCCAGAATCGACGTACAGGCGATTACCGTTTGTATCGCGCAGAATGCTGGAGGCGTAAGCCGGCAGCTCATTCAGATCAGTGTGCATGCCGACCTGGTTTTCCTGCTCCATGGACCTGTCGCGCCCGAACCATCCCAGCAAGCGATGGGCGAAGGCCGAGTAGGCCTGCTTATGATGGGACTGCTCCCTGTCATCTTCATCGTCGTCATCAGGCTCGCCGGGATGCGGCTCAAAGCCGCTCATCAGGTAGCTGAAGATAAGCACGGGGAAACTGGACGGATTGAGGGGCGGTTTGTCGGGGGACTCATCCGCGGGCTCATCCGGCGGCTCCATCAGCACGTCGTTCACCACACTGTATTCAGACGGGCTCGCCATCACGGGTGGCGCCAGACTGTCCTGGGAGGGACTCGCGATCACCGGCGGTGCCTCCACCCGCAGCGCCACCGGTTCAACTGCATTAACCTGGGCGACAGGGGCAGCGGGGCCGGCTGTGTCTTCGCTGTTACAGCCCGCCAGTACTAAACATAAGGCCAGTGAAAGAACCCGATACATTGAATGCCCCGCCATCCGAATGAACAACGTAGGTCAATTCAATTTCTCAAAGTAAC
>JBPCXH010000046.1:0-7837 GCA_051008735.1 Gammaproteobacteria bacterium | reverse complement strand
CTACCCGTGCTCAGATTCATCCGAACAGAGCGGCTCCCAGATTCTGCAGCGGGCCAGCGAACAGCGAAACCTTGGCTATCATGCAGACCATGATGTACAGAGTCAGGAACAGGGCCAGCATGCCCCGGATTCCGCCGCTCTTCATGCCGTGTCGCACGTTGCCGGCGTTGCGATTACGCGCGTAGCGGACTACGTCTGGAATGACACTGATGCCGAGCATGATCCAGAACACAAAGTAGGCATCCCAGGCCCAGGGCGCGTTCTCCAGGCCGCCAAAACCGTCAATTACTATTAGCCCTGTCACCGGGATAATGAAGGCCGTTGGGCCGGTGATGCTGCAAGCCAGGATACGCAGGAAAGCCCGGGCTCGAATCCCGGTCTCCTCAGGCTCCGTCAACCGGAGCTTCATCGCCCATATATTGCTGAAAAAGGTATGTCCGAAATACAGGAAGGCTGCGAATTCATGCACCACCAGCCAGGTGTACCAAGTCCCGCTCCCGTACTCGACGCCGGAGATGCGAAACGGACTGCCCAGTAGCGGCAGAAACGACACCCCCATCAGCACGACCCAGACGCCGTACCAGAAAAAACGCTGGGGATCTTCGTCCGTGGCTGCCGGGTTCAGGCTTAGGTCTGCTGCATTACTCAAGGCTTTGCTCCGCGCATGGCTGTTTTCACTGGAGGCGATCATGCCCGGATCTGCCGGTAGATGCATCCGGCGAAGGAGGCCTTTCAGAGACGGGTATGGTCCGGATAATCGAATTAGATTTCATCGAGAAAAATTAGTTAATTAATTGGTTTTGCTCATTTTCTACTGAAGCTAAGGAGCTCAATCTCGCGCCAGCCAGAAGCCCGCCAGGCACGCAAAGGCATGGCCTTTGCGTGGTCAGTAACCGGCCCGTGAATGCGCTCCTGCCCGCTGCGCAGATAGACTACAGCCTTTGCCCGGACGGGCTTTAACCGCACAGGAGCACCGCGTGTACGATTTTCGGTCATTCGTTCAATTGCTGGAGGAGCGCGAGGGTCTCGCGCGCATTGAACGGGAAGTCGACCCCCTCTATGAACAGGCGGCAGTCATGCAGCAGCTGGACCAGGACCGGCAGGCTTTTCTGTTCGAGAAGGTTAAAGGCAGCCCCTACTCGGCCGTCGGCGGATTGCTGAATACCCTGCCCCGCTTTGGCCTCGCGCTGGGTCAGGCAAACCCGGAGATATTCGATGACGCGGCATTCGACGCCTTGCTCGAGGCTGCCAAGGATAAATCGATTGAGCCGGTTGAAGTTAACAAGGGGGTATCCCAGGAAGTTGTCATCACCGGTGAGGACGTGGATCTCGCGACTTTGCCAATCCCGAAATTCTTCGAACTGGATACGGGGCCGTTTATCACCTCGGCCATCGGTATTACGCGCCACCCGGAGAATGGGGTCTATAACGTCGGTGTCTACCGGACGCTGATCATCGGCAAGAACCGGTGCGTGATCAACGCCAGCTCCATGAGTGACCTGCGACAGCATTACCTTGCCTGGGAAGCCACCGGCAAGCCCATGCCAATCGCGCTGGCCATTGGTGCCGACCCGGCCATGCTGATCGCCGCGGCCTGCAAATTGCCACCCAATGTGCCGGAATTCGGCATCGGCGGCGCCTTGCGAGGCGCGCCTGTGGAACTGGTCAAATGCCAGACCAATGATCTGCTGGTCCCGGCCAGTGCGGAGTTTATTATTGAAGGCACCGTCGATTTTTCAGAGAAAGTGGAAAATCTGCTGGGTGAATTTGCCGGGCAGTATGGCCCGGAAACAGCGCCTGCCACGACGGTTACGGCGATCACCCACCGCAAAGACCCGCTGTTTCACACGATCATGGCGGGCAGAAATCCGGAGCACAACACGCTGGGTTGCGTCGCCGTTTATGGCGTCCAGCGCAGCATCGATGCCTCCTTGCGCGAGGCCATCCCAGGTATCAAGGAAATTCATGTCTACCTGGAGCCAGGGCTTGGCACCCTCGCCCATGTGGTTATCAGTATCGACAAGCAGTCAGACGAAGAACCACAGGCCATCATTAATGCGGGTTTCAAGGCCGGTGGTCACATCTTCCCCGTCAGCAAGATCGCCAAACGAATTATCGTGGTGGACGACGATATCGACGTACACAAGATGGATGATGTGCAGTGGGCAATCTGGAATCGCGCGGCTACTGCCAATAAATTTATGGTGATTCCGGATGTGGAGAGTTGGGAGCTGGAACGTGCCGCCAAAGCGGGTCAGCTCTCTGTCCGTATCGGCATCGATGCGACCATGGACCTTGAGGATGTAGAAAAACTGGTGCGGCCCATGACACCCGGCGCCAAAGAAATTCGCCTCGAGGATTACATCGGCCCACAGGCCGGCAACAAAAAGTCGGCTGCCTGAGGAAGTTCCCACCATGATCGCCCCGTATACCGCCGTCGCGCTGCAAACCAGCGTGCACAACGTCCCCACGCGCCAGGAAGTGGACAAGAACCTGACGCATATTGGCAACATGATCGACCTGGTCATTCACATCTGCTCTGTGGAGTTGCCCGTGCGCCTGATCACCCTCGGTGAAGGTGCCATCCAGGGCTTCATCGATGAAATCATGGACATGGAGCAAGCTGAATACACCGAAGTGATGGCGGCCGATATTCCGGGCCCGGAAACCGATGCCCTGGCTGAAAAAGCCAAACAGCATGGGATTTTCATCATGGGCCAACTCAAGACGCGCAACGAGAAATATCCCGAGCGGTTTTTTAATACGGTATTTCTGGTGGATCCCACAGGGGAAATTGTTTATCAGCATCAGAAGAACATCATTCTGTATACCGAGCATTCCACCACCCCTCACGATGTCTACGATGAATGGATTGCAGAACACGGCGATAGCCTGGAGACCTTTTTCCCTGTCGCGAAAACCGAAATTGGCAATATTGCCGGCAGTGTCGGTGTGGAAGGCGCCTTCCCTGAGACCTGGCGTGCATTTGCCATGAACGGCGCCGAGATTCTCTACCATGCCTCGCTGCCTGAGCCTTGGGTGTCGCGCGGCATCTTCCAGCTACAGAACCGTGCGCGGGCTCTGGATAGCACCGCTTACATGATTGCGCCGAACACCGGCTCCCTGATTGTCTCAGGCCCGCCGGGTACGGCAGATACAAGCATCGGCGGCGCCCTGGGCGGGCGTTCAGGTATTTATGGCTACCGCGGTGAAATTCTGGCCGAAAGTACTGTCGTGGACGACTGCTATATCTCTACCCAGATTGATATGGAGTCCCTGCGCTACTACCGGGAAAACTCGCGGTTCCAGAACTGGCTGCCTTACCTGAAGACGGAAATATTCAGCCAACTCTATGCCGAGCCAATCTGGCCGAAGAACCAACCTCCCTTGCAGCATGCGGACAAGGGTCGGGTGTTCGATGAAGCCGTGGAAGGCTTAATCAAACGCGGTGCTTTCACGCGCAGTAAAATCCCCCCGGTTTCGCGATGAGCCTGTCTGGCGGGCACTGGTACGCAGTGCTCAGCTCAAGAGAACTTGCTGAAACGCCTGTTGGTAAGGAGCGCTTTGGCACGCGGCTGGTATTCTGGCGCGATGCGACCGGGCAGCCTGCTTGTGCCGAGGATCGTTGCCCCCACCGCGGGGCAGCCCTTAGCCTGGGACAAGTTAACAACGGTGCTATTGCCTGTCCCTATCACGGATTCGAGTTTCAGCCCGACGGCCGATGTACCCGAGTTCCGGCTGAAGGGCGTGACTGGCCAATTCCTGAGCACTTTGCGACGCGCCCCCGGGTCGTACGGGAGAGTCAGGACTTTATCTGGCTATGGCGAGGCCCGGAGCTTCCCGCCGAGGAATTGCCTGAGGTGCCCGTGCAACCCGGCGTGGGTGGCCGAGCCTTCAGCGAATGTGTGCAGGTATGGCCGGCCCACTACAGTCGCTGTATCGAAGGTGTTGTAGATCACAGTCATCTGCCCTATGTCCATCGCAAGACCCTGGGCCGACGGATGAGCAAGGACCCGATGACTCGTGTCAGCGTGGTCGACATACCGGGGGGCTTCCGTGTCAACTTGCTGCAGGACGAAGGAATCCGACATCACGTCGATTTCACCTATCCCAATATCTGGACACAGAATCTAAGCGACCGATACGGGATGTCCTGCGCCTTTGCGCCAATCAATGACAGACAAACTGAAGTCTATTGCCGGGTGCACCACGGGCTATCCAGCCCGCTGCTGAGACCCTTGCTACAGCTGTGGTGCCGGTTCAGCAACTACCTGGTATTTCATGAGGACCAGGAAATACTCGATTCGCAGCAGCCACGCAGCTCGGATGATGCCCTTGAGGAAAAACTCGTCCCCAGTGATGGCGGTGTGATCGCTTTCAGGAAACTTCGCGCCCTGCATCAGGCAGAGCTAGAGAGTTTAGCGAGTTAGGGATTAGCCGACCCTGGCCCGAATGATCATTGCCAGCCTAAAAGCAATCGCTGAGCACTCGAATTAAAAATCGAAACTGCAGACCCGCTCGCATTCACATGAACGGGGCTGCATATCCCGATCGATGTCAGGGTTTTTGCTCGCGCATCATGATCAGGTCTTCATTAAAACTGCGAACATGACGCATGGCTTCCGTGAACTGCTCCAGCGGAAGATCCGTTATCGCACCGGAACCACCCAGGCCCCTGGCCTCTTCCATCGCATCGCACGGCGCCTTGACCTCGGCACAAACGGCGAGCCACTCGTCCAGCACCGGGCTCGTGGTGTCTATTTTGTCTTCACCTGTAGCTGTCTTCTCCAGACGGCCCCAGGTGTCCTCCAGCTTACCCACCAGCGCACCGATGGCGGGATCATTGGCTTCAGACTGCACATCACCCCACATTTTTACAGCCCGCGCGAGGCTCTGGTGCACCGCATTGGCCAGGTAGTTGATATGAAAGTGCCAGTCGCCGCGGATTTGCGAGAAATCCACTTCGGAAGATTCGCTCATCAATTTTCTCCTTTAGTTAATGCCTGAGCCTCGTCAATCCGGGTGCTGACTTCCGGATCAACGCTGTAGGGCTCCCAATCGGCTGGCGGCGTGTACACGCCCCATGCCACCATCTTGTTAATCTGATGCTTGACCAGCTCCAGTTGCTGCGTCTCATCCATGGGCGGTTTCTCCATCGCAAGATTTGCAGGATAAATACCGCCCCGGGCCATCATTGCATCGTAGATAACCTTATATTCCTCAACCCTGAGATCCTTGGCAAGGTTCTGCCACTGGGCCCGCACACGAAAATCACGCAGGCCATCAATATTGACAATAGCTGACACCAGTGTCTGTCCGCCACCGAGATACTCGGAAATCACATTGCCTCGGTAATCTATGATCTGGCTCTTGCCACAGCTCATCTTCTGCTGACCACCCGGAAACCAGATCTCGCCAATATTAGGCGCCATGACGTAACAGGTATTAAAAACGGCATGCGACTTGTTCTGGATCTCGGCAATCCCGTTACCCATCCAGGGTTCCGGATACTGAGTACGCCAGATAATTTCCGCCCCATTAAGGGCCAGCCCCCGCGCCGCCTCGGGAAAACTGCCCTCGGCACAGATCAGCGTGCCAATATTGCCGATTTCTGTCTTGGCGACGGGAAAAATCGCTTCGAATAATTTTTGGGGATCGTTGTCGTGACGCTCCAGATAGAGGTTCCAGATATCGCTCGGGGCGGTATTAGGTTCGCGTTGGTAGAAGGCTGTCTTCACATGCTTGTGAATCACTTTGCCATTTGGATCAATGATAAAAGCGATATTGAACACCCGATCTTCCATGAGCTCGGGATCTTTGGCGATCATCTGGGCAACGAGATAGAAATTAAATTCTTTACACAGCTCGCCTAGAAAATCTGTCTCCGGTCCGGGAATGGTCGGCACCACTTCCCGCGCGATCCGCAGATGCTCCTCACCACCGCCCAGGCACCAGCCGCCGATACCACCTTCGGAGACCGTCACCAGCCGCACCGGCAGGTCAAGACTGCAGTTCCAGACGGCATACTTGATGCTATCAGCCAGTGCATTCAGATCGGTCCAGTAGTCGTCGATACTGAGTGCCATGTGGGACTCATTCTGAATTCCCACTGCAGTGTATTGAAGCGTCATGCTATTCCCTTACGCTGGTTAGTCGCCTGAGTAACCCGGCCCGTTGGCTGCCAGCTTTCCCCGCCGTATTTTCAGCGTAGTCTAGCCTAATCCAACATCGATTCGGGCCTTCACCGCTCTCGCCAATCAACCTTTGGACAGGCCAGGCCCGGACAGATGACGGCTGGCAGCAGGGCGGTTCCAGGCCAGCTAGGCGGGCACCTGAAGGTCCGCGGTGTTCAGCTTATAGCGGTTCAAAATCAAGATACTGCTGGCGTGCAAAGCCGCGGGAGCAACGATATAAGCGATGCCGATCCAACGGATTACGCTTGGTGATTGCTCCGCCATTTGACCATCGCTGGACTCAACGAACCCAATGAGAGCAAGACAGAACATAAACAGCACTCCGCCTAATGCATTACCCACTTTATCCACAGCTGAATAGACCGACGAGAGGACACCCTCGCGGCTGATACCGGTTTTTATACGGTCGTAGTTCACCACATCCGTCAGTACCGAGAATGACATCAGAATAAAGCCACCATTAAACAGACCAATTGCGACAGCGATCAGCCACACAATCCAGAGGGAGTCCTTGTCTGCAAAAAAGTAAAACTGGATACTGATTGCATAAAGGACCAGACACCATTTATAGACCGTCATCTTGCCCAGCCTTGCCGCCGCCCAGACCAGCAAAGGCATAGCAGCCATGGACGCGACGGAAATAATGATCAGCCAAATCGTCACGACATTCAAAGCTTGCTGCCCCAGGTCCATAGTCAGCGAAAAGAAAAACAGACCTCCGGCATAGCCAATGCCGGCACTGATGTACTGAACAATATTTGCGGCAATCAAAGTGACAAAAGGCTTATTGGCCCATGCGATTCTCAGTTGCTCGCCCAATCGAACCGTGGCTTCGGTCGCCGCTTTAGTGGGCGCCTGAGCGGTGCCGAAGAACACCCACAGGGAAGATAAGGCAATGATAGGACCAACGATGAGCCCCATGCGTTCATAGGCTGCGCTGGCGGAATATCCGGATTCCTGCAGCCAAAACAGTATGGGCAATGTCAGGGCCACCACTATCAGGCCGACACCCAGAAACCCGTTCCGGAACGACATAATTGTCGTGCGTTCCTGCGCGTCGTCCGACATCTCTGAGGCCATTGTGAGATACGGCACGGAAAACAGGGAATAGCCGGTATTGAGCACCAGATAAACGGCGGTGAGATAAAGAAACAGCAGATTCTGGCTACTCGTCGGCGGCACGAAGAACAGCAGAATGAAACACAGAGCCGCTAGTATGCCGCCGGCAAGTATGAAGGGGCGCCTTCGTCCCCAGCGTGATTCTGACTTATCCGAGATCAGCCCGGCGAGTGGATCGGCGATAACAGCCCATACTTTGGCAATCAGAATCACCAGACCACCAAGTCTTGGGTCTAAGCCAACGACCGTCGCCATATAAAAAGGCAAAATCAGCGCAGGTGTATCTCGAAGTATCTGCCCGCCGATCTGGCCGACACCGTAGCCTATGTAAGTGGACACAGGGAGCTTATTTACTGAACGTTCGCGCATACGCCTTTGCCAGAGCTTGGTCTGGACGGGATACTCAATCAAACGACCGTTGTCTTCAAGCCCCCGGGCTGAATAAGATCCCCGACTTCCGGCAGCGAGTTCCTGAGCACCAGCACATGGCAATGTACCCGCATAAGATTGTGGACGCTGATATC
>JBPCXH010000045.1:0-13426 GCA_051008735.1 Gammaproteobacteria bacterium | reverse complement strand
GGGGGGCGGAATATTGACCCGGGCCCGGCCAGCCTTGGCCGGGGACAGTCATTCAGGGGCTGATTAGCAGGGCTTGAAAAACGCCGATAACTGTATAAGATCACAGTACTGGTTTTATAGACAGGTTGCGATCATGGCCGAACTAACCCCCAGGCAGTCTGAAATACTGTCATTTATTCAAGACTTTATCGATGAAACCGGGATGCCGCCTACCCGGGCGGAAATCGCCCGGGAGCTGGGTTTTCGATCCGCGAATGCGGCGGAAGACCACCTGCGAGCCCTGCAGCGCAAGGGGGTGCTGGAGCTGATACCCGGCACCTCACGGGGTATTCAGCTGAAAGATTTTCTCCGTGATCAGCTTGGCCTGCCCCTGGTGGGGCGGGTGGCTGCCGGTGAGCCCATCCTTGCTCAGGAGCATATCGAAGGCCATTTCCGCATCGATACCTCCTTGTTCGATCCGCGACCGCACTTCCTGCTGCGAGTCCAGGGCATGAGTATGTGCGAGGCCGGCATTCTCGATGGTGACCTGGTGGCGGTGCATCGAACGCCAGAGGTCCGCAATGGGCAGATTATCGTCGCTCGTCTTGAGGACGAGGTGACGGTTAAGCGCTATCGCCAGGATGACCGCTATGTCTGCTGGCTGTTACCGGAAAACGAAGAGTTCAAGCCCATCAAGGTCGATCTGCGTGAGCAGTCCATGATGATAGAGGGTGTCGTGGTGGGTTTGTTGCGCAATGGAATGCCGATGCTGAACTGATTCTTGCCGTCAATCAGAATAAGAAATGTCGTCAAGACATCGTCTGCGAACCCTTCTCGATCACCCCCGCATCTGGCGTGCCGGGGCTGGTCCGCACACGTTCCGGAAGTCCCTGCGCACCGGCTTCAAGGACCTGGACCGGGCCCTGGCGGGCGGGTGGCCGGCAACCAGTCTGAATGAGTTGCTGGTAGAGAGCTGGGGTATCGGTGAGTTTCGTCTGCTGATGCCAGCCATCAGTTCCCTGACCCGGCAAGCTCAGGCCGATGTCGGGCGCTGGGTCATGCTGGTTAACCCGCCTTATCTGCCTTATGCGCCCGCACTGGCAGGTGCCGGCGTGGCTTTGCCCCGATTGCTTGTCACACGCTGTTCCCGATCAGCTGATGTTTTCTGGGCGATGGAACAGGCGCTGCACTCCGGGCATTGTGCGGCGGTATTGGCCTGGTGTGAGGGGGCTGATGTGCGTTGTCTGCGTCGCTTGCAATTAGCCGCGCAGACCAGTGATTGCTGGGCGGTACTGTTCCGACCCGCACGTTTTCGCCACCAGCGCTCACCGGCCGCATTACGGATGTACCTGCGTCCGGCCAAGGACCAGGCCATCAGTATCGAAGTTTTTAAATACCGGGGTGGGCGTCCGCAGCATCTGGTCATGCGTGCCTGAGTGTTGCCTGCCTGATGAAGCGTTCACCACGGCAACGGGGCCTGTTTCCTGTCGAAGCGCTGCCTGCTCCGGTGACGGTGTCGGTGCGCACCTTACCCGAGGTTACGGGTTTGTCGCGCAACCAGCCGGCGCGCTTATGGTTGTGCTTGCGCCTGCCACAGCTGTCCCTGGATGTTTTTGCGCAGGCCGGTGCCGGGCCTCGGGCAGTTATTGATCAGCAGGGCAGGCGAAGTCGGGTACTGATCTGTGATGCTGCAGCCACCCGGCAGGGCGTACGGCCCGGTTTATCAGCTAATGCCGCACTGGCTTTGTTACCGGAGTTGCAGCTGGTGCAGCGTAATCCTGAGGGTGAACATCGGTTGCTGGAGCAGCTGGCTGGTTTCGCCATGGACTTCACCCCCTGTGTCAGTCTGGCCTCGCCCGATGCCTTACTACTTGAGATCCGGGGCAGCCTGAGTCTTTTCGGTGGCATCGAGCCTTTGCGTGAGCAGCTTGTGCAGAGGTTCAGGGGGCAGGGCTATGCCATCAGTGTGGCCATTGCGCCCACAGCCCGGGCTGCGGGGTGGCTGGCCCGTACTGATAATCCTGAGCCGGTGATGAGTCATGTCACCCTGGCCGGTTGTCTGGCCGATTTGTCCCTGGCCTGCTTGCCCTGGCCTGCCTCGTGGTGCCGGACGCTGTCTGAAATGGGCGTGACCACGCTCTCTGCTTGCGTGCGCTTGCCGCGCGAGGGTCTTGCCAGGCGTCTTGGCCGCAACTTGCTGGCCGAGCTTGATGAGGCTTATGGCCGTCGTCCAGAGGTGCTTGACTGGTATCAGCCACCTGAGGATTTCAGTAGCAAGCTTGAGCTGGTTCAGGAAAGCGCTGACACCCGGCAATTGCTGGCGGCGCTGGATGTCCTGCTGGAGCAGTTGGCCGTGCGCCTGCGGTCCCTGCAACGCAAGGTGCGTCGGGTCTGGTTGCACTGTGAACATCGTGAGCATCCCGATACCCGCTTGTGTATCGGCTTATTGCAGGCCACGGCAGATACCGGACGTTTACGGGACCTGGGCGCTGTGCAGTTGTCCGGACTCGTGTTGCCGGCAGCAGTGGTGGCGGTTGGCCTGCAGGCCTCTATCGATGAATTGCTGACCCCGCAGGGCCCTGATTTACTGGCCACAGGCAGGCAGCCAAGCGAAGCGCCACTGGCATTTATCGAACGTCTGCGCGGGCGGCTTGGTTTGCAGGCGGTCCACGGTTTGCAGGTGATTGCCGAGCATCGCCCCGAGTATGCCTCTCAGGTGACCGAGCGTTTAACGGCCGATCTTCCTGACGAGACAAATCCCGTGACGGCTCAGCGGCGCCCGCTGTGGATGTGCCCCAGTCCCCTGGAGTTAAGAGAGTCGGCGGGTGATCCGGTTTTTCGCGGCAAGCTTGAGCTGACGTGTGGTCCGGAACGCCTTGAAACGGGTTGGTGGGATGGCGACGATATCCGGCGCGACTACTACGTTGCCCTGAACCCTGCCGGCATGCGCTTGTGGGTTTATCGTGACTTGCGCACCACACACTGGTATCTGCATGGCATTTTCGGATGAGTGCTAAGAGTTTGTCTGACTATGCCGAGCTGCACTGCTTGAGCAATTTTAGTTTTCTGCGCGGTGCCTCGCACCCGGAAGAACTTTGCCGGCGGGCAGCCGAACTGGATTACCGGGCCCTGGCCTTGACTGACGAGTGTTCTGTGGCCGGTGTCGTGCGGGCTTACATGGCTGCTCGTGAATTGCCGCTGCAGTTAATTGTCGGCAGTGAATTTTTCTTGGCCGACGGACTGCGGTGCGTGTTGCTGCCGGTTGATCGCCATGGCTATGCGCAATTGTGTGAGCTTATTACCCGCGGGCGGCGCGCAGCCCCTAAAGGTGAGTATTGCCTGCACAGGCAGGATTTACAGCAGCAGCTTGAGCATTGCCTGGCTATCTGGCTGCCCGGTCACTCGCCGCAACTGGCTGATGCGCACTGGTTTGTGAATACTTTTCCAGGCCGTGCCTGGCTGGCAGTGGAGCTGTTGGCGGGGCCCGATGATGCTGAGCGCCTGGAGCACTTGTGTGGACTGGCTGAGCTGGCGGGGTTGCCGGCTGTTGCTGCCGGCGATGTGCATATGCACCGGCGCGGGCGTCGGGCTTTGCAGGATGCACTGACGGCTATTCGCCTGCGTCTGCCCCTTGAAGACTCCCGTGGTCACTTGTTCCCCAATGGTGAGCGTCACCTTCGTCCGAGGGAGGCGCTGGCGGATATTTATCCGGCAGCCTTGCTGGCCGCTACTCTTGATGTAGCCAGCCGCATCAGTTTTTCTCTTTCTGAACTGCGTTATGAATATCCGCAGGAACTGGTGCCGGCGGGTGAAACCGCTACCCGTTACCTGCGGCATCTGACTGCGGCAGGCGCCGGGCAGCGCTGGCCTGAGGGCACGCCCGCGCATGTGCAGGCACTTGTCGAGCATGAATTGGCTTTGATTGAGGAGCTGCATTACGAGGCCTATTTTCTGACCGTCCACGATATTGTCCGTTTCGCCAGAGCCCGGGGTATTTTGTGTCAGGGCAGGGGGTCTGCGGCTAACTCAGCAGTTTGTTTCTGTCTGGGGATTACCGAGGTGGACCCGGCGCGCATGTCGGTGCTGGTAGAACGTTTCATCTCCAAAGAACGCGATGAGCCTCCGGATATCGATGTGGACTTTGAGCACGAGCGCCGTGAAGAGGTTATTCAGTATCTCTATGGCAAGTACGGTCGTGATCGTGCTGCCCTGACCGCAACCGTGATCAGTTACTGTCCCCGCAGCGCCATTCGCGATGTCGGTAAAGCCTTGGGCCTGGGGGATCTGCAAGTCGATCGTATGGCCCGCGCAATGCAGTGGTGGGATGGCAAGAGTGTGCAGCCGGAGCGTGTCCGGGAAGCGGGGCTGGACCCTGAAAAGCCCTTGCTGCGCCGCCTGCTGGGTCTGGTCAGCGAGATTATCGGCTTTCCCCGCCATCTCTCGCAGCATGTGGGTGGTTTTGTCATTTCCCGGGGACTGCTGTCGCAACTGGTGCCGGTGGAAAATGCTGCCATGCCAGACCGCACAGTTATTCAGTGGGATAAGAACGACCTGGACGCCCTGGGTTTGCTGAAGGTTGATGTTTTGGGCCTGGGTATGCTCAGCGCCATTCGTCGCTGCTTCGACCTGCTGCGGCAGCATCGAGGATTAGAGCTTGGTCTGGCGGATGTGCCGGCTGAAGATCCGCTGGTTTACGACATGATTTGCCGCGCCGATACCATGGGTGTTTTTCAGATTGAATCACGTGCCCAGATGGCAATGCTGCCCAGGCTTCGACCACGGTGCTACTACGACCTGGTGATTGAGGTTGCCATCATCCGGCCCGGGCCAATCCAGGGTGACATGGTGCACCCTTATCTGCGGCGTCGTAATGGTGAAGAGCCGGTCAGTTATCCCAGCGAGGAGGTGCGTGGGGTGCTGGAGCGAACTCTCGGGGTACCCATATTTCAGGAGCAGGTGATGCAGCTGGCAATCGTGGCCGCCGGTTTTACCCCGGGCGAAGCTGATGAATTGCGTCGGGCAATGGCGGTCTGGCGCCGGCATGGAAACCTGGGTTCCTTCGAGGACCGCCTGATCGATGGTATGCAGGCCCGCGGCTACGCAGCTGATTTCGCCCGGCAGATCTTCAATCAGATTCAGGGTTTTGGTGAATATGGCTTTCCCGAGTCGCATGCGGCCAGCTTTGCTTTGCTGGTTTATGTCTCGGCGTGGCTAAAGTGTCATGAGCCGGCAGCCTTTTTTTGTGCCTTGCTGAATAGTCAGCCGATGGGATTTTATGCACCGGCCCAGCTTGTGCAATGTGTCAGGCGACAGGGTGTGACAGTGCGCCCGACCGATGTTCGTTACAGCGACTGGGACTGCAGTCTGGAGAAGGATCCCTCAGCGGGCCTGGTGTTACGGCTTGGCTTGCGTTTGATCAAAGGTTTGTCATCAGCCGGTGCCGGCCGTCTGCTGGCGGCTCGTGCCCAGGGCGCATTCGCTGATGTACAGGCGCTGGGTGAGCGAGCCGCTCTGAATCAGGGTGACCTGGGTGCTCTGGCAGCGGCTGATGCCCTGCAGGGTATTGCCGGCCATCGCCATCAGGCCCGCTGGCAAGTAGCCGGCGTAGAGAGGCCATTGCCACTGCTGCAGGGCGCCAGCGCTGCTGAAGCGACACCACTGCTTAAACATCCTCGGGAGGGGCAGGAAATAGTGGCCGATTATCAGCGTATGGGGCTCAGTCTGCGGCGTCATCCGCTGGCGCTGTTGCGCCCGGTACTGGGTAAACGCGGTTTGCTCAGTGCTGCCCAGGTCGAAACCTGTGCTGATGATGAACTGGTTTATGCCGCCGGACTGGTGATTAATCGGCAGCGGCCGGCCAGTGCGGCGGGGGTGATGTTTATTACCCTGGAGGATGAGACGGGCTATCTCAACCTGGTGGTCTGGCAGCGCGTAATTGAGCGGCAGCGGCAGCTTGTGCTGGGCGCCAGGCTAATGGGGGTTAAGGGAACGGTGCAGAGAGAAGGCGAGGTCCTGCACCTGGTCGTGCAGGAACTGCAGGACCACAGCGCCCTGTTAGGGCGCCTGCAGATTCCCAGTCGCGACTTCCATTAGCAGGGGCTGTTCGGCCCTGCCTGACTAGTCTGCGTTAAAGTCGAAGTCTTCGAAGTCTGAAATATCCTGCGACGTACGCCGATCTTCCAGAATCTGTTCCAAACGCTTGCGTGCTTTTTCGCTCTTGAAGTGATCGGCAGGTAGCCCGGCCGCTTCGACTTCTGAAATCAGGTCATCGACATTGATTTCTACCGATGTGTCGCCAACATTGTCGGTCGCTACCGGCTGCTCAACAGTCATTGTCGCTGTTTCATCAAGAACACCTTCGTCTTCCGGTTTACTGTGTTGCTGATTTTTTTCCTTCATCTCCCTGACCCCACTGTGTGTTTACGGGTTTAAGTCAAACAGGTAACTGAAAGGGTTTTTTAAAACGAAATAGCGAGGCCCGCAAGGAGGAACCTGGGAAAATGTGAACCAGTCCCGCTATTTTCAGGCGGCAGAGTTTTTTAGCGAACCAGTTGGTTCAATTCGAAAATGGGCAGCAGAATAGCCATGACGATGATAAGCACTACAACCCCCATGCCGACGATCAGGGCGGGCTCCAGGATGCCCAGCAGGGCGGCGATGAGGCCGTCCATTTCCCGTTCCTGATTGACAGCGGCCCGTTCAAGCATGGTTTCGAGCTCGCCACTGGCCTCGCCACTGGAAATCAGATGGACGCATAGGGGTGGGAAGTAGCCTCCGGCACCCAGCGACTTGCCTATGGCGCCACCCTCGCGTATTCGCTCCGCCGCTGTCTCAACCGATTCACGCATGGGGACATTGGTGATGACTTCACCGGAAATTCTCAAGGATTCCAGCACCGGCACGCCACTGCCGCTAAGAATGCTGAAGGTGCGGGTGAAGCGCGCGGTATTGAAGCCGCGCACCAGTTTTCCTACCACGGGAAGTTTTAGCAATCCCTGGTCCCAACGGCGACGGTAGTCAGGCTGGCGGAGGAGGCGTCGGCCGCCCCAGATCGCAGCTGCGAGCAGTATCAACAGGATCCCCCAGTTGTTGCGCAGAAACTCGCTGCTGAGTATCAGCCACTGGGTTAGCTGTGGCAGGTCCTGTCCGGTATTACTGAAGACGCCGACTACTTTCGGCACCACATAGACGAGCATGAGGCTCACGATGCCCAGGGCCAGCACTGTCAGCACTGCCGGATAGATCATGGCGTTGGAGATTTTCTGACGGAGTTCCTGCCGGCTCTCTGTGTAGTCGGCCAAGCGGTTTAACACGGCATCCAGATGCCCCGATTGTTCGCCTGCCGCTACGGTGGCTCGATAAAGCTCGGGAAAAGCCTTGGGGAAGTCTGCCAGCCCGTCCGCCAGGCTGTGACCCTCCATGACTTTGGAGCGGGTACCCAGAACAATACTTTTTACCCGCGGGGTTTCACTTTGCTCGCCGACGGCCAACAGAGCTTCCTCCAGGGGCATGGAAGAGTGCACCAGGGTCGCCAATTGCCGGGTAATCAGCGACAAGTCGGCCGCTGACATAGATCGGCGCAGGGAAAAACTTTGCTGCCGGGTGGATTCCTTTTCGGCGACTTCGGCCACGGATAGCGGCAGTAACTCGCGTTCTCTGAGCAGCTGGCGGACTTGTCGGGGGGTGTCGCCTTCTATGACCCCCTTTAATTGTTTGCCACCGGGGTCAATGGCTGTGTACTCAAAGGCCCCCATCAGTCACCGCGGGTAACGCGCAGCACTTCATCCAGTGTTGTTTCGCCTGCCATCACCCGGCGTATACCGTCTTCGCGAATGCCCGGGCTATTCTGCCGCGCATAGCTTTCAAGCTCGTGTTCGCCGGCACCGTCGTGAATCATGGTGCGAAGCTGGTCATCCACGGACACCAGTTCGTAGATGCCTGTTCGTCCCCGAAATCCTTCGCCACCCTTGCTGCCTTCCGGTGGGCGAAAGAGTGTCGGCGGGTCTGATTCATCGATATTCAGCGCCCGACATTCATAGCCCGGAGCGGGGTAGCCTTCCTTCGCATCGTTATCCAGTACGCGCACCAGCCGCTGGGCGACTACGCCGATCAGGCTGGAGGACAGCAGAAACGGCTCTACGCCCATATCGCGCAGGCGCGTGACCGCGCCCACCGCTGTATTGGTGTGTAGCGTGGAGAGCACCAGGTGACCGGTAAGGCTGGCCTGAACCGCGATTTCCGCCGTTTCCAGGTCGCGAATCTCGCCGACCATGACAACGTCCGGGTCCTGCCGCAGGATCGCGCGCAATCCACGGGCAAAGGTCATGTCGACCTTGGAGTTAACCTGCGACTGGCCAATGCCATCGATGTAGTACTCGATGGGATCTTCCACTGTCATGATATTGCGTGTGTCGTCGTTGATTCGTTCCAGAGCGGCATACAGGGTCGTGGTCTTACCCGAGCCTGTCGGTCCGGTGACCAGAATGATGCCGTGGGGTTTGTGGATAAGTTCATCCACTTGCTGCATCACACTGGGTTCCATTCCCAGGTGTGTCAGGTCCAGGCGCCCGGCATTTTTGTCCAGCAAGCGCAAGACAACTCGCTCACCGTGGCCCGAAGGCATGGTGGAAACACGGACATCGACAGCCCGTCCGGCTACTCGGAGCGAGATACGACCATCCTGGGGTAAGCGCTTCTCGGCAATATCCAGCCTGGACATGACTTTGATGCGGGAGACCACCAACGGTGCCACTGCCCGACGAGACTGCAGAACTTCCCGCAACAGGCCGTCGACGCGGAAGCGAACTACCAGTCGGTTCTCGAACGGCTCGATATGGACGTCAGAAGCATTCTCTTTAATTGCTGAGGTTAAAACCGCGTTGATCAGGCGAATGATGGGTGCGTCGTCATCACTTTCCATCAGATCCGAGGGTTCCGGAAGTTCCTGCGCCATGCGGAACAGATCGTTGTCGTCGCCGAAGCCTTCAACCATTTGCATGGTGGAGTCCGACTCGCGCTCGTAGGTTTGCTGCAAACGATCCTCAAACACTTCCGGAGTCACAATCTCCAGGGCCAGCTCCGCACCGATAAAACGGCGCACTTCACTCAGACTGACGGGATCAGCACCCTGGCGCACCAGCGTCTGTG
Organism: Gammaproteobacteria bacterium; assembly: GCA_051008735.1. GTDB lineage: Bacteria > Pseudomonadota > Gammaproteobacteria > Steroidobacterales > J054. The sequence goes on along the minus strand of JBPCXH010000045.1, from coordinate 4,300 downwards.
CCCGGCCGTCTTCATAGCTGTGAACCAGCAGGCCATGGCGTTTGGCGAACGAGAAGGGGAGCAGGCGTTCGTCGCCGTCCCCGGAGAGGGGGGGCTCGACATCGTCGGGCAGTAAGTCCGCTACGTCGCGCAAGGCTTCCTGGCTAGGCGGCATCGTGGCTGCCATCGTTATTCCCTCATGGCCTCTTTGTTCGCAGCTTCCGCATCGGCCTCGGCCTGCTGTTTAGGGGTCATACCGCGTAAGTCGATCGTAGGTACCACCTGGTCCTCGCCTTCAGCGCCCTCGGGTACGGAATTGGGGGACCATGGCAGGACCGGCGGTGCAGGTCGTTTAGCTTCCCAGCTGGGCAAAACCATATCCGGTTCGCGCTCGGTCTGGACTTGCCGTATGAAGTTGTACTTCGCATTGGTCTCAAAGGCCGCCTGCACATCGTCGCGAAGAATGGTCGGCTTTATGAAGAACATCAGGTTCGTCTTCACCTTCGTGCTGCTGGTGGAGCGAAACAGGGCGCCGACCAGGGGGATGCTGCCCAGCACCGGCACTCGCTCGACGGATTCGCGTAACTCGTCCTGAATTAGCCCGCCCAGCACCAGGATGCCCAGGTCCTCCACGATCACAGCCGTGTTTACGCGACGATTATTGGTGATCAAATCGACGGCCTGCGTGCTGTCCGAAACCGTAGAGATTTCCTGTTCAATTTTCAGGCGTACTGCGTCGCCTTCGTTGATTTGCGGCGTCAGTTTTAAAGTCAGGCCGACCTGTTCGCGTTCGATGGTCTGAAATGGGTTGACTGAGCCGACGCCACCTGAATCGGTGAAGCTTCCCGTCACAAAGGGCACTTCCGATCCGACCTGAATTTCAGCCTCTTCGTTGTCCAGCGTAACCAGCACCGGCGTGCCCATGATATTGGAGTCAACATCAGCCTCAAGTGCTTCAACCAGGGCGACAAAGTTCAAGCCCGAACTGCCTACGCGACCCAGGCCAAGGGTGACACCCGGTTGGATAATGTCGCCGACGTTAATGTCATCACCGCCAATGGCGCCGGCCAGCGAGCTGATCCCGGCTACGTCAGAGAAGTCGGTAACGCCGGCGATGTTCTGAAGATCAGAGTCAGCAATGGCCCAGGTAACGCCCAGGTCAGCCGCCCTTTCAGCTGTTACTTCAACGATGATTGTTTCCAGCATGACCTGCAGCCGGCGTATATCAAGCCGATCAACCACCGTCATCATGGAGCGCATGAGTTTAGGCGGGGCAGTTATTACCAGGGCGTTGGTGGACTCGTCGGCCCAGACGTTGATTTCTGTCTGGTCGGGTCCTGTTTGTTCAGCTTCGGCGACTTTCTGGTACTGAGTTTGCAGTTTTTCAGCCAGGTCCTGGGATTCCGCATAGCGCAAGTAACGAACCTGGGTGTCGCCACCGCTTTCCAGCGGTGTATCCAGATGAGCAATCAGCGCGCGCAGGCGCAGGCGCTCAGATTTATCGCCGCTGATCAAAATACTGTTGGTGCGGTCATCAGCGACCACGGTGGCCGCCTTTTGCGCGGCTGCATTATCCGCACGGGCGCCTTGCGCCAGAGTATTAATCAGTAGAACAACCTGGCTGGCTGTGGCGTGGTCCAGGCGAATGACTTCGACCTCTTCGTCGCTGCCCTGGTCAATGCGCCGAATTATGCGCAGCATGCGCTGCACATTCGCCGCCCGGTCGGAAATGATCAGCATGTTGGAGGCAGGGTACGCCGCCAGGTGACCATACTGGGGGATCAGGGGGCGCAGAATAGGCACCAGTTGGGCAGCGGCGACATTTTGTACCTGGATTACCTGGGTAATGATGTCATCGGCGCGCTGGGTTGGCAGATCACTCATCTCCGAACCCGGAACCTGCCGGGCATTAGCGTCCGGCAGAATTTTAATCACATTGCCCGACGGTACCGCGACGAATCCGTAGACCGAGAGGATGGACAGGAATGTTTCGTAGAAAGCTTCCGGCGTCATGGGCACGGATGACAGCATGGTGACCTGTGCCTTAACGCGCGGATCGAGCACGAAGTTCTGGCCGGTAATTTCGCTCACGGCTTCGATGACCTGGCGAATATCCGCGTCTTTGTAGTTTGGTGTGATAGTCGCCTCCTGCGCGCTGACGGGCAACGCCAGGAACACAGAGAGCAACAGGCTCAGCAGGCGCGAACGGCGGCTCATCTTGTGCCCTCGGTGGCATTTGTGACCTGCGTGGTATTCAACGTCATAGTTTGTTCTTCGCCATTGCGTTCTACCGTTAGCGTAACCTGCGTGGCATCACTCAGGCTTCGGAAAAGTTGCATGCCTTCGGCCGGATTGCTCAGTCCCATGCCGTTAACAGCGGTTACCAGGTCCCCGGGCCGCAGACCCAGGGCTGCAAACTGCTGACGATTCCTGCCGGGATAGATTCGGTAACCCTTGAGCTGCCCATTAGGCATATAAGGCTGCGGTCGGACAATGTCTGTGAAGCTGGCCGCATTTTGCTGCACAACCTGCTGGACCGTGGGTGCTGATGTGCTGCGTCGCACTGTTCGGCGGCTCCGGGCCGCCGGTGCAGCTTCAAAATCACGTGGCAGGCGCAGCGCTTCCAGAGTCCCCCGCCGGTTGAGTATGACCCTATCTACCCGAACCTGCTGCAATGTTGCCCCACCGGGAACCGGGTCGCGCAGGAAATACACCTGTTCCTTGCCTGACCCATCAGCAATGATGGCGTGAGCCTTGCCGTTATCGGCCGAGGCTACGGTAGCCCGCAAGCTCAGGTCCAGGGTGGTATCCGGGGCATCCAGGACATCCTGGTCGGCCAGTAAGGCCGGGTCCGGTTCGGGCTCGGCGTCGGCTTTACCGAACAGCTGGGCGGCAACCAGCTCACTATAGTCCCGTTGGGAGGCAGTGTTGTTGCTGCTCGCCGCCGCCGGCGGCGGTTCCCAGGCCAGATCACCCGGTGGCGGGTAAATGAGCCAGATGAGCCTGGCCAGATACCAGGCGATCATTATCATGAGCGCCAGCGACACCCACACAGGCAGGCGATCGCTGGCCTGCCCGAGCCATTGTTCGGGCGACCGCTCCTGCAGGCGGGTGAGAAGGTCTGGTACGTTCATGGGGATACCCGCAACTCCATGGCCTGGGTGGCCTGCGAGACATAAGCCAGATTAGCGCTGGGTTGATAGTTTCCTCGCCCCGGCGCGCAGGATCAAGGGCATATATCTCTTGTAACGGTTGGCATCGCCCATATATTTGGACGTATTCTCAAGTCTAAGCCAGCGTGGCTGGTTCCGCAGTTTCCAGCATTTACAGGGGCCTTTAGTCCCCAGATTAAGGAATTCAGGGTCCGGTCACGATCCCAGGACGCATCTCAGGCTAGTATTTAATGATATTTGACGCAAAACGGAATTTCAGTCTTCAGGCCATGAGTGGCGAGGGTGAACCCCCGGAAATGCCGCCGGGCGAAGATCGCGGACTGGCGGTCGAGGAGGCGCGGCCGAAACTCAAAAAGCCGCCGTTGTTCCGGGTTGTTCTGCTTAATGACGACTACACTCCCATGGAGTTCGTCGTCGAGGTCCTGGAATCGATATTCGGTATGGATCGAACCAGGGCCACTCGGGTCATGCTGGAGGTCCATACCAAGGGAAAAGGCATCTGCGGCGTGTTTACGTACGAAATAGCAGAAACAAAGGTCGCACAAGTGAGTTCCTTCGCAGAACAGCATCAGCATCCGTTGCTGTGCACGCTAGAGGAAATTTGAAGTCATGCTTAGCAGTGAACTTGAATTTTGCCTGAACGAAGCCTTTAACAAGGCTCGCGCAGAGCGTCATGAGTACATGACGGTTGAACACTTGTTACTGGCCCTGATGAATATTCCCCAGGTCGAGGAAATCCTCAAATCCTGCGGGGCCGATCTGGCTCGCTTGCGCACCGATCTCAATGACTTTATTGATGAGTCCACGCCCCGTTTGCCCGGCGATGACGAAGAGGAAGTCAAACCGACTCTGGGCTTTCAGCGGGTACTGCAGCGGGCAGTGTTTCATGTGCAGTCCAGCGGCAAGAAAGAAGTCCGGGGCGAGAATGTCCTGGTGGCTATTTTCGGGGAGAAGCAATCCCACGCTGTTTACCTGCTCAGCCTGCACGACGTATCGCGTCTGGATGTAGTGAATTTTATGTCGCACGGTCTGAGCAAGGTCGGTGACTCTTCCGGAGAAGGCCGTACTGGCGGCGAAAACGAAGCAGCCGAGGGTGAGAGTAGCAGCAGTCCTCTGGATAGCTTTGCGGCAAACTTGAATCAGCGTGC
>JBPCXH010000044.1:0-13946 GCA_051008735.1 Gammaproteobacteria bacterium | reverse complement strand
GCCTGGACCGGGAGTGCGATCAGCAGGGCAAGTAGCAGGCTGAGAGAGTGGGAATAGCGGGGCCGATTGCCTGTCATGGATCTGTCCTCATTACCCGGATACGAAAAAAGCCGCGCCCAACCCCACGTGGGGCCAGGCCGGCTCATGCAATACGAACAAGTTTTGTGTAACCATGTTGCCTGAACGCGACTCCGGGCAAAGGTATTTAATTGGCGTTCAGCATATCACACGCTTGTTGAGGGATTTTGAGGAATCCGAGGCGGCCCTCGTCGGCAAGCGGAGCACTTTTTTGAGGATCAAGCAAATGGCTAAGAGCAGGATCATTCGACTAGGGCTGGCGGCGTTATTGCTGTCAGGTATCAGTAGCGGTGGTATGGCAGCCAGTCAGCTGGACCTGGATACTCCTGCTGGTGCCTTAACGGCCATGCGCAAAATCCAGTGCTCTACGACGGATGGTGATATCCATACCTACGGCTGGGAGGGCGGCGTATTCAGCCGGGTGCCGGGCGAGCGTGATCGACTCTTGTTTAAGGTTGAGGGGATGAATATTCGCCAGTGTGGACCGCTGGCCGGCGAAGAAGAAGGGCCGGGCTTCAAGATGGTGACACGGGAAATTCTGCTGTATCTCGAACCCGAGACCGGCAAAGTTCTGAAGGAATGGAAAAATCCCTGGACGGGCAATACGGTCGAGGTAGTTCAAGTGACCAATGACCCGGTCAATCAGCGTTTTTCCAAGGTAGGACGTGGCGGTCGGGCTTTCGCGGTACCTTTTATCGTGCAAGGTGACCAGTGGTGGTTCACTAGCACTGTGCCGCTTTTTTATCCGAATCCCCTGGGCGGCGAGTACCAGGAGTACATTGGCGGTACCTATCACGCCACGGAGATGTTCAATTTTTTTGGCGACGTCAACGAACTGCGAGATCCGGAAGTCAGCTCCGTACCGGCTAGCGTTGGCTGGGCAAGGCTATCCGGTTGGCTGCCCTGGATGGAAATGGGGGATCGAACCGGCATGCTTTACTTCCACACGGCGGGTCGCAAGCTGGACAGTTACGATGATCTCTCTGAACGCATGCGACAGGAGATTGCCAGGAACTATCCGGACTATGCCGCGCCTCCGCCGCTTAGCGACGAGCGGCGGAATGAAACCAGCTGGACCTTTTTTAAGAAAGTACTGGATTCACAGTAGGTCGACTAAAGATGACGCGTGAGATTGAAGTTCGCAATCCTCGTACGGGACAAACTGACTATGTGATCAAGGCGCCCGAGGATACTGAATTGGCTGAAACTGCTCGCACCATGCGGGCAGCCCAGCAGAGCTGGCAGGCATTGGGCGCCGTGGGTCGCGGTGAGATTCTGGCCCGTTGGTCAGCATCCCTGGCCACCGCACCCGGCCCGGTTCTGGCTGCCTTGGGGGCGGATACAGGCAGACATTTGATCGCTACCTCGGAGCTGTTCAGCGTGCCCGGTATGGTCGAGCGCTGGCAAGCGGCCGCACCGGCATTGCTTGATGAGAGTGCCGAACGAGACTCGGCAACACCGGGTGTTGGTGTACGCGACAGTTGGGTGCCCTTTGGTCTGGTGGGGGTCATCAGTCCGTGGAACTTTCCTCTGTTGCTGTCCATGATCGATGCGATTCCTGCTCTGGCGGCAGGCTGTGCGGTGCTGGTGAAGCCCAGCGAGGTCACGCCGCGTTTTGTCGAGCCCCTGATGGCAAGCATCGCTCAATTTCCCGAGTTGGCGGCCGTGTTTCGCTTTGTAACGGGCGATGGAGCTACGGGCGCGGCCCTGATAGAAAACGTGGATGCCATCGCGTTCACAGGTAGCGTGAAAACCGGTCGACTGGTGGCGGAAGCCTGCGCCCGGCGATTTATTCCCGCCTTCCTTGAGCTCGGGGGTAAAGATCCCTGCATAGTGCTGGAGTCCGCCGACTCCGTTGAGGCTGCCCGGATTGTCTTGCGGGCCTCTGTTCAGGCAACGGGACAGGCTTGCCAGTCGCTCGAGCGTGTTTATGTGCACCGCAGCCTGTACGAGGATTTCATCAGCTCCCTCACAGAACAGGCACAAGCGCTGGAGCTTAATTACCCTGATATGCATGCCGGCCACATCGGGCCGCTGATCTTTGCGCGCCAGGCTGACATTATCAGTGAGCATCTTGAAGACGCCAGGCAGAAAGGCGCGCGGGTTTTATGTGGTGGTGAGATCGAAAACCACGGGGGCGGTCTGTGGGTGAGGCCTACTGTGGTCGTCGATGTCGACCATTCCATGCAGCTTATGCAGGATGAAACCTTTGGACCGGTTATCCCGGTCATGGCCTATGACGATGTGGATGAGGCCGTCCGCCTGGCCAATGATTCGGCCTACGGGTTATCTGCCGGTGTGTTGGGTGACGAGGCAGCAGCCGACCAGGTTGCGCGGCGCCTGAATGCGGGTGCCGTGAGTATTAACGACGGTGCCATGACCACTGAAGTGCACGACGCCACCCATGACGCCTTTGGCTACTCGGGTATGGGAGTCAGTCGGATGGGGCCATCCGGGCTGATGCGGTATCTCAAGCGCAGAGCTCTGCTGATTCGGCGCGGTGAAGCGCGCGGCATGGATTCACTGGACGAACGGCACTCAGCCGCCTAGAACATGGACGAGCCGTCAGGCGACGTGTCATCGTCTTTTTTCTCATAGCGATTCGGAATGTGGTCGCCGGTGATCATCTGATCGTAAGACAGTCCTGGTCCGACCATCGGGTACACACCAGCCTCGACATCAATGATGACTTCGAGGAATGCCGGGCCGTCATAGTCGATAAATTCTTTAATAACGCGCGGTACATCCGCCTTGCGATCCAGACGCACCGCATAGCCAAAACCATCCGCCTGGGCGGCTTTGATAAAGTCTTTGCGATGCAGTGATTTGTCCGTACCTGACAGACGGCCCTTGTAAAACAGTCGCTGCCACTGCCGGACCATGCCGTCACCAAAATTATTCAGGACGACGACCTTAACGGGCAGCTGATAGGTCGTCACGGTTTCCAGTTCACCCAGATTCATGCGCACACTGGCGTCACCATCGATATCGATGACCAGCCGATCCGGATGCGCAAACTGTGCGCCAATAGCGGCTGGCAGTCCGAAGCCCATGGTGCCCATGCTGCCTGATGTCAGCCACAGGCGGGGTTCCCGAAAGTCCATGTACTGGGCCGCCCACATCTGATGCTGGCCGACGCCCGTGGTGATGATGGCCTGACCGCCGGCATGCCGGTTGATTTCCTCGATGACATAGTTGGGCTGGATCAACTCGCTGTCGCGTGCGTAGTTAAGCGCGTATTTTTTCTTGTTGGCATCCAGTTCGGCCAGCCAGCTGCCGGTATCGATTTTAAACTTGTGCCGCTCGCCGTAGCTGGTCAGCGCTTCGAGATCCCGGCTCAGCAGTCCCACGTGGTACCAGTCCGCGACGCGGACCTTGCCCACCTCGGAGGCATCTACGTCCAGATGGGCGACTCGCTTCGCTTTGGGGGCAAAGCTGCCCGGGTCAGTAGCGACGCGATCATCGAAGCGCGCGCCAACAGCTATCAGCAGGTCACAGTCCTCCACCGCATAATTGGCGAACGCCGTGCCGTGCATCCCCAGCATTTTCAGGGACAGGGGGTCCGTTGTATCAATTGCGCCGATACCCATCAAAGTCGTTACGACGGGGATCTGGAGACTCTCGGCAAAGCGCCGCAGCGCCGGTGCAGCATCAGCATTGATTACGCCGCCGCCGACATAAAGCAGGGGACGCTGCGCCTCATCCAGCATTTGAAAGAAGGCTTTGGCCTCACTTGCCCCGAGTGCGTTTTCCGTCACTGCCTGGACACGTTGCCGATAGCTTTTGACGGGCAGCAGACCACTGCCACTGAATTCGCCAATGGCGTTCTGCACGTCTTTGGGAATATCGACGACCACGGGCCCGGGCCGTCCCGAGCGGGCTATTTCGAAGGCCGTGCGCATGGTGGCCTCGAGTTTCGTCGAGTCAGTGACCAGGAACACGTGCTTGGCCACGGAACCCATGATGGCGGACACCGGTGCTTCCTGGAAGGCGTCCGTGCCGATCACGTGTGTGGGAACCTGGCCACAGATCACGACAATGGGCACCGAATCAGCCATGCAATCCCGGACGGGCGTCACCGTGTTCGTGGCCCCGGGGCCGGAGGTCACCATGCAGACGCCGACCCGGCCCGTGGCGCGGGCATAGCCGGCGGCCATGAAACCGGCGCCTTGCTCGTTGGCTGGCACCACCAGGGGCATGGCGTGGCTGCCATTCTCGTCCTGGTTTTCCTCGTTGAAGCGGAACACCGCATCATAAGTGGGCAAAATGGCGCCGCCGCTATAGCCAAAAATAACGTCCACAGCCTCATCAGCCAGAACTTGCACGACGGTTTCTGCGCCGGTCATGCGCTTGCCTGCGAGAGGATGAGGGGCGGCGGCTAGGGCCTCTGAAGCAGTTGTCATAATTGCAGTTTGCTGGCGCCGGTAGGCGCGCATTTCAGGGTGACGGTATTAGCTGGCGAGTGTCGAACAATCACGGGTCCATTGCAATAGGCGACGTTGTGAGCGAGCATTGCCCATCCACTGATTGTTAAAGGGTTTTTTGCCCTGACCGGGTTCCGATGCGCCACATCATTTCCATACTGATGCAGAACGAAGCTGGCGCCCTGGCGCGGGTTGCCTCCCTGTTTTCCACCCGGGGTTACAACATTGAGTCTCTGAGCGTCGCGCCGACGGAAGACCCGGAAGTGTCCCGGCTGACACTGGTGACTATCGGTTCAGACCAGGTCATCAGTCAGATCAACAAGCAGCTGATGAAGATGGTCGATGTGGTCAATTTCGCCGATATGACTCTGGGCGACCATATCGAGCGGGAACTGGCCCTGGTGAAGCTGCGCCTCACGGATAAGAACAGGGACGCCATCCGGGAGCTTGCTGTCCAGCAGGGCGCCCGAATAATGGATGATGCCCCCGATAACTTCACTCTTGAGCTCACCGGGGCTGCCACTATCGTTGATGAATTCATCGACCGGCTGGTCGGTCGCGCCGAGATACTGGCTGTGGTCCGTTCCGGGCCTCTGGCAATCGCCCGCGGTCAGCAGGTGCTGAGCAGCGCCGGCGCCTGACCCTGGCCATGACCATGACCCCCGAAGCACGGGCGGCGGCCACGCTGACCGGCGCACGCCGGCTTGTTGTCAAAATCGGCTCGTCGCTGCTGGTTGATGCCGCGACCGGGCAGCTTAATCGAAGCTGGCTGGAGGCTCTTGCCGACGAGCTGGAGCGCTGCCGGGCCCGCGATCAGGAAATTCTGGTGGTCTCATCCGGAGCCATTGCTTTGGGTCGACGCTACCTTGGGCTCAACCCTGAGCAACGTCAGCTGGAAGAATTGCAGGCCGCTGCCGCTGCCGGCCAGGTGCTGCTGGCCCATGCTTATCAGGATATTCTGGGCAAGCGTGGCCTGCGTGTTGCCCAGGTGCTCCTGACCCTGGATGACACGGAAAACCGGCGTCGCTACCTCAATGCCCGCAACACGCTACAACGGTTGCTGAAACTTGGCGTCGTGCCTGTGGTCAATGAGAACGACACCGTTGCGACGCATGAGATTCGTTACGGCGATAACGACCGCTTGGCTGCGAGGGTGGCTGAGATGATCAGCGCTGATTGCCTGGTCCTGTTATCCGATGTAGCAGGGCTGTACGACGCAGACCCCACTGCGGACTCCGGGGCCAGATTAATACCGGCCGTGACGGAGATTACTCCGCAAATCGAGGCGATGGCCGGCGAAGCGGCGACAGAATTCGGTACGGGTGGCATGGCCACCAAGCTGATGGCAGCGCGCATTTGCGTCGGTGCCGGCTGCGCTACTCTGATAGCCAGCGGACGCGGGCTCAGTCCCCTGGCGCAGATTGAGTCCGGCGGGCCGTGTACCTGGTTTGCGCCCCGGGGAACGCCATTGGCGGCTCGCAAGCAGTGGATTGCCGGTTCCCTGGTGCCTCGTGGGGTGTTGGAGATTGACGCCGGCGCCGAGCAGGCTTTGCGGGCCGGCCGCAGTTTGCTGCCTGTTGGAGTCACGACGGTGGACGGGACTTTTCAGCGCGGCGACGCCCTGACAGTGCGCAATGCGGCCGGGCAGGATCTGGCCCGGGGCCTGGCAAGCTACGCGGTGGATGAGGTCGCTAAGCTTTGCGGGCGCCGCAGTGATGAAATTGAGGAATTACTGGGCTATCGCGGCCGAGATGAAGTGATACACCGCGATAACCTTGTGCTATTGGACTGAACGATATGAATGCACAGAGCATGGAAAGCGCGGGTGCCATCGGTACGCTGATGCAGCGCCTGGGCGAATCGGCCCGGGCAGCGGCTCAGGATCTGGCGCGTGCTGACAGTGCCGCCAAGAGCCAGGCACTGCAGGCGGCGGCTCAGGCTTTGCGGGCCAATCAGGCGGAAATTTTGCAGGCCAATGCCCGTGATATGGCTGCAGCCGCTAAAAAGGGCTTGTCCGGGGCCATGCTTGATCGGCTCCTGCTCAATTCAGAGCGTGTTGAGTCCATGGCCCGGGGCCTTGAGGCCATCGATGCCTTGCCCGATCCCGTGGGCGAAGTGATGGCGGACTGGGACCGGCCCAACGGTCTGCATATTGAGCGGGTTCGCGTGCCCCTGGGTGTTATCGGCATCATTTACGAAAGCCGGCCTAATGTGACGGCAGACGCGGGCGCCCTGTGCCTTAAGTCCGGTAATGCAGTCATCCTTCGCGGCGGCTCGGAAAGCTTTCATTCCAGCAGTGCGATCCATGCCTGCCTGGTCAGTGGTCTGCGCTCAGCCGGCCTGCCTGAGACCTGCGTACAGCTGATTCCGACTCGCAGTCGCGAAGCCGTGGGATTTTTGCTGGGTGGTTTGAACGGTTGCGTGGATGTCATTGTTCCGCGCGGAGGCAAGAACCTGATTGCGCGGGTGCAGGCTGATGCGCGGGTCCCGGTGATCGGGCACCTGGAAGGTTTGTGCCATGTTTATGTGCATCAGTCGGCCTTGCCGGCCATGGCTCGCGATGTCACGGTGAACGCAAAGATGCGTCGCACGGGCATTTGCGGTGCGGCCGAGTGTCTGCTGATTGATAGAGCGGCCCTGGCGACCCACTGGCAGTTGCTGGCCGATGCGCTGATTGAGGCGGGTTGCGAGCTGCGCGGTGATGCCGAAGTGTGCGCGCTGGATGGCAGAGTGAAGGCAGCCGTGGAAGCCGATTGGTCAACAGAGTATCTGGATGCGATTTTGTCTGTGCGGGTTGTTGACGATGTAAACGAGGCCGTGGCGCATATCGAGCAATACGGTTCCGGCCATACGGAGTGTATCGTGGCTGAGGACGCGGCTGCGGTAGAACAATTCCTGCACGATTTGGATAGCGCGATTTTGCTGCACAACGCATCCACCCAATTTGCTGATGGCGGCGAGTTCGGCATGGGCGCGGAAATCGGTATTGCTACCGGGCGTATTCACGCGCGCGGGCCCGTGGGCGCCGAGCAATTAACCAGTTACAAGTACATCGTGCACGGGACGGGCCAGACACGTCCCGGCTAAAGCAGCCGGTAAGCCACCTCAAAGAAAAACTCCCGGCCCCGCGCCGGCCGGTAGCGAAAGCTGTTAAAGGCGAAGTCGGCCCGATCGGCGTAACGCTTGTTAATCAGATTGCGCACCCGGAAAGCCAGGGCCCAGTCATCCGTCAGGCGCCACCGCGAGCGAAAGTTATAGATGTCATGGCCGTCATATTCGGCGGTGTTGGATGGATTCAGGTAGTAATCGCCCTGGTGTACCCATTCGACTTCGGCCAGCCCGGCCCCGCGTTGAAAGCCCAGCCGGGTGGTTGCCAGGGTGCGTGGCGCCGTATCCACATCATCGCCTGAGCGAATTGATTCTCCGGCCGCCAGTGGCCGGTCGAAATCATACGTGTGTTTGGCCCAGGTGCCGGCCAGCCCTGCGTACCAGCCCGACTCAAGGTTGATGCTCGCCTGCACTTCCACGCCCAGATGTTCCGTCTTGCCATCGCTGACATTGAGGCCATCAGCGTCACGAAAAATATAGTTCTCTTTTTGCATGGCGAAGCCGCTGATTTCCAGTGCCCCCACGCCCTGACTGCGTCGCCAGCCGATTTCCAGGCTGTCGATGGTTTCAGGGTCCAGGTCATCCACTGACTGGCCATTCTGCAACCGATACAGCTCGGTGGCCTGCGGTGCCCGGAAGCCGCGGGTGAGCGTGGCCCACGCCGAGGAAAATTCGTCGATACGAAACAGCAGCCCAAGATTTGGAGCGGCCTCAAAAAAATCGTCCGTGCGATCAGACGGTCGGAAGAAAAGACAGCCGTCCACGCAGACCGTGCCATCGTCGCGGGTGTTGCCGTCCAGAGCCTGATTGTCATAGTCGTATCGCAGGTATTCCAGGCGAACGCCTGCCTGTACGGTCCAGCGGGCTGACAGGGGGACTTCCAGCTGTGCGTAAGGGGCCGCCATCGCGCTCCATACGTCATAGTCATAATGGGTGCCCGTCGGCCGGTTTGAATCCGGCCCAAGATCCTGGTCCTGGGTTTCCTTTAGTTCGCCACTGGCAAGTTCGGCATCCAGTCCCGCAGTCAGCGTGCCGCCCAGCAGATCCCGCCAGGTTGTCCACAAAAAGCCACCGCTGAACTGATTGTTTTTTTCCGTGGGTTCGCCGGGCAAAAAATGCTGAAGAAACTTCATGTCCGAGCGGCGGAAATAGGTTTTCAGTTCCTGTCCGGGGGCGATATCCCACGCTGCAAAAAAACGCTGGCTATCGGCGTCACGAAAAGCGTCGGGACTTAGGTTGCTTTTGCGCGCCTGGTTATCCTTATAGGCATCTTCGCCCCGAATCAGAGGTGCCGTGTCCTGATCAAGGTTGGTAGCAGTGAAGCCCAGCCGCAGGTCGTCGCGCTGCATGCGCAGAAAGCCTTTTTGCTGATCGTAGCCGGAACTCTTGCGCCAGCCGTCGTAATGATCGACCAGACCGCCCACGGATGTATCGAAGCCACCGGTCTGGCCATCCCAGGCAAGTCGCCCTCGGAAGTATTCATCCGGGCCGTTCTCCAGGCTCCCGGCCCAGCCGGGCCGCTGCCCGGGCTCAGGCATCAGCACATTGATCGTGCCGTGAAGACCGTTGGAGCCATACAGGGCATTGGCCGGTCCTCGCAGAATCTCAGTGCTGGCGGCCAGTTCGCTGGGTGTTTCGAATAATTGATTGACATTGCAAAAACCGGTTGGTCGCAACGGAATGCCGTCTTCCATCATCAGGAAGGCACCGCAAGCGCCCGGGCCTGTGAATACCGGGGAGCGCATGGCGGTGAGATTTTCCTGGCCACTGCCCCGGGTAATCCAGGTGCCGGCTGCCTGCGTGCCCAGTTCATGCACATGTTGGGCCGACAGCAGTTCGATACGCTCATCAGTAATCCGCGTGGTGTTACCGAAGGTCTCGAGCACCGGGCGCGCTTCACGTGCTGTAGTAACGACAATTTCTTCACGGTGCTCGGCCGCGTTAATACCGGCGCTAAGCAAGAGGATTAGCGCGGGCAGGGCGACCCCGCAGCGAGGAGTAAGTTTGCTCATGAAAGTCAGATTGAGCGCACTAGCGCTCAATAGCATGCAGGGTAATGCTTGGATCATCACCGATGCGCGAATAGCGATGTCGCCTGGCCATCTCGGTCATGGCTGCATCACGACTGGCTGCGTCCGGGAACCAGTGGCAGTTCTCCCAGTCTGCGCCAAGGACCGACCGGAAGGTGTCCCCGGGCGGCAGGCTGACGCGCACCCCAAAGCGGCAATGCTCTGCCGGGAGGCGGCCTGGCTGGTTGTGTGCTTGGCTGACGGGCATGGCGAGGGGGCATATTCTGCGTCTAAGGCGCAAGGATAATAGAAAGAGAGGTGGCCCGTGCGCAAACTGGATTCCCGCCCTGCTGGCGGCGCCGCGAGCTTTCGGTGAAAATGGGCAGACCGGGGGGATTGCCCGCGGACAGCATCGCGGGATATCAGCATGAGTTCGCTAAAACAGGATTCCCGCTATTACTCAGTCGGCGGCCCGGTCCAGCCGGACCGCGCCTGTTATGTCACGCGTAAAAGTGACGAGATTCTTTTTTCCCGTCTTGCGCAGGGTGAGTATTGCCAGGTACTGGCACCGCCGGATACGGGCAAGACCAGCCTGATGGCCCATACCGCCGAGCGCCTGCGTGATGCCGGCGTGGCTGTGGCCACGGTTGACCTGGCCCAGATCAGTAACCGGGATCTGTCAGAGGATGTGGGTCGCTGGTATTACAGCTTTGCCTATCGGGTGATGCGCGAACTTCGGATTCGCTCCAACATGCAGTCGTGGTGGCAGGATCGCGCCGGCTTAACCAACCTCCAGCGCTTACGAGAATTTTTTCTTGATGTGATCCTGGCGGATACCACGCAACCTGTGGTGGTTTTCGTCGACCGTATCGACGCGGTGCTGGATCGCAAGGTTTCTCTGGAGCTGTTTGGGGCAATTCGCGCGTGCCACGATGGACGCGCAACGGAACCTGAGTACCGTCGATTGACATTTGCATTGCTGGGGGCGGAGTCAGTCGGCCACAAGATTCCGCAAGGGGGTAATTCACCCTTCAGTGTCAGCACCCATGTCCCTGTTGCTGATTTTCTGCCCGACGAATTGCAGCAACTCACTGTGGGCATCGGCGGCGATGTCATGGCCAGTCGAGCCGTCGCCGCTCGCGTCTGGCACTGGACTTCAGGTCATCCTTATCTTAGCCAGAAAATATTTCGTGCATTGGCGCGCCGGGATGCGCCGCCGGATGCAGCGGCAGTCGATGCCGCGGCAGCCACGTTGTTCCTGCCGCGCAACTCTGTTCGGGAAGAGCCTCACCTGGCTATGGTGGCCGAGCAGTTGCTTTACGACACCAAAACACAGGTTGCGCGCCTGAATCTATACGGCAAGATTCGCAAAGGCGCCAAGGTCACCGCCGACCCTATGCTGCGGCCCCATCGTGAGTTATTACGCAGTGGAGTAGTTAGCGTCGACGCAGACGGGAAGCTGGCACCTCGCAACCTTATATACGCCCGGGTGTTCACGCCTTACTGGGTGAACCAAAGTCTGCCGCTGAGCTTTAGAAGTCTGGGCGCTGCTGCAGCGCTGTTGGCGGTTATTCTGGCGATACCCGTGTGGTACACGGAATATCTGCCGCGTCCCTATGTACGCACCCTGAGTACCCCCGGCGTTGATTTTGTCAGCGCAGTCGATGCCTTTCAGCGCTTGCGCATGTTTCCAGGCTTCAAGCTGACAGCCAAAGAACTGTTTACCAATTATGTGGTGCGCGAAAGCCGGCAGTCCACGAGTCTTCCGGAAGTGCGCCGATTGTCCGAACGCTTGCCGGACTATCCGGGGCGTGACGAATTGCGGGTAGAAATGCGCGCGGAGTACTGGGACAGGAGCGTGCAGCGTGCCCTGCAGCAGGGGCGAAGAGACGATGCCCTGCTATTTTCCCTGCAAGCCCTGGAGCGCCCCACGCAACGGCGACAACTGCAGGTGGGTGAGCTGCTCAGCGACGATTTTGATCGACTGCTGGGCACGATCCGCCATCAAGGCCCGCTTGCCGATCTTGCCCTGGATGCCGATACCGGTTTGTTGAGTCTCTTGGATGAGGAGCACGGCGTCACAGTCTGGCAGTTGGGTGACCGCGCGCCGCAGCGAGCGCTTAAACGTGAATTGGTGGCTGAGGAAATTATCCCTCTGCAGGTTAGCTTGCTGATTGAAGCCAAGCGGCAAGGTCAGCGGCTGCAGTCAGTGGTGTTCACCGATCACCCGCGGCCACAGGATATTCAAGTCGAACTGCGGGCTCCGTCAGGACGGGCCGCGAGCGTCAAGCTGCGGCCGGATCAGCGGACTGCCGACGGTGGGTACCTGTTGGACTCCCGACGGGACAAGCCCTTGCGCAGCTTGTTGGCAGAAAGTCCGGCCGGGACATGGACGGCCTATTTTACCGATGCTCAGGCTGGTACCCGCGGTCGCCTGGAGCGCTGGGAGTTGCGCATTGATCAACAGGTGGCGTCGGCGCCCATGATCGAGCCCGGCCCGCAAATAATTCCTGAGCCGGGGCCGGCGCGGCAGGCTGTGAGCCGGCTGGACCCGAGCGGCCAGCGCGCGCTGATCTGGCCGACAGGGCAAGGGGTGCGAGGCGATATTCTGCAGTGGGATATAGGCAGCGGGGAGGTGATTGGCCGTCTCCCCCGACCGCCCAATTTCGAGGATGCCCGTTTTGCTCTGGGTAATTCGGCTGTGCTGGTCATCAGCGGGCGGAGTATCGATATTTGGGATACGCAGGGTGCTAAGCCTCGCCTGACTGTCGCCTTTGATCCGTCCCTGGTGCCGGTGCTTTCCCCGGGTGGGCGATTCCTCGTGGTTGATTCTGTTGTTGATGATCCTGGCACAAATGCCCTGGCAGTCTGGGACCTGGAGACGGGGAAAGAAGTCAGTCGCCTGGTGACCGGCGCTTTGGCTGAACTGGCTGCGACTGACGCTGCCGGCCAGTTTCTTGCGGTGGGTGACAGTGATCGCCTGGTCAGGCTGTGGTCGGTATCCGGTAATAGCCTGGTGGGGGAGTTTGCCCACGGGGCGGCGCCGGCGAGCATTGTCTTCAGTCCCGATGGACAGTGGCTGGCGACTCAGGACCAGGCTTATACCCTGCGTTTGTGGAACCTGGAATCGGGTGGTAATCCTGTGCTCGTGCGCACTGGTTCAGCAGCCCGCTCGGTCAGTTTCGACGGCGATTGGTTGATGCTGGGTTCTCTGGATTCCGGATTTGAAACTTTGCGCCTGACCGACCTGGCCCGGCGAGGCCCCATCTTGCAACACGGCTTGCCCGGCCTGGTGCGCGACGGATTGGCTGCCGGCGGCCGCGTGGTTCCCACCCGCGGTGTCGCCATTACCTGGGATGGGGAATCAGCCGTTAAAGCCTGGGCTCTGCCGCCGGCACCTGAATTGTCCGCGGGCGGCGGCTCCGGTGTAGCCGCCAATATTGCCACCCTGGCCCCGGGTGGTGATCGTATCGCCGTGGCGACGGGGCAGGGTGATGTGCGTATTTTCCCGGCGGGCCAGGCCTTAGTCCTGACGCCGGACCAGCGACCTGCATTTATCGGTCACCTTGAGCCCGTTAGCGTCCTGCGCTTTGCCCCCAGTGGCGCGGTGCTGGCCAGTGGGGCCCTGGATGGGAGCTTGCGGGTCTGGGATGTTGCCTCTGGCGCTCCGCGCAGTTTCTTTGTGAACCAGGCCGATGGTGCGGTACTTGATCTTGGCTTTACGCCTGACAGCCGCTTCCTGGTTTCAGCCAGCCGGCGCTCTGTATTAGTCACTGACGCTCAGAGTGGCGAAATACTGACTCGGGTGGGTATTCAAAGTACCAACCCGCACCTGGCTATCGGCCCTGGCGGGGAGGATATCTGGATTGCTGGTGATCGCGGTGGCCTGACCCGCTGGCGCTGGCGCGAAGAACAGGTGGATCCAGTGATCGAGGCGGGTGCGGACATGCGTGGCGTCGCGCTGGATCCTCTTGGTCGCTGGGTCGCAACAGCCAATGCGCGGCGGCGCATCCAGTTGTGGGATACACAAACCGGGCAGCAGACGGGTGTTGTTCGGGTGGCCGCTGCAGTTGACCGTCTCTGGTTCAATCGGGATGGCCGTTTCCTGTTCGCTCAGACCGGCCCGTGGGTCCAGCGTTTCGCTGTCTTGCCTGATGCAATAAGCTCGGCCGAAACCCGTCTGTTGAACGCGACACCTGATGACGGTCTGCTGCAGGAGCCTGGTGTCCTGAGGCTTTTGTTTGGGGCGCAGACCTCACGCCCTGATACCGTAGCAATCAGCCTGGGGCTGCCCCTCGGGCCCTTGCCGAACGAATCTCAGGAGCGG
>JBPCXH010000043.1:0-7474 GCA_051008735.1 Gammaproteobacteria bacterium | reverse complement strand
CTGAGTGCCTCGGCATGGGCCGGTAGTCACAACGAGGCCATCCGGGAAGCCATGCAGGACCCCAAGAAGATGGAAGCCTTCATGCAAGACCGCCTGGATCATACGACGGGTCTGGAAGGTAAAGAAGCGGAACTGGGCAAGGGCGTCATCGCCCTGGTCCAGGAACTGGATGGCTCCCTTGATCTTTCCAAATCGAGTGATGAAGCGCTGGGCCGCTATATCCTGACGGCCGTCAAAACCATGAATCACAATTCCTCCTACCAGCATGAATTCAATGATGCACTCGTGAAGCTGCACCTGACGGCCGTGTCCCTGGCCAAGCAGGCCGATATGTACGAGGAGCTGGTCCAGAATGATGTGGATACCACCGCGTACATGATGAAGCGAATTGGCAGCGCGATAAAAATGACGGGGCGGGATGATTTCGCCCTGATGGCGATTTTCGAGCAGACCACGTGCTTCTTTCAGCTGGTTGACCAGCTTGAGTGGAACAGCCCGACGAGTGTGACCTATACCACGCCCTTCAGCCGGGTGATGGAGGCGAGTCAGAAGGTCGGTATTTTTGAAGGCCTCACGGAAGAGGAAGTGCATAACAATTACATCATTCCTCGTTATATGGCCTATGCCGACCTCATGGGTGTTGAGCTGGAGGTTTCTCCCCTGGGGGAGGATGGGGAGATTACGGTTAGTCTGGTTAACTAGGGTTTGGCTTATGAGAAAGCCCCGTCGTCCTGGTTGGCGGCGGGGCTTTTTTTATTGAGTAGTTCTTGCGCCCGGAGAGATTATTCGCCGCTTGCAGCGGCTCACCCCTTCGGGGCCATCGTCGCGTTGCGACGATGTTCTCTCCCCATCAGCTGTCGCGCTGCGCGCGCCATCTGCTGGACCCGAGTCGAACTGGGGAGTTCAAACCAGGTCCTCCCGGCACCCAATAATTAAAAAGGCCCTCATTGAGGGGCCTGTTTATTTATGGCGCGCCCGGAGAGATTGACTCCTTCGCTTCGCTCAGTCGTCGTTCTCCCCATCATCTGCACTGCTGCGCAGTGCATCTGCTGGACCCGAATCGAACTGGAGTTCGAACCAAGTCCTCCCGGCACCCAATCAATAAAAAAGGCCCCCTGAAGGGAGCCTTTTCCATTGATGGCGCGCCCGGAGAGATTCGAACTCCCGACCTTCTGGTTCGTAGCCAGACACTCTATCCAACTGAGCTACGGGCGCGTGATTTTGATCTGTGCCGTCGGGTTTGGGCCCCGGCGGGCGGGCAATTCTCCCGTGCGCGGGGCGGCAGGTCAATGTTGGTTTGCTGGCGGGCCTGCAGGCCTGCCGGGGCTTGGTTCTTAGGTGGCGGTCTCGACCTGGAAATCGCCCAGTTCGCCGTTGTAAACGGTATAGCTGATCTGCATGGGGCGGCAGCAGACGCTGCAGTCTTCCACGTATTCCTGGTCTTCGCCCGACAGGTCCAGCTGCAGTTCTACCGGTTCCCAGCAAGAGGGGCAGATGACGGTGCGTTCCAGCAGCACGCTCAGAATTTGTCCTTGCGCTGGCGGGTTTCGGCGAAGACTGCCACCGGATCGGCGCCTGCCAGTCCCAGCGTGTTCATCAGGCCGGGGCTATCGGGGCGCAGGAAGGGGTTGGCGGCTTTTTCTTGCGCCATGGTGCTGGGCACGGTGGCCTGGCCGAGGCTGCGCAGGCGGTCGACTTCAGCCGCCCGGGCCTGCAGGGCCGGGTTGTCCGGCTCCACGGTCAGGGCAAAGCGGGCATTGTTCTGGGTGTATTCGTGGGCGCAATACAGCTGGGTGGGATCGGGCAGGGCATCACGCAATTTCTTTAGCGTGGCCCACATCTGTTCGTGGGTGCCTTCCACAACCCGGCCGCAGCCCAGGGAGAACAGGGTGTCGCCGACGAATGCCACCTCGTCGTCGGCGAAGTGATAAATGATGTGACCGCTGGTGTGGCCCGGCGTGTCGAAAACGCGCGCGCTGCTTTTCCCGAGCTGAAACTCGTCGCCTTCGCCGACCTGGGTATCAATTCCGGGGATACGGGCGGCATCGGCACGGGCGCCGACGATATGGCAACCGGTCTTTTCTTTCAGTTCCAGATTGCCGCCGGCATGATCCCAGTGATGATGAGTGTTGAGGATGTAATCCAATTGCCAGCCGGTGTCGGCCAGGGCTTGCTCGATGGCCGGCACGTCGGGCGTATCAATCACCGCTGTCAGGCCGCTGGCCTGGTCATGGATCAGGTAGCAGTAATTGTCCTGCAGGGCCTTGAACATGTGAACCTGCAAACTCATTGCACGGCCCTCAGCGTTCCGTCAGCCGGGGCATGAGTTCGGCCAGGTTGCAGGGCCGGGTGCGATAGTCCAGCTGGGTCACGATCAGGTGGTCCCAGCCCGTTGCGCAGGCATTGGACGAGCCGGGCAGGCAGAACAGGTAAGTGCCGTTGGCCACACCGGCCACGCAACGCGACTGCAGGGTCGATGTGCCGATGTCTTTATAAGAGAGGGCGCGGAAGACTTCACCAAAGCCGTCGATCACTTTATCCAGCAGGGGCAGCACGGCCTCGGGCGTGCCGTCGCGGCCGGTCCCGCCGGTACCCCCCGTGGTAATGATCACCTGCACACCCGGGTCTGCAATCCAGCGCGACACGGTGGCGCGGATTCGGTACATGTCATCGGGTTCGATGGCCTTTTCGGCCAGCTGATGCCCGGCGCTTTGCAGTCGCTCACGCAGCAGGGCGCCGGATTTGTCTGTGGCTTCGGTGCGCGAGTCGGATACGGTCAGCAGGGCGATGTTCAGAGGCCGGAACTCGCGGTTTTTATTGTCGTCGTGGCTCATGGCGTTGCTTCTGGTCAGTCAAAGATCAATCTACCAGAAGATGGGGGTTGGCTGAGGCTTGGGTGCAGGCTCGTAGGGCCCGCGGTCAGCGGGTCAGGCGGCCGTATTGCCGCCCGAGCGGCGCAGCTGCTCACCCAGAAACTCGGCGAAGGCCCGGCAGGCATCTGTGGCTGTGAACACCCCGGCCAGTTTTCCCTTGCGCGTGACAATGGCTGAACCCAGGTGATGGTCGGCCATGTGCACCAGGACCTGATCAACCCGCGTATCCAGATCCACCACGTAGGCATCGCGAACCATGGCTTCGCTCACCCGCAGTTCACTGCCGCTGGGGTAGGCAAAGTCGGGGCCGAGGATCAGCTTGATGTCGCGGTCGGAAATCATGCCGGCGAGCTGGCTGTTGTCAGTCACGGGCAAATGGCGGATTTTGTGCTCGCGCATGAATTCCATGGCTTCGTCCACGGAAGCACCGGCATCCACCGAGAAGGGGAAAGCTGTCATCACAGACTTGATAGCAGGCATGCGCTTCATGATTGTCTCCGCTGGAAAAATCAACTATTCAGGCTGCGGCCGCCACCGGCAATCCGCAAATTCACCTATTTCGCGGTTGTTGGCGACGCGGCATGGGTTTACCGTTGCCCTCAGAGTAGCAGTGCAGCGCCTCATGAGCCCAACACCCGATCTGAGTCATTACTGGATGCCTTTTACGGCGAACCGGTATTTCAAGGCTCACCCCCTGCTCATGGAGAGTGCCCGGGGCATGTACTACCAGGCCCAGGATGGTCGCCACATTCTGGATGCCATCGCCGGATTGTGGTGTTGCAATGCCGGGCACTGCCACCCGCGTATCACCGCAGCCATTCAGGCCCAGGCGGCCAGGCTGGATTACGCCACGGCCTTTCAGCTGGGCCATCCGACAGCCTTTGAGCTGGCCACACGCCTGGCCGAGCTGGCGCCCGCCGGCCTGGAGCATGTGTTTTTCACCAATTCCGGTTCAGAGGCCGTGGATACGGCCCTGAAAATTGCCCGTGCCTTTCATCAGCACAACGGTCAGCCGCAACGGACCCGGCTGGTCGGGCGCGAGCGCGGCTATCACGGGGTCGGTTTTGGCGGTATTTCTGTCGGTGGCATTGAAACCAATCGCCGACTGTTCGGGCCGTTGCTGCCCGAGGTTGAGCATTTGCCCAGCACCCATTTGCCCGACCGCAATGCATTTTGCCGGGGTCAGCCCGCGCAGGGCGCCGAGCTGGCCGATGAACTGGAAGTGATTATTGCTGCCGGTGAAGCGGACACGATTGCCGCTGTCATCGTCGAACCGGTGGCCGGATCGGCCGGCGTGCTCGTGCCACCGGTGGGCTACCTGCAGCGCCTGCGGCAGATTTGTGATCGCCACGGCATTTTGCTGATTTTCGATGAGGTGATCACCGGTCTGGGTCGCCTGGGCGCAGCGACAGCTGCCGATTATTTTGGCGTGCGGCCTGATCTGATGACTCTGGCCAAAGCCCTGACCAACGGCACGGTGCCGATGGGTGCGGTGCTGGTCGATGAGCGTATTCATGCCGGCTTCATGCAGGGACCGGAGCAGGCTATTGAGTTGTTCCATGGCTACACCTATTCGGGGCATCCCCTGGCTGCGGCCGCTGCCCTGGCCAGCCTGGACGTTTACGCCGACGAGGAGCTGTTTGCCAAGTCCCGCGAGCTGGCGCCGATCTTTGAGCAGGCCCTGCACCAGCTGGCCGGCTCGCCCCATGTGATCGATATACGCAACCTGGGCCTGATGGGCGCCATTGAACTGGAGCCCCGCGCCGATGCGCCGACCCAGCGAGCCCAGGCGGTGTTTCGCCAGGCCTTCGAGCAGGGCATCCTGATCCGGACCACGGCCGACACCCTGGCCCTGACGCCGCCCCTGATTATCAGTGAGGCACAGATCGGGCAAATCGTGGAAACCCTGCAGGGTATTCTGCAGCGCGTGGACTAGAATCCGGACTATGCCGTCAAGCGCTGCCAAGCCGGACCCAGATCGACACATCGGTCACTGGCTCAATGGCCGGCCGACCGCCGGCACGGGCTCCGTCACCGGGCCGGTATTCAACCCGGCCACCGGGCGACAGGTCGCCAGTCTGCACTACGCCGATGTGGCCACCGTGGCACAAGCGGTGGACGCGGCTGCGACCGCCTTCCCGGCCTGGCGCGACACCCCGGCAGTAAAACGGGCGCGGGTATTGTTTCGTTTTAAGGCTCTTGTGGAAGAAAACCGGGCCGAACTTGCGGCCCTGATCACGGCCGAGCACGGCAAGCTGCTCAGTGACGCCGACGGTTCACTGCAACGCGGCCTGGAAGTGGTGGAGTTTGCCTGCGGCATTCCACACTTGTTAAAGGGCGAATTCAGCGCCGGTGTCGGTCGCGGCGTCGACAGTTTTTCCCTGCGTGAGCCCTTGGGGGTCTGCGCGGGGATTACGCCGTTCAATTTTCCCGCCATGGTGCCCCTGTGGATGTTCCCCCTGGCCATTGCCTGCGGTAACACCTTTGTTTTGAAACCTTCGGAGAAAGTGCCGTCCTGCGCCCTGCGCCTGGCCGAACTGCTCACGGAGGCAGGGTTACCCGACGGTGTGTTTAATGTGGTGCAGGGTGACTCGGTGTGTGTGCAGGCCCTGCTGGATAGTCCCCAGGTGCGCGCCGTGAGTTTTGTCGGCTCCACGCCGGTGGCTGAACAGGTCTATCAGCGTGCGACAAACCGCGGTATTCGAGTGCAGGCACTGGGCGGTGCGAAAAATCACCTGGTGGTGCTGCCCGATGCGGATCTGCCGCAGACCGTCGATGCCCTGGTGGGTGCGGCTTACGGCTCCGCCGGCGAGCGTTGCATGGCCGTGTCCGTGGCCGTTGCCGTGGGTGATGTCGGCAACGCGCTGCGTGATGCCTTGCTGGAGCGGGTTCGTGCGTTGCGGGTGGGCCCGGGCACCCGCGATGAAGTGGATATGGGGCCTCTGATTACCGCCGAGCATCGCGACCGGGTGCTGGCCTGCATCGATGCCGGCGTCCAGGCGGGTGCGGAACTGCTGCTGGATGGTCGCCAGTTATCGGTGCCGGGACACGAACAGGGTTTTTTTCTGGGGCCGACGTTATTTGATCATGCCGGTGCTGATATGACGATCTATCGCGATGAAATCTTCGGGCCGGTGCTGACGCTGCTGCGGGTAGACACTTTCGATGAGGCCCTGGCATTGGTCAACAATCACCAGTTCGGCAACGGGGCCGCAATTTTCACCCGCAGCGGTCATGCCGCGCGTGAGTTCGGCCGGCGCGCAGAGGCCGGCATGGTGGGGGTGAATGTCGCGATTCCTGTGCCCATGGCCTTTTACAGTTTCGGGGGCCGTAAAGGCTCGTTGTTCGGTGACAGCCGGATCCACGGCGAAGAGGGTGTGCGGTTTTATACCCGCAGCAAGACCATCACTTCACGCTGGCCGGATGACGGGGCCGACGCCGGCAATGCTTTTGATATGCCTGTGGTTTAGTTCACCCGGAAAGAATTGTTTTAGCGGAGCCAATGTTTATGACTACGCCGGATATTGTCATCGGTTGTCCGAAAGAGATTAAAACAGACGAGTGCCGCGTCGGTCTGACGCCGGTCAGTGTGCGTGAACTGGTCGCCCAGGGGTGTCAGGTCCTGGTAGAAACGGGCGCGGGGCAGGGGATTGGGATGTCAGATGAGGTGTACCAGGCGGCCGGTGCCCGAATCGCTGCTGATGCCGCCCAGGTATTTGCCCAAGCCCAGTTAATCGTAAAAGTGAAAGAGCCGCAGCCGGCTGAGTATCCGTTGTTGCGGGACGGACAAATCCTGTTCACCTATCTGCATCTCGCGCCGGACCCGCAACAGGTCCGAGCATTGCTTGATTCAGGTTGTATTGCTATTGCCTATGAGACAGTCACCGCCCGGGACGGCAGCCTGCCGTTGCTGGCGCCCATGAGTGAGGTGGCCGGGCGTATGGCCGTGCAGGCCGGGGCCGGTTGTCTGGAACGAGAGGCCGGCGGGGCCGGTATTTTGCTCGGCGGCGTGGCGGGTGTGCCGCCGGCCAATGTGGTGGTGATCGGGGGCGGCACCGTGGGGACTAACGCTCTGCGTATTGCCCTGGGGATGGAAGCAAGGGTGACGGTTATCGATAAATCCCTGCCCCGCCTGACTGAACTGGATGAACGCTACGGTGGGCGGCTAAACACGATTTTCGCGACGCAGGAATCGGTGCATCAGCATGTGCTGGACGCGGACCTGGTGATCGGTGCCGTCCTGGTGCCCGGAGCGGCAGCACCCAAGCTGGTCTCTGCTGCCCAGGTGGCTGCAATGAGGGCCGGGTCCGTGCTGGTCGATGTGGCTATCGATCAGGGCGGCTGTTTTGAGACCAGTCGGGCGACCACCCATTCCGATCCCACTTATATAGAAGAGGGTGTCGTTCATTATTGTGTGGCGAATATGCCAGGCGCAGTGCCCCGTACCTCTGCCTATGCGCTGAACAATGCGACTTTGCCTTATGTGCTGGCTCTCGCGCAGCGCGGCTACCCCGAGGCTTTGCTGAAAGACGATGGCTTGCGTGATGGATTGAATGTGCACTGTGGTCAGGTGACGCACCCTGCTGTCGCGGACGCTCTTG
>JBPCXH010000042.1:0-7933 GCA_051008735.1 Gammaproteobacteria bacterium | reverse complement strand
ACCGCTCAAGAGGATGGAGGCAGGATGCCGGCAGACTCAACACAAGCGATATTAAAGGCGGTTTGATTATACGACTACTTGAGCACCAAGCTAGCCCTGCCTGCCGTAGCCAACGGAATTGGCGGGCAAACCTGACTGGTGAACGCTCCCTTGCGGCCAAAAGCGGTCATTCGATGCAACCGCAGCCGCTCCAGCATCTTCCCGAAGAAAGCCCAACTTAAGGAATAGTCGTCGTACTCCCCGACTCCCCGGGAAAATCCTGGAACAAGGCCGTAGCCAGTCTTTGCACGGTGGCAACCGGCCGGTTGTCGCCGCCAGGTTCGGCCGTGCGCACCGCGCGGCCTTCCCAGACCACCGCATTATCAGCCCGGTCGACCAGACGCACTTCCAGCTGCGTGGTGGTGACCTCACCGCCCTCGGTACCGCCCACTTCAGTACTGGTGCTCGCACCAACGCCACCGCCGCTACCGAAAGAGCCACCCCCAATGCCGATTGAGAACGGTGAACGTTCCGGCGCCTGCATCTCCAAGGTCTGCTCGACATCCACCACACCGATCAGCGCCGCCTCATCACCCTTAACGGGCTCGAATCCCAGGCGAAGCAGCTCGGCGGCGATGACCTCCTCATAGGCCTGGTACTCCAGACTGTCATAGTCCGCTTCATCGGCCGGCTCAAGATTAACTAGCTGGGGCGCGAAGCCGTCATCACGATGAAAACGCGTAACCTCTGTGCCGGTGCGAACTGCCGGCGTGGCACAGGCGCCCAACACGAGCACCACGACCAGTAACACAGTTCTAATAACAGTCTTATTCATTGATCAATCCTTAGATCTTGTGTCTTCGGTTTCTTATTCGGCAAGAATCGTGCGCAAATCACTGATGACAGAGTCTGCGTGAAGAAAGGAGGTGTTGTAGACGTTACGCACCTGCTTGTCGGTGTCGATCAGGTAGACGCGCAGCACATGGGAAATAACGCCGTCACCCCCGGTGACCAGCTGGGTGGACTGATCGTAGTCAGCCAGGACCGGGGCCAGATCAGTCGTCGACTCACCCGTCAGGAAACTCCAGTCGAATTCAGCCTCCCGAAACTTTTCTCCATAGGCGGCAATGACTGGCGGCGTGTCGCGTTGCGGATCAAAACTCAGGGTGACCAATCTGACCTTGTCTTTGAGCCGAGGGTCGGCAGCAACAGGCCCCTGCAGCTGGCTCAGCACAAACGTTGCCAGGGGGCAGCCATTGACGTCGTTACAATGGGTGTAGATGAAGCTCATCACCACGGCCTTGTCGCCCATCAGCGCATGCAGCCGGGTCAGCTGACCCCTTTCGTCCAGCACCCCCCCGTCCGCCGCGGACCATAAGACAGGGAGTTCATAAGTGCCGGGCACCGGCGCCGGATAATTCAGCGCCTTGTAGCCCGGGGCCAGGATTTGTGGCTCGGCTGCGCTGGCGCACATGCCTGCCAGTGACAGCCCCATAACCATCCAGACCGCAGCCCGCCGATGCAGGCATATCATCGGGTCAATCCTTGCGGCTGACCGAGGCTGCGGGTCGCTGCTTGCCATACAGGGCATAAGCGCCAAAGCGCATCTGGTGCGGCGCACCCAGCTCTTCAGCCAGAAAATCGATAGCAAAGTCCGGCTGCAATGCCTGGCCATCCCAACTGAAGGCCTTAAAGTATTGCAACTCACCTGGCTCACCGGCCTGCTTGTCCCAGTTCGCCAGCAAGGATGAGGTGAAGTAAATGCGCTCGCCATCCCAACTCTGGGAGAGCATGTTCACCTGATCGCCGATCTTGCGTTCGTAGATCTGCTTTGGCTTGAAGGGATCGGACACATCAAATACACGCGTGGTGCCGTCGTTCCAGGTGTCAACAAACAGCAAGCCGTCGTCCGCGGCAATGGAGATATCAACCGGGAGCGGAATTTTAGACGCATCACCGATATCCGCCACCGCCTGAGCCTGCCATTCTCCGGAATCGTCCTCGTAGATTAGCCAGATCTTCGAGGTCAGGGCCGTGGTCGTAAAGCAGTAATTACTGCTGGCACCCCAGGCACACCGGATCTCCAGGGGCGCACCCGGCACATCCAGGATTTTTTTCGGCTGGCGTTTGTGCAGGTCCCAAATCACCACGGTGTTACCGAAGCGCTGCATGGCCTGCTCGTCAGCCATCAGTTCACCGAGGTTACGCATGTAATTGTTAAAACCGGTAAAGGAAGAGGTTACCAGCACATTCCGCCGCGGCAGGGCGCGCACGTCATAGCCATAGCCATCAGCAAACTCTCCGCTCTGGGTGGCTCCGCGCAAATTTTCGGCATCAGGCATCCAGTAGGTCGCCACGAAATCACCGGCATTCGTGTATTCCACCAGGGCGGTGCGGCCTTCTTTGTCCTCGACATTGGACAAGCCGGTAAACAGCATGCGCCCGGGCATAGCGTAGTTTGTGTGCGGGCCCACGACGCCGCCGCTTTTCGCGACAAAATCATCAATCGTTTTATGCAGACTTGGCCGGGCCGGATCGGTGTGCACGTCAAAGACAAAAATTGTGTTGCTCTCTAAGCCACTGGCCCAGAGATAGCGACGATCGTCAGTCAGACCTGAATGATGCGCCTCATGGCGGCCACCAACGGACAGGCTGTGCACTACCGTTCCGTAAGCCGGCGAATCGGGATTCACGTCCACCGTCACGAGCTTGTCCGAACCGTCACCCACACCGTCGATACCCACCGTCCAGACGTAGACGAAGTCTTCCTGACCAACGATCTTGGCCATATAGGGAGACATGCAGGTTTCATCAGCCACCGCCGCGGCAGAACCCAAGGATAGAGCGATTAAGCAGGCGCCCGCGGCACCCAGAATTTTTGCGAACGAGCTTGTCATGACTAGAGTCCCCGCTGCCGATTACCATTCACGAATGGCTAATTCTAGCGCGGGTGAACCACTGCAAGGGCACTTATGCCATCACCGGGCCAGCGCCCCAGCCGCGTGATTATCGCAGGGCCGGCACCAGCCGGTCGCCAATCAGCGCCAGCGCCTCTGGCACATCCCCGTGGACTTTCAGGGTCACCTCGTCGAGGCCTGCCTGGGAAAACTCATTGATATGCGATGCGATACGGTCGATATCTTCGGGCCCGCCGGTGAAGGTGAGATTGTCCACCAGCGCATCGACCAGTTGATCAGGAACACCCTCGATCTTCGGTGAACGTGTCAGGAATGCCTGCAGAAATGCATCGCGATGTTCATCCACAAAAGCCGCATCTTTATCGCCGAGAAACGGCGAGGTGTGCCAGGGCAGCAACAGACCACGCCAGATCAACTCCATGCGAGCCTCAGCCCGGGCCGCCTCGCGATCGGCATGGATATGCCAGGCAAAAAAGTTAGCCAGTCGCGGCAAGGCATCGTCGCGGGCAGCGGCGGTATGCCCGGCACTAATATGCGCCTGCACTTCATCCATGCGGGCCAGCGGTACGTCACTGAGCATGATGCCGTCGGCCACGCGACCGGCCATCCTGAGCATTTGCGGCCCGTTTGCACCGACATAAATGCGCGGTGGCGGCACGCTCAGCCAGTCTGCCTGGTAGTTCGCCAGGGTAAACAGTTCACCGTGGTAGTCGACCGGCTCACCCGTGGCTGCCTGATGCAGAATCTCCACGCACTCTTTAACGGCGGTGACTCGTCGCGCCGGCTCCAGCGCAGTGACGCGCATCACCGAATGCCCCATCCCACCAATGGTGACGGAGGCTCGCCCACCGGACATTTCATTCAGGGTCAGCAAAGAATCAGCAATTTTCAGCGGATGTAATTCGAACGGACTGATGGGCACTGCCCCCAGGCGCAGGCCGGGTTGACTGGCTGCCAGCGCTGACAGGCACAAAAAAGGTTCCCGCCGCGCCGGGAAACTGGAGGCCCACAGGGTTTCCACACCCGCCTGCTCGGCCAGACCCCCCAATTCAGCAACCCGGGCCGGGGCAATACCGGCCTCAAGAAATACCTGGACTTTCATTCTTCCTGAACTTCCCGACAACGCGCCACGATTTGGCGGTCCCGCTTCTGCGGTTCATTAATAATCTCGTAGAAATCCTCAATGTAGGCCAGTGCTGAACGCCGCGCCTTATTGCTTAACCCGGGCTCGCTCGCAAACAGCTCGGTCAGCGCCTCGCGCCTGGCGAGAAAATCCTCAAGGGTGTTCTGCAACAGTTCGTCCGACTGACAAAGACCGCGATACAGACGCTGGCGTACAGTACGTATCGAAAGTTGTTCCGCAGGCCGGGCATACGGCGCATTCACCATACCCGTGGCATCAAAATCGTAAGGGACCGGGACCAGCAGTCCATCCGCCCGTTGCAGGGCAAAGCCATTGTGACAACAGCTGTCCCCTGACGGGGCCCGCGCAATTGACCAGTCTGTATTGCCCAGGAAAAACTGAAACACGGCATATAGATTCAGCGACGCGGGATCGTATTGCTGCCAGTCCACGTTCTCACTCTTGACACGCTCCATACCCAGCCGATCGGCCATGCGACCGATATCCTCGAGGATGAAAGCGGGCCGATCAGCGACTTCGCGATCGCGCGACGACTCAACATAGGTCACCTGTACCCGGCGGACCCGCAGGCTGGCATCGGAAAACAGATTCAGGGCTCGATAACTCAGGTACTCAAGCAGCACATAGTTGTTGTGGGCCAGCCCCCGCCGGCAGTGCGTCACGATCTTCAGCCGATTCTCACCCGCCAGCAAAGTCCCGGCCAGAGCCTTGCGCTTGAAGTTCAGCAACAGGGGCGGAAACTCACAGGTCTCCGGGTCACTGCGGGATTTGCCTCGCGTGCGCACCTTCAGTTCAAAGTCAGCCTCCCGGTCACTCGCATCCAGGTAGCTTAAGGTGGCCGGAAAATACTCACGGTCCTCGCCCCGGCTACGCTTGAGTTCTGAAAACGGTGCCGATAGCCGAATTTCAAGCCGCTCATGCGACGTAAACAGCGGGGACGGGTTGTCAGCCCAGGCCGGCAAGCCGAGGAACAGGGTCAGGCAGACCCCACGACAAAAACTTTTCATCAACCTGCCCTCATATAAAAAAGGTGTACCATCATTCGCAAGATGACCGAGCCTCTTGAACCTGTTTCGGACCCGCCAGCGCAACCAGCCACAGCCGCGGGCAAACCCGCCCGCCAGGGACCCAAAAAGCCCGGCTCAAGCAGGGGTATCGAAACACTTTTTCGGGTCACCTACCAGAACCATATTCAACTCAGCCAGCTGGCTGACGGCAAGGCCAACACGCTGATCAGCATTAATGGCGTGATCATATCCATTGTCATCGCGGTGGTTTCACCCCAGCTCGATACCCTGGGCCAGGTGGTTGCGCCTGCCCTGGCGCTGCTTGTCGGCTGTACCGTATCACTGACCTTTGCGGTCATTGCCTCCAGGCCCCGCCTGAGCAAGGCGGATGAACAAGCCGGTGCACGTGGCGCTGATGATCTCAATCTGCTGTTTTTCGGCGAGTTCACCCGCATGTCCACGGAGGACTTTAGACGCGCTATGCGTGACGTGATGGCTGACCGGGATCAGGTGTATGACAACATGATCAAACAGCTGCATTCCATGGGCCATGTACTGGAACAAAAATATAAACGCCTGCAGATCGCTTATTCATCGTTTCTCACGACCCTGATCCTGTCCGTCGCCCTGTTTGTCCGGGCGTTTCTGTCACCTGGCGCCTAGTTCGCCGCGGCGCGCTTCAGGATCTGGTCACGGCGTGCCAGCAGCGCACTCAACTGACGGGCGTTCAATGCACCGCCCATTGCTGACTCTAAAGTCTTTTCATTGAGACCGGCGAGGCGATCGGCCAGCCCCGGGGGTAACTGCACCGCTGCCTGACGCAAATGCCGGGGCAGACGACGGCCGGTGCCGAACGCCGACCCGTTGCCGACCACAACCAGCGAGCCGTCAGCCGAAGAGTAACGAAAATCCTGATCCTGCCGCCCGGGATGCCCGATCAGCATGTCGAACACCAGGGCCAGGCCAAACTGGGCCGGCAGCGGACAATTGGCCAGCCCCTTGAGATTATCGGCGGCCGACATGCCTTCATGGGCCATGGCTGACACGTCCAGACCCAGGGCATGCCGGTTCGCGCCGCCCGGTATGGCAACAACCACCGGTACAAGGTCCAGGCCCAGCATCCGGTCCAGCCGGTAAGCAGCCAGTTCAGCCAGTGTCCCGTCTTTGGCAGCAGGCAGAAAAACCGCGTTGACCAACTGACCCTCACCTGCCGAAATCTCTACGCTCGCGCGCTTGCCCGCGGCTGGCTGCGTGTCAACGCTTGACGCCAGAAACAGTGCTTCCAGTTCCCCGTCACTCAGCAGCCCGGGTCGGTCGCCGACCCGACGAGCCTGCGGCAGCGGGTGCGCCAGTGTCGATTGATCGGGATACAGAACCTGAACCTCCCCCGCTGCAATCACCACTGCCGCAGGCCGACCACCGTAGTAGTCAGCCAGCATCCCCGTATCGGCACGGATGACCTGCCCGTCAAAGCGACTGAGCACAAGCCGCTCGGGAGTTGGCGTATGCCCGATCACCTGGCGCCGGACGTCCAGGCGCGCCAGATCAAGCTCCAGTCGATCCTGTTCGATCGCAGGGCTGCAGCCGGCACCCCCGCGATACCAGATACTGCTATCGGCGGCGAACAGGCGTGCCTGGCTTAGCTCCGCCAGCGCAGCGGCAGCCGGAGCCAGAGACGCATCGCCGGCAGTCGCGGCGCGAGCCTGCGCCGCCTGGGTGTAAAAACCCGTTTCCGGCGCCAGGGCCCCGGCATCGATCAATTGCTGTCGATAATTCGCGTAGGCCTGCAACGTCCGTGACGCTTGCTGATTGGTCCGGGCCAGCGTCTGTCCGCCCACGCGTGCCGACAAACCGGCGTGGACAAAAACCGTGTCGTTCACAATGGTCATCACGGGCTGCTGCAGCAACCAGGCACCGAACTTCCCGCGGGGAGAAAACGCCCGATAGTGACCGAAAAACCCGGGGGGATAGCGGCGCTTGAACTCCAGCGCCAGGGTGTCGGCGGACTTGTCCTGATTATCTGGCAGCACTTGAAACCGCGCATAGGCTGCCGACCGGTCGCCGGGTTCCTCCAGGTCCTGGTAAGCGGCAAATTCTGCCGGCGCGACATAGCGCAGGTCGCCGGTCAGATTCATGACCTCGTGGTTACCCAGCACCATCCAGACGCGGCCACCGGCAGCCGGCGCCTGCTCCTGAAGCGCGATGATCAGTTCCAGTGCGGCGCGAGAATCGGCACCGCGGTCCAACACATCCCCAACGATCACCAGCTGCGTATTACCGCCGGCCCACTGCGCCTGCGCATCCATGATTTCTGCCTGTCGCAACAGGGACTGGAAGGCATTAAAGGCGCCATGAATATCAGCGATGGCAACGACCCGCCCTGCTGCCGCCTCAGGCGCCTGGGCGGAGACCATTGTCGCAGCCAGCAAAAGGCAGACCAGACAGCGAGCCAGAATCACTCTAGCCAGGCGCTGCGGCATTGTCTTGGCGAGTTTGTGCATACCAGGCGTCAAAGGGCCCGAGGACCGGTTCTCAGATCTTCTCGTCAGACGGACAGCGTTGCAACGCGATCCGTCCCGGAAGCAACTGGCGACGTGGGAATTCGCACTCGGCGAACCACAATGGCAACAGCGCGGAGCCAGTCGGCAGCCAGCCTATTCACTGGCTGCAGGTGGCGGGCTGCGCAGGAAAAATGCCATCGCACCGCCGAAAATCACCACGGTGACGAGATTGGCGATGGGATAGGCCGGTAGATCTTTCCAGTATTCCGGATACACCCCGAAAAAGGCACCCACCTCAGCAAGGGAGAACAACACGATAGCCACGGGCACGGCATAGCGGAAGGCCAAACCCGGACGCGGGATGCGAAATAACTGCCAGAGCAA
>JBPCXH010000041.1:0-2627 GCA_051008735.1 Gammaproteobacteria bacterium | reverse complement strand
GATCAGATTGAAATGGCCGGCGTTGAATGGCAATACGTGCTCGAATTTTCCGATGTCGGTGTCGACAATTTCCGACGCGTTGATGTGCGCGTGAGTTACGCCGACAAGCCTGACCAGCTGGTGACGGAACTGGCAGGCTTCCTGGGCTCGCCTCCGGAAAATCCCCCGGAGCCGCTCGCCTGGGCCCCCATCGACCCTTTCGTCGGATCGGAGAACTGACGCATGTATCGGTGCGAGCGGGGTTTTACGCTGATTGAGTTACTGGTTTCCATGGCGATCTTCGCCATTATCAGCGTACTCGCTCTCGGTGGGCTTAATACCGTCGTAACCCAGCAGCAGCTGGCCCGCGAACGCATGGCGGAAGTGGTGGAATTGCAGCGCACGATGCGCTTGCTGACTACTGATCTGGCGCAGCTTTATCCACGCTACGTCCGCGATGAACTGGGTCAGGGCAGTGAAGAGCCCCTGATAGCCGATGGTCAGGGTGAGTTTATCGTGCGCCTGTCCCGCGGCGGCTGGCGCAACCCGGCGCGCCTGCCACGCGGCACCCTGCAGCGCGTGCAGTACCGAATCGATGATGAAGAACTCCTGCGCGAGTCCTGGCCCGTCGTGGATGCCCCCTTGGGCATGGAGCCGCGCACGGAGGTACTCATCGGCGGCGTGGATGAATTGCTGATTGAATTCCTGGGTGCCGAAGATGACTGGTCAGAGACCTGGCCACCGCTGCGACAGCTTGGTGCGGGTGCGCCCGGCAGGCCGCGAGCGGCCCGGATTACCCTGACGGTGGATGGCTGGGGTGAGATTCAGCGGCTGGTGGAGATGGTGCCATGAAGGGCCCCCGCCAACAGCGCGGCATCGCCGTTCTGACCGCCATGCTGGTGGTGGCTATTGCCACCATTCTGGCCGTTGAGTTGCTGTGGGGCACCAGCCTGGATCTGCGGCGCGCCCAGAACATGCTGGAACGTGACCAGGCCATGCAGGTGGCACGCGGCATGGAAATTCTCGCCGCGGAATTGTTGCGGGACGATGCTGAAAATTCGGACTTTGATGCCCTGACAGAGCGCTGGGCGGAGGACTATGGCTTCCCCTTCGAGAACGGCAACGTGGTCGGCCGCCTGGACGATATGCAGGGGCGCTTTAATATCAACAGCTTGATCAATAGTGAAGGCAATCGCGACGAGACTGCATCCGCACAATTTCGTCGACTCATCGAAAACCTTGCGCAAGATATTGATGATGTGGACCCCGAAGGCATCGTGGATGCGGTCGTTGACTGGCTGGATCCGGACCAGCTGCCGAGCGGCATCGGCGGGGCTGAAGATGGGGTTTACACCAATCGTACACCGCCCCATCGCGCGGCCAATTTCTGGATGACCTCACCCACCGAGCTGCTGGCTGTTGATGGCATAACACCGGACTTGTATGACGCACTGGGCCAGCTACTCAGTGCCCTGCCTCCAGGCTCTAAAGCGACGGCTATTAATGTGAATACCGCGCCGGCCGGGGTGCTGCGGTCACTGTCGGAAGAAGTCAGTGATTCTGATGTGGAAACCTGGATAGAAAGTCGTGAGACGGCACCTTTCGAAACAGAGGAGGAATTCCTGGAGGCATCGCCCGATATTTTTCCACCGGCTGACAATGACAACAATCGCAATACCAACGGCGCGGCAGCAGTCGAGCCAGTGGAGCTGACAGTCAATAGTGACTGGTTTGTTCTAACTGCGGTGGTGTCCATTGGCACTACCCGTCTGTCCATGTACAGTCTTCTCGATCGTTCCAACGAAGGTACTGTAGTGGCGCGTCTGCGCGCCTTTGACACGCTTTGACATGTCTGAGTTTCTCGTCATCCGACTTGACCCCCCGGCACCGGAATCGCCGCGCTGGATGCTGGTCGATGAAACCGGTCAGATACTCCAGGCCGGTACACCGGACCTGAGCCAGGCCGCTGACCACGCGGCAGGACGCAAAATCATTGGTCTGGCGCCCACGCCGGACATTCTCCGCGCGGCCGTCGAACTCCCCGTCAGCAGCCGGGCCAAATTGCTGCAGGCCCTGCCATTCGCCATGGAAGAACAGCTCGCCGAGGACGTGGAACTGCTGCATTTTGCGGCGGGCCGCGCCGAAGCGGATGAACCCCTGCCTGTGGCCGTGGTTCGCAAAGATCGAGTCATTCAGTGGCAAGAAGAGTTGCAAGGGGCCGGGCTTGAGGCAGCGGCGCTCTATTCAGAAGCCGATGCCATGGATGAGCTGCCAGGCACTGGCGTGTTGTTCCTGGAACAGGGACGAGCCGTGCTCCGGGACAGTCAGGGTCAGGCCGTCTGCGCTGACCCGGGCAGCATGGAAGCCATCGTCCAGCTGTGGCTGGTGGGTGCCCGCGAAGCTGCCACCGGAGCCAATCTGCTGGTTTACCTGGCCGGTGATTGTGAAGCCGAGATGCGTCCCCGCCTTGAAGCCTTGCGCAGTGAACTGGCGACCCTGGAAATTAAACTGCTGGAAACCGGTCTGCTGGCGCGGCTGGCGGCGATGATTGCGGCCCGCCCGGGAATTAATTTATTGCAGGGCGAATTCGCCTTGAGCTCTAACCTGGGTAAATTCTGGCCCCAGTGGCGAGTTGCTGCGGCTTTGCT
>JBPCXH010000040.1:0-5933 GCA_051008735.1 Gammaproteobacteria bacterium | reverse complement strand
TACCGCGCCGCCTTTAGCTATGCGGCCGGCCCTGTCCTGCCCCAGCTGAGGGTACCGACCTACATCACCGCAGCCGCCAAAGACCCTCTGGCCGAGCACCTGGACCGGATTGGGGATCGGGCCGATTGCGTCAAGATAGAAGTCTCGCCTGATCCGGATGCAGTCCTGGACAGCGCTCTGAGTCAGCTGCTCGCCTGTCCCGGCGACGCCCCACCGGCGGCCCCCGGTACTCAGCCTGCACGCGGCCGGGCCTGGCAAGAAATATTGATGGCCCAGGCAGGCCCCTGTCGACTCGTCAGACACGGCGAGCAAATCGATGTACTGAGTCTTCATGATGCCGGGGGCTCAGCGCTGACGGCACCGAAAATTATCAGCAAGCTCGACCAGGTTGCAGCCATGGATCTACCCGGTCACGGCGAGTCCGCGCCGCGGGTGGCTGCAAACCCGCCGTCCTCAAGCCTGGCGGACTGCGCGGCGGCAGTGCTGGATATCTCTGCCAGCCTCGACCTGCGACCCGTGCTGGCCGGTGATGGCACCGGCGCACTCGTCGCATTGATGGCGGCCGCAAAAGCGCCCAAGCGTTTTCGCGCGTTGGTGCTCACCCACTTCCCGGCTCTTGAGGATGTCATGTGCAGTGACTGGCGTGCCGAGGGCCTGCCCAGCCTGAGGGCTGACTGGCACGGCGGCCATCTGAGTCGAGCCTGGCACATGGTGCGCGACGGTCGACTGTTCTTTCCGTGGTTTCGACGCAATCCGGACGGCATTATCTGGTCGGAAACCGATCTGGACCCGGCGGCCGTTCAGCTGAGTGTTCGGGAGCACCTGACGGCAGACGGTGCCTGGCAAAAACTCCGGCTTGAGCAACTGGATTGTGATCCGGTCCGCCTGTTGGCGGCATGCCCGGTGCCCGTGGTGCTGGCCGCCGATCGCAGCCACCCCCTGCATGATTCGATAAAAAGCCTTGCCAACCAGACGCCGCAAGCCAGATTCGTATCCCTGGACTCAAGAGAGCCGGCGACGCTGAAGGCTTTTAATGCCGCCGTGGCCACCGCAGGGACAAGTTGACCTGCCTGCGGTCCACCGTATACTCAGTAGCGTTCTGGGGAGAATGAGCCCAATGCTTCAATATCAGCGAGGGGCGCCAGAAAAAAGACATCAGCCGGGGGGCTCAGTGATCAGGGAAATGCTGACAGCTGACTTTAAGCCTGACCGGAAAAACGCCGGCAACTCGGCCATTTCGATCCTTGAGGGAGGCTCTTAATAATGAAACGTATCCTTTTTGCTGCCCTGCTACTGGCAGCCTCCGGCGCACAAGCGGAAGGGCCGTTCGGGGCCGATGACGCGACGAAATGGCGTGTGGGCGGCGGTGCCGCATTCGGTGACTTCGAAGATGACGACGGAATCATCGATGACAGTCAAGTCGGCTTCACATTGTTCGGCCAATACCAATTCAACAAGTGGTTTGGTGTCGAAGGGGCCTACCTGAACACGGGTGACTTCGAAGGAAATGTGGGCACGGGCGCGAACCGTGAAAAACTCGAACTGTCCTACAAGGGCTTTAATATCTCAGCCGTTGGCTACGCCCCCCTGGGCGGCGATGATATTTCGCTGTTTGGCAAAATCGGTTTCTTTGATTTTGATACCGATCTGTCACAGGAAGGCAGAATCAGCAGCAGCGGCCACCAGGATGGTGCCATGGCCGGCGCAGGCGCGGTCATCAACATTGCTGACAACTTCGGTATTCGTGCCGAAGGACAGATTTTTGACGTAGACGACGCAGATTTCTGGACAGCTATTATTGGCATTGAGTACCAGTTCGGACGTCCCGACAAATAACTCGATAGCTACTGATAAACCGGGCGAAGCGGCTACCTTCGTCCGGTTTTTTATTGCCTGGCGCAATGCTGCCAGCCTGCCAGTTCAGAATTTAAACAAGGGCAAATCCCTTGCGCCAAAACGCCCGGGTCCGGCGACCTGGCCTTTGTTGTTCTCGACCCGGCAATATTCGCTCGCTTCAGGCACGACAGGGACGGCCTGAATGGCTGCCGCCAGAGCGCAGGAAAAGCCTGACAGCTGGCTTCTGGCTCGCCCCGCCGCCCCGCACCCCCCGCCCGGATTGTCGACCCAGGCCTACGGGCATTGGTTCACCTATCGAACGGTCAAGTCTCAAGACAGCCTGCAGCATGCCGCAGCCGCCGAGTTTCGCTACACTCCCCGGCCTTGAGCCAGCATGGGGATGCTGGCGGACCCAGCCCGGAAGGCGGTCTCAGGCCCCGCATAATCAATAAGGAAATAGCATGAGCACGAAGTTTGAAACGACCATCGATTTTCAGAACCCCATCTGGAATCGGGACACCTGGGCCCGCATTCAGGGAGACCTCAATCCGGAAAATGAACGTATCGGTTACGCCGCCGGAGAAGTGCACTCAGTCGTCGACGGTGAAGCCATCAAGCCGCTATGCGGTTTCGAAACCTTCCTGGCAACCCGACTGATCCCCCAGGAAGACGGCTCTATTCGCCGCCTGAATAAGGAAGTCATTTTCTACACTGACCTTAACCGGGACCCGTCCAAGCGTCGCATGATCGATAGCTGGACCAATCCCTGGACCGGCGAAGAGGTCAAGGTTG
Organism: Gammaproteobacteria bacterium; assembly: GCA_051008735.1. Classification (GTDB taxonomy): domain Bacteria; phylum Pseudomonadota; class Gammaproteobacteria; order Steroidobacterales; genus J054. The sequence continues at coordinate 3,305 of JBPCXH010000040.1, read as the reverse complement.
TCCATGTCGCCAATGATCCTTTCAACTACACGATCAGCGAGTGGCTGATCCTGGCGCCTGAAGATTTCCCGAAAGACGGCTCAGCGCCGGAACCTCGCAAAATACCGCTGCTATTTCCCTGGAAGCAGGTCGGTGACAAGCTCGTACTGGAAACTGACATGCACCTGAACTACCCCAATGCCTTGCAGCCGGACAAATGGCCACGGGAGTCATCGGGCAAAATGGCACGCGTTTCGGAAATCTTCCGTTACTGGGTTGACGTGAAAGACGCAGAAAACCCTGCCCTCACCGCCGTACCCTACGTCGGCACCTGGACACGAATCACGCCATGGCTTCCCTGGATGCTGATGGGTCAGAAACAGGGCCACTGCATGTACGTTGGCCTGATGACCGGCTCCAATTCATGGGACATCGTGCCCCAGCATGTCAGGGACTTCTCCCAGGAGCGCTACCCGCACATGCTGTCTGCCCCGACGGAAGATTACGGACCGAGCATTTCAAGCCTCGAGTACTTTGCCAAAGAGCAGACGCCGGCTCCGCCCCTGGCAGACTGAGCCTGGCTGAACCAATAATTGCGCGACGGGTGGTGTGAACGTCTTCCTGGTGTTCGCCCACCCCGAGCGCGCTTCGTTTGTCGGCGCGCTTCTGGATGTAGCCGAGAAAACACTGCGTGAAGCCGGCCATGAGGTTGTGGTATCTGATCTGTATGCGGAGGGCTTCGGCACGGCAACCGGTGCCGAGGATTTTACCGCACGAGCAAACCCGGATTATCTTGACGTGGGTGCCGAGCAGGCCCATGCAGCCGAACAGGGTGCTTTTGCTCCGCTAATAAAACGGGACATGGACCGGCTAGCGAACGCTGACCTGGTCATTTTTCTGTTTCCTATGTGGTGGTTCTCGGTCCCGGGAATTCTCAAGGCCTGGATCGACAGCGTGCTTGCTTACGGCGTGGCTTACGATTTCGGGCGCACCTGGGATCAGGGCGTCTACCAGGGCAAACGGGCCATGCTGGCTTTCACCACGGGCGCTCCGTCTGCTGTCTTTGAACCTGATGGCCGCAGCGGCGACCTGGAACGAGTTCTCTGGCCCCTGCACGGCGGTGTGCTCGCCCTGTGTGGTTTCGACGTTCTGGCGCCCTTCACCGCCTGGGCTGTTCCCTGGGTCGGTGATGAGGGAAGGCAGCAGGTGCTTCGGGACTGGGCCGATCGACTGGCCAGGCTGGAATCGGATCAGCCGCTGTTCTTTCATAGTCTTGAGGACTTCGGCGAGGACCGGCGCCTGAAACCCGACGTGGATCCGGGCACGCCTGCACAGCATCGAGGCCCGCGAAAACACCTGCCCTAGACTGGCTGCGCCACGCCGCGGGCATCCAGACATTCCACGGCGGCAGCACCACCGTGCCGTGCTAGCTTGATAAAAACGCTGGGAGAGAAAAAATGAAAAAGGAAGCGAAAATCCGACCCTTCTGGTACTCGGATATGTGGCTGTTCCCGAAACTTATCACCATCATCACGACCCTCGACAAACAGGGCCGGGTCAATGCCGCACCCTATTCTCATATCATGCAATACGACGTCATGGCGAAACGACCGCGCATGATCGTTGGCTTTCGTCAGGACTCACATACCTTCACCAATATCTGTGATACGGGTGAGTTCGTCGTGAACTGTCCCTCGGCTGACAGCCTGGATGACATGATGGATACAGCTCGCTTCTATCCCGAGGGCGTGAATGAACTGGACCAAACCAACCTGACACCCATCCCTTCCCTGCACGTCAAGCCGCCGAGCATCAAGGAATGTCCGCAAATTGCCGAATGCACAGTCGACGAAATCATTCGCCTGGAAAAAAGCAGCGGCATAGTCATCGCCAACATCAAGGCACTGGTGTTTGATGAAGAACTGCTCGACATGAAACGGGAACAGCGCATCCACGCTATGAACCTGCCCATCGGACTCGGTGATGAGAGCCGGCGCGATTATTTCCATGCCGTCGACTACAAGGTCGCCATGCATGAGCTGGGCGAGCCACCCGACGCTTTCAAAGGCGGTGAGGTTCAGCTGAGCATGACCTGGGATGACGATGCCCTGCAATCGCTGATGGCCATTCCGCCGGGCGTGCGCAAGATGGTGACCGACCAGACTGAGAAACATGCACGCGAAAAAGGCGATAAAAAGGTCACCATGGCCATCATGCAGGAGCTTGCCGAGGAAGCTGGCATGAGCGATGAGTTTTTTGATCGCTTCCGTAGCGAGAAGACCGGCTAGCCAGAAACGAAGTGCGCATTCACTTTATCCTGGAGCCGGACTCCGCCGAGGAATTTCTGGCCCTGGGAAAATTGGCTGAAGGCCTGGGCTTCGACGCGCTGTGGACAGCGAATCATGCGTCGGCGCGTGACCCTTTCATGAGCTTTTCCCTGCTGGCGCGAGAGACTTCAAGGGTTCGAATAGGACCAGTGGCTGTCAGCCCTTTCGAGCTGCATCCCCTGAAAATGGCTAACCAGCTGTTAACCCTGAATGAGTTCGCAGGAGGCCGCGCCAACATAGTGGTTGGCGGCGGCGGTGGCACCCTGATCGCCATGGCACTGAAATCCGGCCGCTACGTGATGCACCCACGGATGGTGCGCGGGGTCAGCGAATGCATAGACTTTCTCCGCGCGGCGGCCACCGGCCAGCCCGTCGACTATGCCGGTGAAGTCTTCCAGGTCAGCGGTTATCACGCCGCCTGGGCCCAGGCTGCCCCGCCACGCATCTATGTCGGCGCCACCAAACCACAAATGCTGCGACTGGCGGCTCGCCAGGCCGATGGCGTGATGTTCAGTGATCTGACGGAAGGGCGGCTGGCGGAAACCTTCGGGATTCTCAATACAGCCTTGGCCAGCCATGCCCGAAGTGACGGTTTTCGAATCAATAACCTCTACGCCTGGCACGTTAAAAAGGATCGAGCCACTGCGGCAGCCGAAGCCCGACGCAAACTCTGGGTCCGCGGCATGGTGGATCGCTGGTATATCGAGCCCTTCCTGGAAGCGACGGAAGTAGACCGGGTGGAAAACAACATGGGCGGCATTATTCAGGCTTACCGCACCAATTCACCGGATATCGACGATCTCCCGGCCGCTCTGGTCGACAAGCTGGTGGATGAGCTGACTTTTTGCGGCAGCCATGCACAAGTAGACCAACTTGCTGAGCGAATGCAGGTCTTTGCTGCTGCCGGCGTGACCGAAATGGGCCTGCGCTTGTACGATGATCCGGCTGCGTCCATTCGTCTCATTGCTGAGGCCATCGGACCGGAGCTCAAACTCACCT
>JBPCXH010000039.1:0-32152 GCA_051008735.1 Gammaproteobacteria bacterium | reverse complement strand
ACCTCATTGTGTTCACTGCGTGTTGTGAAGCGGCTGGCATCCCAACCAAAATAGTTTTCATTAAACGCATCAGCACAGAAACGAGCTGCCAGTTCAATAATTATGGTTTCGGTCGCGGGCATGATGGCCCGAATTTCTGCCGCTTCAATCCAGTCACCGGCTGCCGCGGCATAACCGGTCAGCGCAGCAGCAAACAGCTCCGCTGAAAATTCACCCAGGCGCCCATTTTCGCCCGTGGGGTTACACCATGACCGCAAGGCATCGCCCAATTCCAGGGGTAGCGGCATCAACCCCACGGTATCCAGATCGACCAGGCTGGAGGCTTCGCCGCTGCTTTCGTCAAACAGCATATTGTTGATCTTGGGATCGCCGTGCACGATTCGGTCCCGGCTCGGGGGCAATACGGGCAGGCTGGCGGCGGCAGCCAGAATGGACTCGGCCAGGGGGGCAATTTGCGCCCGGCGCGGATGCGCCGGATGATTGACCAGTGCATCGCGAAGAGCTGACAGGTGGCGGGCCGTGTCATGCACCCCCAGACGGGGGTTAGCGAACTCGTGATCCAGGCCGTCCAGGGCCCGATGAAAACGGGCCAGCAAGGCGCCGGCGCTGCGGGCCTGGAGGGACGAAGATAAGGACTCGTAGCAACGGCCCTTGAGCCAGGTCAGCATCCGCCAGTTGTAGCCTGCCTCTTCCACCCAAAGTTGGCCGCTGAGGCAGGGCACCACCCCGGGTGCCTGCACACCTCGCTGGGCCAGCGTATCCGCCACCACGGCAATATCGCGATTAATCTCGGCCGGAAAAATATCGGCAACCCGCTGCAGCACACAGGGCTGCCCATCGGCTGTACGAACCAGCCAGGTCAGGTTGATCAACCCATTGCCGAGGGGTTCCAGACTGGCTTTAGCGCAGCCGTAGGCCGCCAGCACCGCCCTAAGACCTTCAATATCCTGCGTCATAGGCTAATGATTTGAGCGGGCGAGTGCCGGGGGGTCAAGCCATGCCTGGAGGGGAACTCCAGGGTAGTTTCGATGCCTAATCAATTTGACACAGACCCAGAGGACTCGTTACGGTCTCTCCCATGAGTGCAACAGAATTCCAGATGCCCGTAGACGCCCTGGTGTTTACGGATGCGGCCGCCTTCAAGGTGTCCGAGTTAATCGACAAGGAAGGCAACCCGGAGCTAATGCTCAGGGTATTCATTTCCGGCGGCGGTTGTTCCGGTTTCCAGTATGGCTTCACTTTTGAAGAGGCCCTCGGCGACGGTGATGCCCGGGTCCAGAATCAGGGCGTAACGCTGCTGGTTGACCCCATGAGCGTGCAATACCTGATGGGGGCGGAAATCGATTACAAGGAAGACCTGGAAGGTTCTCGCTTTGTGATTCGCAACCCAAATGCAAAAACCACCTGCGGCTGCGGTTCCAGTTTTTCCGTCTAGGTTTCGCTCGGTCGGTAACGAACGCAGATCTCCCTGATCTCGGCTGCGGCCAGAGGCTCGTCCATCAGGCCGCAGCGGTAGGTACCCTCTGCCTGGACCAGATGACCACAGTGGTCGCAACGACCGGCTGAAGATTCGTCCCGCTGCTGACCCAGGTAATCACCCACCTGTCGCAATTCACCTGCTACCGCGGACAAGCGGATGTCGCCCAGTTGCCGTGCAGCCCGCACCAGGCTTTCCACAGGGTCCTGCTCAAGGCGACGTCGAGCGTCAGCAGATAAAGCAAAAAGAACACTGCGACCGTCTCTGTCCGAGGGAAAGCGCTCAAGATAACCTCGGTCAACGAGGCTGCGAATGGTCTGCGACGCGGTCCCGCGGGTCGTGGCATGGAAGCTGGCAAAACCGGAAACGGTGCGGGAGAAGCGATTGGCCCGACCGAAATAGCGCAACGCAGCCCATTGAGCTGCCGTCAGATCACCCCCGGCGCTGTCCGTGTAGGCGGCGCGGCCAAGCTGCAAAAGCAGATCGGCGAATTCCCTGGCGGTATCGTTCGCTGGTCCCGGCATGATTTGATAGTATCGGTTCGAAACTATATTGCAACACGCGGGCGCTGCCCCCAGCTGCCCTGCCCCACAGAGGAAACCCCATGTCACTGGACGACCAGACCCGGGCTGCCATCGATGACCTGTTAAGCGACAACCGTGTCGTACTGTTCATGAAAGGCAATCGCCAGCAGCCCCAGTGCGGCTTCTCCGCCAAGACTGTCTCTGCCCTCGATATGCTGCTGCCCGAATACGTGACCATCAATGTGCTGGACTATCCGCAGGTGCGCGAAGGCATCAAGGTCTACAGTAACTGGCCGACCATTCCACAGCTTTACATTGAAGGTGAACTCATTGGCGGCAGTGACATCATCCTGGAGATGATGGAGTCCGGCGAACTGGCCGATGCACTCAAGATGCAGAAACCTGATGTTCAGGCGCCTGAAATCAAGCTTTCCGAGGCTGCCACAAAGGCCATGCAGCAGGCCCTGGAATCGCAACCCACCATGAGCCTGCACCTGCAAATCGATGCCGGCTTCACCCACGCCCTGAGCCTGTCGCCGGCCAAGCCTGGCTCGATAGAAACCCAATGCGGGGATCTGAAGCTGCACCTGGACCCCTGGAGTGCAGCACGGGCTAACGGGCTGCGCGTGGACATGACAGAAGAATTTGCCGGGACCCGTTTCCTGTTTGATAACCCCAATGCGCCACCCCCGGTGCGTGAGCTCGAAGTCGCCGACCTGAAAAAGAAAATTGATCAGGGCGATAGCGTTTTGCTTTTCGATGTTCGCGATGACGAAGAGCGTGTCCGCGCCAGTATCGACCTGGCCCGTCAGTGGGACCAGGAAGCCATGAACTTTATTGCCGGCTTGCCGAAAGACACAGAGATAATCTTCCACTGCCACTTGGGTGGTCGCAGTCAGCAGGCGGCCGAACACTATCGGCGTCAGGGTTATACCAATGTCTGCAATCTGGTGGGCGGAATACGCGCCTGGGCCGAGGAAATCGATTCAAGTATCCCGGTCTATTAGCCACGCACAGAGCCCTGAACGCCAGACCAGTCCAGGCTCAAGCCATAAAAACCCGGGCCGACGGAGCCTCAAGGCGACGGCGAGCCCTTTAACGGCGAAGCGCAGCTCGTGGCCAAGGGCGTTAAGAGTCAAAATCTATCAATGACCAATGAAAAAATGCTGATCACCTTCTCTACACCTGCCTACCCCAGGATCACCATGTTCGGAGATATCGCCGTCAAACTCCTCAACTTGATGGGGCACAGCGGCAAGATACCTGGCGCTCTGAGCGCTGCGGATGTACCGGCCGCACTGGCAAAACTCCGCGCCGGCGTTCAGGCACAGGCATCGAGTGAACCGGAACCTCTTGAAACCGATGATCCCGCCGCTGAGCCGCGAGTCGGCGTTGCAACTCGAGCATTTCCCTTGATTGAGCTGCTGGAGGCTGCAGCTGCCTCAGAAAAAGAGGTGATGTGGGACAAGTAAGCCGCTACTGCTGAGCAGCGACGGCCGGCGCCTCCAGCTTTACGGGACCGTTCAGCGCAGCAAGCAAGTCGTCGTCGCGACTGTAAATATCCTTGGCGAAGCGGATGCTTCCATCCAGGTCCAGGCTCGCTGTCAGGTAGAGAATCAGAACAGGCTCTTTCGGACGCAGGTTCACCCGCTGTGTTTTACGACTATCCAGAACCGCCTGCAGCTTCTCCATACTCCACTTGTCAGGATCCCCGAGTAACAGCTCGGCAAGCTCAAGAGGCTTATCCACCCGTATACAGCCCGAACTGAAAGCCCTCTCAGCGCGGTCAAAAAGGCCACGGCTGGGTGTGTCATGAAGAAAAACGAAATGCTCATTCGGGAAAATAAATTTGATTCTGCCCAGCGCGTTATTTGGACCGGGCTCCTGACGTAGCGTGTAAGGCACGCCTTTTGAGTAGACACTCCAATCAACAGTCAGGGGGTCAACCTTGGCACCATCTCTGTCGATCACGCTGATATTGCGTTCGAGCAAGTAGTTCGGGTCCTGCTTTATGCGAGGCAGAACGTCATTACGCAGGATGCCCGGCGGGATGGTCCAGGTGGGGTTCATCTCCAGGTAGCTGATATCGCCGCGGAAAATAGGCGTCATACGATAAGGTTTGCCAACCTGGGCCCGAGCGAACCATGTTATTTCACCCTTGCGAACCAGAAACGCGCGAAAGTCGGCAATATTGACCGCGACAAAATCATCCGTGAGCTCCTGATCAATCCAGCGCAATCGCTCCAGAGACATGCGCAATTGATCGATTCGTGCCTGCACCGGCACATTCATGGCTTCAAAGCTGTTCGCCCCCGCAATCCCGTCGGGTTCAAGGCGATGCCGGGCCTGAAAACGGGACACACCGGCTGCAACAGCCTCATCAAATTCCGGAGAAAGCAAAGGCGTATCCGGTGCCAGGTCATTGGTAACGGCCAGACGCCGGCGAATTTCTGCCACACGCACATCCGTATCGCCCTGTCGCAAGGCCGGACCCGGGGTGACTGCAGGCCAACCACCCGCCTCGGCAATCAGCCGATACTCGGCCAGGTGCGACCGAAGATCCTCGTAATAGTCAGGTCGAGGAAAAAAGCCAGCCACGATTTCAGCCAAAGGCGTAGCTGAAACTGCGGCGTTGATAACTGCAGCACCCGGGTTGCCGTCGGGCCAGGCTTCCCGCCTAAAATTGACGTTGGGATCCAGGTCAACGGGATTAACCTTGCCAAAGCGCTGGTGGTAACCAAAGCGAATCAGGGCATCAGTGGCGAGAATATCGAGGTCCGCCCGCCGCCGCGGGATGGGATCCGCACGCTGCAATGCCAGCATCTCCTGCAGGGCTGCGTAGTGATAATCCTCACTATTCAGGCCATCGGCCGGGGCCGCAGCAATAATCGCCAGTAACTCATCTAGCCGTGCAGCACTCCACATGGGAAGAAAATCACGGCTAACATATATTTCGGGCAGCAGTTCGCGAGACGCGATGTCCTCACCGCCACAACAGAGCTCCCCGGTAAACAGATATTGCTCAACCCGCTCCTGGAGCTCAATGCTGGCCTGACTCCGATCCTGGGCTCCAGCCGGCCCGGCCGCCAGAGCCGTCAGTAAGCCAAAAACCCACAGCAAATGATTTCTATTACTAGTCATAAGGCGTGATACCCATCAATCTGTTGACTCGAAAAGACCCGAAAAACGGGATTCTGAGCATTGCACATAGCTGGGTGCATCTGTAAGAATCCTTGTTTATTCGGATGCTTGCGGAGTTTTCCTTAGTCATGACACGCCGACCGACCCGCCGAGACATATTGCGCTCGACAGCCTGCCTGCTGCCTGCAGCCCTGCTGCCTGAACTGGCTGGTGCCGTTGCCCAGGAGCCGCGGCGTTTACGTTTTTATCATTGCCATACTAGCGAAAAACTCGACGTGGTCTACCACGAGGCAGGAGACTACCTGCCCGATGCCCTCACAGAGGTCAATCAACTGCTCAGGGACTTTCGCAGCGGCGAAGCCTATCCCATCGATACCCAGCTGCTGGACATACTGCACAGCGTGCAGGCCCAAACGGGCGGCAGAGCCTATGAGATCATATCCGGATACCGCTCACCGGCCACTAATTCCATGCTCCGTTCGAAAAGTAACGGAGTTGCCAAACGCAGCCTGCACATGCGCGGAATGGCCCTGGACGTGAGGCTGCAGGGAGTCGCAACCAACGACCTGCGCAGTGCCGCCCTGCAACTCAAAGGCGGCGGCGTGGGCTACTACGCCAAATCGGATTTTGTGCACCTGGACACCGGCCGCGTCCGCTTCTGGTAGCCACCCGCCTTACCAAATCTTGCCACCGAGCCACTCACCGGCGGCAGGCGTAAACGCGGTGATTCGCACCCGAGCATAAATCCCGGCTCTGAAGTAGGGATCGTTTTCCAGCAATGCTCTGGCCTCATCTTCATCATCCGTGGCATACACGAAGAGGCTAGCCTGATGCTTGCCCGTCGCGACATCGGTCAAAGGCCCCGCCACGAGCAGCTTATCGAGTATTGATTCGATATAGGCGAAATGCGCCGTTTTTTCCTGTTGCCGTAAGCCTGCGGCGTCCACAGTGGGGTCATCGTCGCACAGCGCGATATATGGCATCTCAATCTCCATCAACGGCTTACCGACGGAGTTTTAGCCGGACCCTGTCCTGCCATGCTCCGCTGCTGTTAACAAGTTTGGGAGTATGTTAGCTTCCAGCTTGGTTTTCCGGCCGTTCTTGCGCCGAAATCTTCACAGGGAGAATCTCAAATGCGGCTGATACTGATTGCCTTGATTTCGGGCTTGTTCTTTGGCAATTCCGCCCTGGCCCAGAGCTCGAACGACCCCCTGGAAACCCGGATCTTTAAGAACGGATGGTGGGTCGGCGCTGGCGTCGGCTATTCCGACCTGGATGCCGACGACATCAATCTCGATGATAATGACGTGGGCTTTAACCTGGGTGTTGGCTATCAGTTCCTGAACTATTTCGGTGTCAATGCACGCTATCGCTATGTCGGTGAATTCACCGACACACTGACTGGACCGAATGGCACAAGCAGTACCGACGTAGAAGTCGACGGCTTCACTGTCGGAGTCACAGCGGGCTACCCCATAACCCAGCGGATCGCACCGGTGATTGGCGTTGGTTTTTACGATTTTGACTTTGATGCCAACAACGGCATCAGCGACAACGATAGCCAGGGCGCCTACGTAAGCGGCGGTGTGGCAACGCAGATCGGCCGGATTGTCATTCAGCCGAACCTGGTGTGGTACGACGTGGATGATTACGACCTCTACACCGCGGAAATCAACGTCTTCTGGAAATTCGAGGCCGGCAACTAGCAGTCGTCTGCCATCCGCCCCCCTGAGCTTACTCCAGCCAGAGATAACGGCTTAAGGGCGGGCCGCTGGGGTTGTCGATCCAGCCTTTGACCCGGGACGCCACCAGGCGCCTGCCCACGTACAGCGACACAGGCACCACCGGGTGGGCCGCGAGCAATTCTGTCTCAGCCTCGGCCAGAAGCGCCAATCGTTCGGCGCTGTTTGTGGTCATGTTCGAGGCTTGCATCAAAGCATCAAATTTTTCGCTTCGCACGCCGGGCCAGTTATTTGGGTTGTCACTCAGGAACAACTGCAGCATGGCGTAAGGATCATCGTAGGGTGCGACGTAAAACCATCGAGCTATATCAAAGTCACGGGTCCTGACTTTGCGGTTTAATAATCCAAACTCCACATCCGTGAGTTGCGCCCGGGCGCCAATCGCCTGCCACATGGCGGCCAGTGCGACCATGATTTTGCGATTCTCTTCATTGGTGTCATAGGCCAATTCGAACTGCAGCGGTTTATCCGGGCCGTAGCCGGCCTGCGCCAGCAATTCGCGAGCTTTCGCTTGCCGCGCGGGGAAAGCCAGTTGTCGTTCTGGAATATCAACACCGTCATAGCCGGTGATGGCCGGCGTCACAAAACCGTAGGCAGGCTTCACCCCTGTTCTTAGCAAACGATCAGTAATGGCATCCCGATCCACGGCGATTGAAAGAGCCTGCCTTACGCGCACGTCGTCGAACGGTGGCTTGCGCATATTGATTACAAGAAAATAGACACCGAGGTTTGACGTGATATGCAGCGCCTGGGGAATATTTTCCCGAATCCAGTCGATCTGAGCCGGTGGAAAATTCAGCACGATATCCAGCTCGCCGGCACGGAAACGCTTGAACGAAGTGGCGAGATTCTGGGTGGGATTCCAATTGACCACATCTATCGGGACGGCATCGGCTTCGTGGTAAAAGGGATTTTTCTCCAGGCGAATATAACTCTGGGGAACGCGCCCAACCAGCTTGTAAGGCCCGTTGGACACCATCGTATCCGGCCTTGACCAGCTGCGCCCGTGCGCCTTGATAACATGCTCGGGCACCGGGGCAACACGCGCGTTACCCACCAGCTCGACAAAATACGGTGTGCGCTGCTCTAGCTCGAAAACTACAGTTCTTGAATCCGGAGCGCTAACGCCCAAGGCCTCAACCGGTTCCTTTTTTGCCAGCACGGCACGAGCATTTTTGATCGGGTAAAACACGCCGACGAGTCGCGAGGCGGTGGCCGGGTCCATCAGACGCTGATAGGAATAAACAAAATCCTGCGACGTCAGCTCGCGTCCGTCAGACCACTTGAGGCCTTCGCGCAGCTTAAAGGTATAGGTCTTGCCATCATCACTGACACTCCAGCTCTCGGCACAGCCTGGCACAAGAACACCGTCAGCCCCACGATCCAGCAGGCCGCTGAACAAATCAGCAATGATGGGTGCAGCAAGCGTACCCGCCCCCAGGGTTGGGTCCAGCGTTGGCGGCTCAGCCGAGGTACCCCGGTTCAGCACCATGGGCTCGGCGAGCACAGGCTGAGCGAGCACAAAAAACAGTAGTGCGCCGGCAAGGCGCCCAAATTGCTTCAGCATAATGACTTAGCTTGTCCCGGTAGCAGTGGCCGACGTCGACTTGGCGGAAAACAATGGTGCAGAGTCAAGAATCCAGCCGGCTGGTCGCTGATAACGCGCGGGTGAAGGGATCGCATAGGCCACCCCTTTCACGGTACACGCCAGTGCATCCGCGTCCAGACGCCAGCCCAGAGCCTGCCATTCATCCAGCTTCTCCCGGTAACGCCGAACCGCCGCGTCGGAGGGCAGCAAAAACTCATGCTGATTGGTTTCGGGCGTCAGGCGTGGGTGCAGCTCCGCCAGAACGTCTGCATCCTGACCCGCGACGACATCATTGCGCTCTCTAAACCTGTCGTCATGCTCAGCTTCCAGCATGAAGTTGCGTGTCTGGATCATAAATGTCCGGGTTCCGAGTTCATCCACAGGTGTTTTGAAAACATGCTGGTGGATGAATACCTCAGAAGTCGGATGAATTTTCGTACAAATGGATGATGGGCCATGGTGCAGCGAGCCCGCCTCGATAACCGCATCATCGCTTCTTCCGGAAGCTGATTTCATCTTTTCGTCCTTCAGGGGCGGCGCAAAGTATTTGGTCAGAAAGCCGCTGCCCCACTGATCCTCTTCCATATGCAACTCGGGCACACGGTAATCCTCGCGACTACCGGAAAAACCATGAGTCGGATGGACAAACTCATTGTGTGCCGGGTCCAGGGCATTCTCGACCTGTCGACGGTAATCATCACCCGAGTGTCGCTCCTGGCGAGTCGCATGCCAGCCCGACTGCCCGTATTCGGGAATCTCCATCAGGGGCGGTCTCTGCTCTTCCGGCAGATCGCCGAGAAAGGCAAATACAATGCCGTACTTCTCCTGGGTCGGGTAGGCATCCACTTTGGCCCGCGCCGGCAGCTTTGCACCCGAACCCAGGGATGGGATCCGCTGACAAACGCCCGTCCCGTCAAACTGCCAGCCGTGATAAGGACACTGGACACAATCGCCCACCAGTTTGCCGCCCGACAGCGAACCGCCCCGATGCACGCAAGTATCGCTCAGGCATTGTGCGGCGCCGGCGGAATCCCGGAACACCACAAAGTCATGCCCCAGCATGCGGGCCTTGACCGGTGTGTCAGTGAGCTTTTCACTCCACTCAACCGCATACCAGAAATTAATGAACATCAGTTTTTCTTTCGCTGGGTGGCAACCAGTGAGCAGCCATTGTCATCCAGCGCCTCGACAGCCTGAGCAAAGCGGGCTGCAGAGAGACGAACACAAAAGCTCCTGTCACCGAGACGCAACCGGCTCGGCATCAACCTCGTCGGGCGGCGAAATGTCCGGCACTTGCCCCTGCCACTGATCCGGGCCGATATTCAGGGAAGACACATCCATGACATTGGTGTACAGGTTGGACATGAAGCCCCCCTTACTGCGAGTAAAGAGCATCTTCTTGCCATCAGGGGATAAAGACGGAAAACCATCAAAAGTCTTGTTATACGTCAGTCGCCGCGGCTCTCCGCCGGCCAGATCGCCGAGGAAGACTTCCCAGTTATTGTCTTCAACGATCCTGACAAAGACATAGTGGCGCCCATCGGGGGCCGGATAAGGCGCCCAGTTCATATCCTCATCAAAGGTACGCTGAATTGTCTCGGAGCCATCATGCTTTACCGTAAAAACGGTCATAGGCGTCGGACCCTCTTGCCCATACTGACTGCGACGCCAGGCCCGGGTCAGAATGGTCTCATTATCTGGCAAATAGAAAGGCGCACCCTCCTGCCAGTCATCCGTGAAGGTAATCTGTTCTTCATCGGTACCATCTGAGCGCATACGCCACAGATCCATCTTGCCGTCGATCTGTCGGCCAAAAACAATCCACTCGCCGTTCGGAGAAATTGATACCTCGGCCTCATACCACTTGTTATCAGTCAGGCGCTGAATATTCGAACCATCAAGATCGGCAATATAGAGTTCTGCGCCCTGGGGATACTCGCGTTCGTCGGACCAGTTACCAACGGGCATATCCATATTGTCACGCGTCGAGGTAAAAACAACTCGTTTCATGTCAGGAAAGAAATAGGAACAAGCATCCTGGCCCCGTGTTCCGACCCGCCATTTAGTCTCACCGTCGTCCGTAAATATCCACGTCAGGGCGCCGCCTGCTTTGCGCGCTTCCGGTGCGGTTGCGTCGGGATCCTGTGTCTGGGCAATCAGGTGATAGTTGTCTGGTGCGTAATAAGCCTCTGCAGACTCCGGCATGTTAGGAATTTGTCGCACCGGCAGTTCGGCGTCAGCCGGATATTCCTCGGCGGGCCAATCCCCATCGGGACTCGCCTGAGAAACCATGTCTGGGTCTGCAGCAGCGGCATCGGGGTCACTCGTCGACTCATCCGTCGGGCTACACCCCGCCAGTAACAAGAAAAACGCGAGCAGCAACAGCTGCGGAACAGTGAGCAGACGAGACATGGCAATCCCCCGAGGAGCGGCGGCGGCCTGCTGCCCCCTGCCGACAGTGACTAAAACCTTATGAATTCATCATAGCAGGGCCGTTCAGACCCAATCCAGACAAGGCTTTCTGATTCAGCCGCAGGGCGGTAACCTCTCCTTATACGGTCCCGTCGAGGGCCACTATCGACAAAAGCCTGAGGCTAAGCTGATGAATTTTCTGATAATTCGACCTATTCAACTACTGCTGCTCCTGGCCAGCCTGTCTGTGACGACGCAGGCTGCCGCGCAGGTAGGGTCCACGGCCATCGACACGCTGCCGGAACTCACCAACAGCGAGCTGGCTTTTATGCTGCAACAGCAAGAGAAGCGCTTTGACGAGCGTTTCAAGGATCAGGCGGATGCACTGAGTGCGCAGAAAAAGCTAATTGATGAGCAGGCAGAAAGGCTCAGTACTCAGGCAAATACGATCCAAAGCCTTAAGGACCAATTTGATAAATCAGGAACCAGCCTGACTTCGCCCAAAACAACCAGCGCGGCAGAAAGACAGGAACTGGAAGCACAGAAGGAAGCGATCGCCACTCAGACCGCAGCCATTCAGGCATTACAGAACCAGTTCGATCAGTTCAATCAAGAGCAGCAGCAAAAAATTTCCGAAACGGACCAGCAACTCCGGGCACGACTGGAGAGCCTGGAAGGCACCGTTACCGGCTTGACGACGGATGAGACCACCACAACATATGACGCGACTGAGTTCGAAGGCGCTTTCCAAGTGCCGGGGTCCGCAGCAGCTATCCGCATAGGCGGCTTTGCAAAAGCCAATGTTGTACAGAATGTTGACGGCGGGATTGGTGACGCCAATCGCTTCCTGGTCGGTCAAATCCCCACGCGCGGTGCACAAAATAGCGATGAAGAGGCTAATTTGAATGTGCGGCAGTCACGTCTGAACATCGAGTACAGGCAGAGCACTAAACAGGGACAACTGCGTGCCTACGTAGAAGGTGACTTTGCAGGCCTTGACTCTAACAGCAATGATACTTTTCGCTTGCGGCACGCTTTCGGGCAGTTCCAGGATGTCATGGCCGGCAAGCACTGGACTAATTTCATGGATATTGGCGCGTCCCCTGAAGAGATCGACTTTGAGGGAACAAACGGCCGCATCAATGTCCGCCAGACTCAATTACGTTATTTCCCGGAGTTCGGCAATGGCTGGAACCTGATTCTTTCCATGGAAGACCCTCAGGCAGAGGTCACGGACGGCGAGGCCATCAGCAAGGTTCCGGATTTCGTGGCCAGCATTCGTCGCACTGTCCGCGACGAATGGGATGTAAAAGCCTCTGTGCTGGCTCGATCCATCGAAGCACGTTGGGCGGCAGATGAAACCGTCAAAGACGACGAAATTGGCTGGGGCTTCAGCGTAAGTGGCCGGCGGGCAGTCAACTGGTGGGATCCGCGCGACAATGTCAGCGTGCAGGTGAGCTACGGCGAGGGCTTCGGTCGATACGTGAATGACCTGGGCAGCGTCGGCGGGCAGGATGGCTTCTTCGATGACGCCGGCAACCTCAAGGTGCTGCCCGTCTTCGCCTCTTACGTCTCCCTGAACAAATGGTGGCGGGACGGACTGAGGTCTACCTCGACCCTGAGCATCGTGGATGTCGATAACCAGAGCGGCCAGGCCGCCGAAGCCTATGACCGCACCTGGCGCTGGGGCACGAACCTGATCTGGTCACCAGTTCCGGCCATAGACATCGGCGGAGAACTGCTACTGGGCGAACGTAAGGACAATGACGGCTCGAAGGGTGACGCCACGCAGCTGCAGTTTGCTGCTCGCTATCGCTTCTAGACCAGGTCAGCCTGACCGGCAGCCGGATACCGGGTGTCAGGCTGGCGGCCAGCGCTCAGGCCCCAGTATATTGAGTGGCAATAACAATTTTCGGGGTAATACCCATGCGCACTTTAATTTGGCTAACACTTGCAGGCTTTTTTCTGGCCAGTCCTGCCGCACTTGCCCAGACTTGTGGCGGACAGGCTGCCACCCTAGTCGGCACCGAAGGAGATGACGATCTAAGAGGCACGCCAGGCGACGACATCATCGCCGGCCTTGGCGGTAATGACCGCATCCTGGGGCTTGGGGGCAACGACCTTATCTGCGGCGGCGACGGTGATGACGATTTGATCGGCGGCGATGGCGACGATGAACTGATCGGCGGCGCAGACAATGACGTCATGGAGGGTAACGCGGGCATCGATAGCTGCGACGGAGTCACGGGCATCGATTCGGCCGATGAGCCGTGTGAAACGCAACTCAATACTGACACCCGTGTATTTCCCGTCACCTTGTTTGCCGATGATGGCTTTGAGTTACCCGGGGCACTGTATGTGCCGAAAGAAGACGCACTGATTGGTGGTGAATATCGTCAGGTAGCGATGGTCGTTAGCCATGGTGCTATGGGTTCTTTCAGCTCCAGCGTGCCGAAAATCATCGGCCTGCAGGCGTCACCCCTGGGCTTCACCGTGCTGGCTATGGACAGGCGGGACGCCGGTCCAAGCGCCGGTGGCGGCGCGGTCCTGTTTGAAGACGCAACCCTGGATCTGGGCGTCGGTGTCGATCTGCTCGCCGCCCTTGGCTACGAGGCCATCTATGTGGCAGGCCACAGTCAGGGAACCCAGAACGCATCAATTTATCCGTCTTTTTCCGCCGATCCGCGTGTTGCAGCTGTTGGTATGTATGGCCAGGTTGACGACGGCAGAAGCACGGCCCGCGACCTGCTGTTCAACGGCCTGTTTGGCGCGCCCATCCCCTATGAGGGCCTGGTAGTCATTGCCCAAGACAATATTGATGCCGGCCAGGGAGATGACATTGTGGCCTGGGATACAGTATTCGGTCAGGCAGTGTTCAGATCTTCATTCAACTTCCTGAGTTTCTGGGGTCCGGACAGCCTGTCAGTGCCCGTCAGAGAAATCGGCAAACTGGAAATACCGGCATTTCTTCTCCGGGCTGACGGCGACGAGTTTACACCCGACGCGATGTCCCAGAATGTACTGGCTGCCGCTCTGGATGCCGGAGTAGACGCCACCTACACAGTACTCCCCTACGTCGACCGACAAGGCGACCCCATACCGCTGACCGACAACGGCGGCAACGCCCATGGCTTTGTCGGCGTGGAACGTCAAACTATCGCCACGACTGTCGACTGGCTTGAAAGCAGAGTGCCGGAATCAGTCGAGACCAAACCGGGCATTCGCCTGCCCACTGATGACGGCAGTGGGAACAATTTCAGACCCTTCGCCTATGGCGGCACACAACTGACCGTGCCGATTAATCAGGCCACGATTACATTGGACGGCACGCGCAGTAGTGACATAGACGGTGAGATCGTGAGCTACGTCTGGTCCCAGATCAGCGGGCCAGCGGTGACGCTGGATGATGTGACCAGCCCCAAGCCGACATTTGACACACCTGAGATTCCGGACGAGCCGCCTGCCCAGACCCTGCGTACTGCCAATGTCACCGTCGGCGGCAATGACGAAGCGCCTCGAACGTCGAACGCACAGGTCCTGGAAGAACTCGTCTTCCTGTTAACGGTGATGGACGAAGACGGCGGATCTGACAACGGTGAGTTCCAGGTCGTCCTTGTAGAAGCCAGCAGCGCTGGCGGCGGCGGGGGTGGCAGCAGTTCACTGGGCCTGGGCAGCCTGCTCGCCTTGTTGATACCGGGCGGTATGCGGCGGCGTCGACAGCTATAATTCCACCGTCGGGTAAAGCCGCCCGGCATCTCGAGGAAAAAATAATGAGTGCAACGCCTACGCCCCTAAGTCGCCGCCGTTTCGTTCAGGCCCTCGGGGCAGGAACCCTGGCGGCCTCGGCCCCAGGCATTCTCCGGGCCCAGAAAGGCTCACAAGTCATTGTCATCGGCGCCGGCCTCTCAGGCCTGGCCGCCGCGCTGCTGCTGCAGGACGCAGGCGTAAAAGTAAAAGTTATTGAAGGCCGCCAGCGAGTCGGCGGCCGAGTCATGTCCATTCGAAGCCTGCCCGGAAGCCCGGAAGCAGGCGGAACCTCCTTTGGCCCGGGCTATGCACGCCTGGTTAATGCAGCGAAAAGCTATAACGTCGGCCTGATAGAACTGACGCCGGTCCTGCGTTATTACGGCACGCGCGAGCTCTTTCTGGACGGACAACATATCCCACTCAGCCAGTGGCCCGATCATCCCCGTAACCCCTTTCCCGACGACGCCCGCAAAACCCCGCCCTGGCGATATATCGCCGGCGTCACGGCCAAGGCCAACCCTTTGCAAACAACGGACGCATGGATTGATCCCGCCAATGCAGGGCTGGACGTGTCCTACCACGACTGGCTGAAGGCCCAGGGCCAGTCAGATGCCATCATTGAGATGGCTTACAACATTGAACCCACTCATGGCAGCTCAGCGCATGATGTTTCAGCGTTGATGATGATGCAGGTCGCGAGCTTCATCGCCGCGCAACGCAGCTTGTCGGTACCGGGACAATCCCCCTTTCTGACCGCAGCTGGCGGCAATCAATCGATTCCTGAAGCAATGGCCGGCGCGCTCAATGAGGAAATCGAGTTCGGCCGCAATGTCGAATCAATCCGCAGCGAGAGTGACCTGGCAGAAGTCCATTGCGCCGATGGCACAATTTACAAAGCCGACTACGTCATCTGCTCCGTGCCGTGTCCCGTGTTACGGCGAATTCACATGGAGCCACTGCTGACGGGCGCCCAGGCCCGCGCCGTGCAAACCCTGGACAGCCAGATCATTAACCAGGCGCACATGCGCGCTAAAACGCCGTTCTGGGAAGCTGACGGCAAAGCTCCCAACATGTTCAGTGACGGCCTGGTCTGTAATCTGGTCGGCGAGCATAAAGGCGAGACCCCGGCAGAGGTAAGCAGTTTGACGGCCTGGATTCGCGGCCACAACGCCGCCCTCCTGGACCAGATGCCTGAGGCTGACGCCAAGGCGGCGATCATCGCTGACATCGAACGCTTGCGCCCGGCAGCCAAGGGCCAACTGGAAATCGTCGAATACAAATCCTGGTACCGCGATCCTTTCTCCAGCGGCGACTGGGCAGTCTGGCAACCGGGGCAGGTAGCCGGGTTTGCCAACGCCGTAGCCCAACCGAACGGCAGGGTACATTTCTGCGGCGAACACACGGCTGTATCCAATCGGGGCATGGAAGGCGCGATGGAATCCGGCGAGCGGGTTGCCCTGGAAGTCCTGAATCGAAGCTAGAACGACCGCGCCAGCACTCAGGCCGCCACGACACAGCCCGATAGCCAGCGCGGGCCCAACTTGGCGGGCTGGCTGCGCCGTCGCGATGATAGACGCAGCGGCTCGGATTTACTGACCCTGGAACCCGGCGATCAGCGGAGCCGCTCCCCGACTGGACTACATCGCGACCCTTCGCCAGAATTGCGCCCCCACCGCGAAGCTTAGGCGGCCAATCAGCACTGCAGGAATTTATGCCACGCCCATGAGCACACTAATCAAACCTATTCGCGCGCTTCGCCCCGTTGCTGAGCGTGCCAACGATGTGGCTGCCCCGCCCTACGACGTCCTGAACACGGCGGAAGCCCGGGAAAGAGCGACAGGTCGCCCTGTGAGTTTCCTGCACATTTCCAAACCGGAAATTGATCTGCCTGAGGACACGGACCCTTACGCGCCCGAGGTCTATGCCAAGGGTGCAGAAAATCTAAAAAGCCTGGTGGACCAGGGGGTCCTGATACGCGACGAAGCTCCCCATTACTACGTTTACCGACTGACCATGGGCGCGCATCAGCAGACCGGCCTGGTCTGCATTGCCAATGTCGCTGACTACGACACGAATAGAATTCGAAAACACGAATTCACGCGGCCCCAGAAGGAAGATGATCGGGTGCGACAAATTACGGCTCTGAATGCCCAGACAGGGCCGGTGCTACTGACCTATCGCAGCTCGGAAGCGGTAAGAGAAATATTGCGCGGTGGCAGTCAGGGTAACGCCCTCTATGATGTGACCGCTGATGACGGCATTCGCCATGAATTGTGGCAACTGACAGACCCGGCTGCCAGTGACCGACTGACAAGCCTGTTCGACGCCATGGATGCGCTGTATATCGCCGACGGCCACCATCGCTCGGCCTCGGCCTCACGGGTGGCTGCTGCAAGACGCGAGGGCGACCCCGACGATGCGGACCACGAGTTTTTCCTGACCGTCGCCTTTCCCGCAGACGAAATGCAGATACTCGACTACAACCGGGTCGTGCGCGATCTGCAGGGTCAGTCACCGCAGCAAATTCTGGAACGCATCGGCACCTCCTTCAGTATTGAACCTGAAGCGGGACCGGCCCGACCGGCTCAGCCAACCCAGTTCGGCATGTACCTGAATGGCCGCTGGTACCGCCTGAGCATCCGGCCGGAGCTTGTGCCGAAGGAAGATCCCGTTGCCAGTCTGGATGTCAGTCTGCTGCAAAATTTCCTGTTGAATCCCCTGCTGGGCATCGGTGATCCGCGCACCGACGACCGGATCGACTTCGTCGGCGGTATTCGCGGTCTGGAGGAACTGGAGCGCCGGGTCGATAGTGGCGAAATGGCCGTGGCCTTTGCGCTGTTTCCGACCCAGATGGAAGCCCTGATGGCGGTCGCAGACGCGAATGAAGTCATGCCACCCAAATCCACCTGGTTTGAGCCCAAGCTGGCTGATGGCCTGATTTCCCACGTCCTGGACTAACCTGCTCCAAAGCTGTTGCCCGGGCACGGAAGCTAACGGTTTCTTTTAGCCCCAGTAGCCCAGTGCAACGCATCCGCGGCTTCCACAAGGCATGGGACCCGGCGATCCTGTCGTTTTCGACACTGCTTCGGCAAACCCGTCTCTAGCCCGTTCATCTTGTCCACGCACTGACAAGTGCTTCTCCAGGTGACATAACGCGGGTATCTATCAATGTTGCCGGCACCGCAGCAACCGCTTATACCAATAGCAGGCCTTGTTTGCCGGGGAATCGATCCAGACCCTTGTATCTCGTGCATGTCTGAGAGATATTCGAGCTGCTGACAAACGGTAAACCCGGCGAAAGCCGGGGGCACAAAGTCACCGGTCTACGGGATTATCCTAGGACAGCGGGACCGCCAGCAGTCATAGCAGGGATCTGCCCTGCCACTGCCCGGAATATTCTGCTGCACCCGAAACCGGTGAGTCATTACTCGTTGGAATAAGGTGCAGACATGGCAGACATCGCACGGCTGACAGGCCGTTTTCGCAAGCTGGAGAAAACCCAGGAGCCCCGGCGTATAAAGGTGCGCTCTCTGGAGCAGATCAGTGAGGTGCTGATGGATCGGGGCCGTTTCCCGTCCCCCGTCAGGCCGGTTGGTGCCAACAGCAATGCCACGCGCTGCACCCGGGTTCACGGCGGCACCGTTATGGACCTGAGCGAGATGAACAAGCTCATTCACCTGGACAAAAAAAGCGTCACGGTGCAGGCGGGTATGCGCCTGCGCGATCTGGTCCGCATCCTGGCCGACCGGGATCTGGAACTTCTGGCTAGCGAGGAGCAGCTTGATCGCACCATCGGGGGCATAGTCAGCAGCGCCTCCTTATTCTGTGGGACGACCATTGATGACCCCAACCTGGCGGCCTCCGTGCTGGGCATCGGGCTGGTTACCCCCAATGGCCGAACCATCGACTTTGATTCCAGCACCCCGGAGATGCTCAATGTACTGCGGCAAAGCTACGGGTTGATGGGTGTTATCCACAGAGTATCTCTGCGCATCCGGCCCAGAAGTCAGTACACCGTGCGCCATGGGAAACTCGGCTTTGCAGAGCTGACTAAGCTGCTGCCGAGCCTGGCCACGGCTAATGCGGGTGTAAAGATCTACCTGCTGCCATTTCGTGATCGGGCATTTGTTGAACTGCGGGAGACAGACAGCAAGGCAAGAAAGCCGCGGGTACTGGCATGGCGTGCCCGGGACTGGCTCACTAACCAGCTGTTGCCAGACCTGCTTCACTTGCTGAGGAAAATTCCGGGCAAGCGGTTTCGGGATCCGCTGATTGATGGCTTTAGTGAGGCAACCCAGGTATTGATCAATAGGCGCCTGGTTGATGCAGGCAGCAATGCTATGGAGCAAACCGGAAAATTCCGCCGGATCGGCCCCCTGGCGCGCACCCGCAGCTGTACCTGGGTCTTTCCTGCAAAACAGTTTGGCGCCGCGCTTTATTCATATCGGGAATACTGCCGCCGGCATTACGAGGTCGCCGGCTTTCGTTGCGACTTGCCGGCCCTGGCCTATCGACTCTTGCCTGACCCGTGGTCCCTGTTATCCCCCAGCTTTGAAGGCCCTGTCTTCGCCCTGAGCCTGCGCACGACAGTGACCGATGGCTGGGAAGATTTCCTGATCGATTTTGGCGCCATCGCCGGGCGATTTGGCGGCATTCCCCTGCTCAATTACACCCGGGGAGTCCCCACCGGCCACGTCAAACAAGCCTATGGGTCAAGACTGGAAAAATTCTGCCAACTGCGCGAACAAATAGATCCTCAGAACAGGCTTCTAAATCAGTTCTTTACGGAGCATCTTGGCTAACTGACAGGGACAACTGAGTGAGGCATCATGGGCGCCATGCTGTCCTCGACCATACAGGCCCTTGACGAGGGCCAAGTGAATTTGTACCAGCTGCGCTGGGAGCAAGACACCTTCACTTATGAAGATGTACTGGATTTATGGCGTCGCAGTGAAGACTTTCGCGAGCAATTCCTGGTCCTGCTACGCGAATGCCAGTTCCCCGCCTTTCGCTGGGAAATGCCGCCGATCTCGACAGCGACAGCAGGACAGAATTTTGAGTTCATCCTCCGCAACGACCCACTGCTGCAACGGCCAGCTGATGAAGCGACCTTAGCTGATCACTTTGA
The DNA here is from genome assembly GCA_051008735.1 of Gammaproteobacteria bacterium. Classification (GTDB taxonomy): domain Bacteria; phylum Pseudomonadota; class Gammaproteobacteria; order Steroidobacterales; genus J054. The sequence goes on along the minus strand of JBPCXH010000039.1, from coordinate 12,393 downwards.
TCGCGAAGGCAGTCCTGACGGTGTAGCCAACTTCGATAATCTCAGTGGTGATGCCCACTTGATAGCCCCGACCCCCCGGGGAGAACTCAGCGCTTACAGTCATCTGGCGGCATTTATTCATCACGGGCCAGATTGGCAGCAACATGCCGTATTGCAATGCGTCGGCACACTCATGCGACAGCGATTGTCAGAGGAGCCCATTTGGCTGAGCACTGCCGGCGAAGGCGTCGCCTGGCTGCATATCCGCCTGGACACCTACCCCAAGTATTACACCTACCGCCCTTACGCGCGCCTTCCCTGAGCGTATTACTCAAGCTTGAGGCGAACTGCACTCATCCTGAAGCCGCTAAGAGATTAAGTTAGTTCGGGCTCTCATCGAGGCTGATTGCAGGGGCCGCCACAGTGGATCAGCGGCCCCTGCACACTCCAGGCGCCTAAACTTTCTCTATAACCAGTTTTACCGGTAAAGAATTGGACACGATGTCAAAGACCGGCGAAAACATGGCCAGTGCCCTCAGCTCATCGACGCTTGCAGAACTCTTGATCCGCATCCGCACGCGCACCTCATTGAAGCCCTTTCGAACCTCATCCGATAAACCGAATATGCCTCGCAGATCCAGGTCACCTTCCAGTGATGAGTCGATCGCCTCGATGACGATACCCTGAACCGCTGCGTGATACGTCGTCGTGGTCGTCAGACAGCCTGCCAGGGCGTGAAGCACAAACTCCACGGGGTTGGGTGCACTGTCATCGCCAGCCAGAAAAGCTGGCTCATCAGCCTCCAGCTCAAAGGGCTGAAAACGCGAGCTGTCTTCATCGCCAAGCGCATGGAAACCTTGAATCCGGCTGTGATTCAGCCCGCCCCTTAGCCAGGAATTGCGGGCTCGGAACTGACAGCGGCCAAGATCCGCATCCTGATCGATTCTGCCAATCAAGCTCATCACTTCATCCACGTCCACGCCATTAATCTGTCCAGGGGTCGTCTGTGCATTTTGAGTCGTCATATCCTGTCTCCCAAGTCTGTGTGTTTCAGTACGGGCTTAATCCCGTCGAACAGAATCCTAGACAGGCCCTTGCTTGCTCGATACTGCACGGAGTGTAGTATTCAGCTACATATTCTGTAGTTAGCCAAAGGTCCCCGGCTATGAGCCAGTTTGGACAGTTCGGTCAATTCTGCCCCGTCGCCAAGGCGACGGAAGTCATTGGTGAGCGCTGGACCCTGCTCATCCTGCGTGAACTCCTGCTGGGAACACACCGCTTCAGTGATTTCCAGCGCGCCATTGCTCGCATATCCCCAAGCTTGCTGACCAAGCGACTCAAGCACCTGGAGGAATGCGGGATCATCATCCGCCGCAAGCTCTCTGGCCAGAAAGGTTACGAATATCGCCTGACGCCAGCGGGTAAGGAGCTCTCGCCCTTGATTGAAATCCTCGCCGTCTGGGGCATGCGCTGGGCACGCGGTCAGATGACCGATGATGAACTCGACGTAGAATTTCTGATGTGGGATCTGCAGCGACGACTGAACACCGATCAACTGCCGGCGGGCGAGACGGTTCTTTGTTTCAATTTTGACAAGCTGGCGAAATTCAAGACCTGGTGGATCGTAGCCTATGACGATCAGGTAGACCTGTGTACAGAAGATCCGGGCAAAGAGGTAGACCTGTATATCACGACAGACGTACGCACACTGGTTGAAGTCTGGGAGGGTGATCGCGAACTGCGTCGATGCTTGAGCGAAGAGAGCATCAAGACCCACGGCGCCCGACACCTCGAGCGCAGCATGCCGGACTGGCTGGGACTTTGTATCGTGGCTGATGTAAAACGAGCTGACCCGGCTCTCCTTCGCCAGGCCGCTGACTGATACGGACATGGCCGGATCTTCACGCACAGCCATTGTTGCGGCATTGATTGGCAATGGCTTGATTGCTGTAACCAAGTTTGCTGCAGCGACCTTTACGGGCAGTGCTGCCATGCTGTCGGAAGGCATTCATTCGCTGGTCGATACCGGCAATCAGGTGCTGTTGCTCATGGCGCTGAAACGCGCCAAAAAACCACCCAGTGCGGCCTTCCCTTTCGGCCATGGCAAAGAAGTCTACTTCTGGAGCTTTGCTGTCGCGATCCTGATTTTTGCCCTGGGCGCAGGCATTTCCTTGTACCAAGGCTACACGCACATCATGAATCCAGTGCCTCTGGACAACGTGTTCGTGAACTACATCGTACTGGGCCTCGCGATTCTTTTTGAAGCCGGTGCCTTTACTATTGCGTTCCGCGAGTTCAACGCTCACCGAGGCAAACTCGGGATCCTGGATGCGGTGCGCCGGGGTAAGGACCCGACTCTGTTCGTCGTTCTGTTTGAAGATGCGGCGGCGATGCTGGGTTTGCTGGTCGCCCTGGCGGGTATCTACCTCGCCGACGTGACGGGGAATCTTATTTTTGACGGCGCAGCGTCCATGTTAATCGGGCTCATCCTCGCGGCAACAGCTGTCTGGCTCGCCTTTGAGACAAAGAGTCTTTTGATCGGTGAAAGCGCCGCTGAATGGATTGTCGACAGGGTTCGACAAACCCTGGCTGCGGCTGAGCCCATCGAAACGGTTAATGAGGTTGCAACCCTGCATATGGGGCCAGAATTTATCCTGGTAACCATTAGCGTCGATTTCAGCTCAAGCCTCAGTGCCGATCAGGTGGAAGCCAGCATTGCGCAACTGACTGGCGCCATCAAGTCTATCGATCCGGCAATCAAACGGGTTTTTATTGAAGCGGAGACCCTCAGCAACTATCGCCGAGAGGTCCGCGACTCTCTGCCCGGTCGCTAGCAGCCGCTGCTAAGACACCGGGACTGAAAGCAGATGAGCGGTCTAGTGCCAGAATTTCCAATTGACAGGGCGCCTGTCCCTGACACTTTTTTCCCCGACAACCATAGGCATCCGCAACATCTTGGTTTGCAACCGGGACAGTAACAGCTTGGTTTCCGGGATCAGCCGTCGCGTGGAGTACTCAGCCCCTTTTTGCTCCGAGATAATCCAGTTGCAGTGCATGGAAAAGTATTCCATATACTTCTGCCTGTAATGCTCCAGGCTATCGGTGAAACGAATATCGTGCAGGACCGAGTAAGCCAGATGGTCAGCACAGAACAGGCTGGAGTTCGACCTAAGGAAACGCCCATGCTCGGTCACTACGGCCCGCATATAATCTGTCGAGTCATGGAAAGCACGAATCACGGCAACTCGATTTTCGCCTTTTACACCTGAATCACGCAAATACTGAAACAGTGACTGCTGATGAATCAGCGTGAAGCGTGTCCTGCGCATCTTCACCAACTGTTCTTTCCGACTTGCGCCAACACACACGGTACTCATCAAGCCCGCATGAAATGACTCCCAATGGCCATAAGAGTCGGACGTTTCGAAAATTCGATTGACAATTTGTCGCTCAACATCCGAACCCGACCAGCGCATATCCTCAATCCGAAGCTCCGACACGTTCATCAAAACGCTGGCAGACAAAGCTGACTTGGACATCGTCTTCTTCTTGTGACTTGTACCGAAAAAGCACGCTACCAATATTTGGCTACCAATTCATGACCCCATTTTTGGGGTAACAAAGATATCTAAGTCAGCACTGAAGGTAAGCCATGCAAGCTCAGGATTTACGTAACAGAATCATTCAAAGCTTCTGACCGGCCGGCAAATTCGGGCGCCGGCCGGACTGGCTGCCGCTCGTCATCACCCCATCGTAAGCACGCCCAAAGCCAGGAAAAGGACCACGGTATTGGCACCAGCAACCCCATCAATACGGCCCGTCAGCTAGGCCATGAAGGGCAGCCATAGCACGGCGAACACTCTAAATCAGAATGCAGAAGTTTGACTGCGAGGGAATTGGCAGCAGAGGCCTCAATACCCATTGCGAGACCTTCCTGAGTCAGGCACGGCGTAAATTAAGAACTGAGCCCGGCCATGTCCCCACGCGCGACGACAGCCGCGGTGCAGGCCACCCCCAATCCTGATTTTCCTTGCCGTCCTGAAACTAATGATAAGAACCAACAGAATGGGCGCACGCTTGTTCGGCTAGCGGCGCTGCAGATCCCTTCATCCCGGCGGCCTGATGCAACTGGGCAAGCGTCTCCTGTTCCGGATAATCTAGGCCCATGCGATTGCACACCCGGATAATCTGGTTTCTGATCTGCTGGCCACTGTCGGCAGGCCCTGGCTGGGCCGAGCAACCGGCCGCCGGCCAGTTCCTGATCGCGTCGCGGGACCTGCAGGGAGAAACTTTCAGAAAAACCGTCATTCTGCTACTCGACTACAGTGAAACCGGGGCTATGGGTCTGATTGTTAATCGCCAGACTGAGCTAACGCGAGCAGACTTGCTCGCCAATGGGGAATCAGAAGGCACTTACACAGGCAAGGTGTACCTTGGCGGCCCCGTGGAGACGGATAGTCTTCGCGTACTGCAGCGAACCACACAGCCGCCTGAGAACTCGCTGGAAGTCCTCGACGGGATGCATATGATCAGTATTAATGAAACACGACTGGTCAACCTCGCAGGCGATGAAAAGACCCTGCGGTTTTACCTGGGCTATTCAGGCTGGGGGCCGGGACAACTGGATAAGGAAATTGCTCGCGGCAGCTGGCACCTGGCTCCTGCGACCGTTGAAATGGTGTTCGCCCGCGATCCACGCGATACCTGGCAACAGCTCGTGCCGGCCGAGCAGTTCCTGGTCTTGGCTGCGCCCGCCGGCAACAAAATAAAGACGCCGAACTGACGGTCAGTCAGGCAAGAACTCACGAATCGCGGCGTTGAGATAACGCTGCCCGCGCGCAGAGGCCTGCACATGATGGCCCCGAATTTCGAGCAGGCCTAGATCGGCGGCCCGCTGCAGAGCGGGCTCCGCTACGGACGGATCCAGACCCGTCCGCCAGGCCAGGAGTTCAAGCACGAAGCCATCCGTCAGGCGCAGGGCGTTCATCATGAACTCAAGCAACAGCTCGCCATCCTGAACCCTCCGACGCTCGGCGATGGCATCGCCGTCGGCAGACCGCCTCATGTAGCCCTGTGGCGTGCGCACACGGGCCTGTCGACAGATCTGACCACCCAGGGTCAGTTTGCTATGGGCCCCTGCGCCCACACCCAGGTAGTCACCGAACTCCCAGTAGTGGCGATTATGCTGGCACTCCCGACCCGGCTGACCATGGGCAGACACCTCATAGCGCTGGTATCCACCGGCCTGCAGCTGTCCGTGCACAACTGATTCAATTTCGGCCTGCAGATCCTCGACCGGCAATGCCGGCGGAAACTTGGCAAAGGTGGTGTTTGGCTCAAGAGTCAACTGATAGCAAGACAGGTGAGGCGCACCTGAGGCGACAGCGGCCCGAGCATCGGCCTCCGCAGCCGTCAGGTTCTGCCCGGGCAGCCCATACATAAGATCCAGGTTGAAGTTATCGAAGCACCCGGCGGCCATTTCAACTGCCCGGTGTGCCTCATCGCCATCATGGATTCGACCCAGGGCTTGCAGGCTTGCCCCGTCGAAACTCTGCACACCGACGGACAGGCGATTCACGCCGGCCTGCCGGTAGCCGAGGAAACGATCCGCATCAGCCGTTCCGGGATTAGCCTCCAGGGTGACCTCCGCGCCCGCAGCCAGATGCCCGGCTGTCTGCACCGCCCCGATAATTCGACCGACAGAGGCAGGGCTAAACAGACTGGGCGTGCCGCCGCCAAAGTACACCGTTGCAAACTGGCGCCCCTCAAGATCTGGCAGGGACTGCTGCAAATCGGCAAGCACAGCGTCCACATAGGCACCCTCAGGGATTTCTCCCCTGGGCTCATGGGAATTGAAATCACAGTACGGACACTTGCGCACACACCAGGGCAGATGCACGTAGAGACTCACCGGCGCCGACTGGGCTGCGCTAGACTGTGTTGCAGAATTCTGTCTGTCCAAAAAAGGCCTCAACCATGCTGATGGGTTTTCATCACGCGGCCATGTCCACGCCGGACCTGGATCGCTTTCTGCAATTCTACTGCGAGGTGCTCGGCTGCGAAGTTGCCTGGACCTTTGACTGGGACGCACCCAGCCCGGAAGCAGATGCCGTGACCGGGCTTACCGGCTCGGCCGCGCGGGCAGCCATGCTTAAACTCGGTGACAGCTTCCTGGAAGTCTTCGAATTCTCATCACCTGAGGCAAAGCCACAAAAGTCGGACCGCCCCGTCAGTGACCACGGTATCAGCCACGTCTGCCTTCAGGTTAAAGATATCCATAGCGAATACCAGCGTCTGGAAGCTGCGGGCATGAGGTTTCATTGTCCGCCACAGACCCAGGACACAGGCTTTGTCACCTATGGTCGTGATCCCGATGGCAACGTGGTCGAGCTACTCGAATTTACCCAAGGCAGCTAAAGAATGACGTCCACCCCCACGACCGACTCACCCCGAATTCTCGCCCTGGCCGGCAGCGCCCGCCGCGAATCATTAAACAAGCAACTGGCCATGGCGGCTGCCCGAGCAGTGGAAGCCGCCGGTCTTCCCTGCACCTGGCTGGATCTGGCTGACTACCCGCTGCCAATTTATGACGGTGATCTTGAAGAAACCGAGGGCTTGCCACCCAATGCGGAAAAGTTGAAGCAACTGGTCAGAGAACACGCCGGCCTGCTGATTGCCTCACCGGAGTACAACAGTTCCATCAGCCCCTTGCTGAAGAATGTTATTGACTGGGTGTCACGATCTGACGGAGGTGCACCGGATATATCGCCTTATCACAACAAGATAGCGGCCCTGCTTTCAGCCTCACCCGGCGGGCTTGGCGGCTTGCGCGGCCTGGTCACCGTGCGAAGTATCCTGGGTAATATCGGGGTCACCGTGATTCCGCAACAGTATGCTCTGCGGCAGGCTCACACAGCATTCGACGCTGAGGGAAACCTGGCGAGCGAAAACGATCGCGGTCACCTGCGCGGAGTCACCGATTCCCTCGTCCGTGTCGTGAGCCGACTCTATACGGACTGAGTAGAATCCTCACTGGATGAGGCAACGCGCACGTCCGGAATGTTAAACAGGGATTTCCAGTCACGGGCGATCAGCAGATCCATGAGCTCAGAGGACTTGCCTTCCTTTTTACGGTCCATTTCTTCCATGATCGTAATCAAGGCCTGATCCACTTCGGGACCGAAGAGATACCGCAGGTACTCCATAGGTACCCGTGGCTCATCGCTGAATCGACCTTCCTCATCGAAAGTCGGGGGCAAAATCGGCGGCACATAGTAGACGTTTGGCTCCGTACCGAACTCAGGATGCAGGGGCAGGGCCACTTTCCACTCGTTAACCAGCTTCGCAATGGGGCCTGCATCTTCCAGGTAACCCACGAAGCGCAGACGACCGGGGCACTGACGTGCACAAGCCGGGGCTACACCTTGCTCCACACGCGGGAAGCAGAAAATACATTTCTGTGACTTGTTCTTGAGGTAGTTAAAGTAAACCTTGTCGTAAGGACAGGCGCGGTTGCAAAGACGAAACCCCTGACACTTGTCCTCGTCCACCAGCACGATGCCATCCTGCTCGCGCTTGTAAATTGCTCTGACGGGACAGGCCTCGAGACAGGCCGGTTTCGTGCAGTGATTACACAACCGGGGCAGATAAAAATGATAGTTGTTGGGGTACTCACCGGAACTGGTGTCCTCATCCCAGTTGGCACCACGGCCCATGGGCTTTTCCTGCTTCAGCCGATCCGCCGTGCCATCGAAGAACACCGCCGCGTGATTGAGGGGCACCTCCCCGCCAAAATTCTCATCAGCCGGCAATTCACCCAACTGGAGCTGGCCATCCTTCCAGCCGCCGCCCTGCTCTTCCCAGCCGGCCGGATAACCCGGCCCGGGTTTGGTTTCTACGTTATTCCAGAGCATGGACTCCTGGCCTTCCTCGTCCGTCCACAGCGATTTGCACGCTGCGGTGCACGCCTGGCAACCGATGCACTTATTCAGGTCAATGACCATCGCGACCTGTTTGCCCATTCGTCTAGCTCCGTTCTCTTAACTGTTAATCAGGCGACGTGTTTCTCGAATTCACACGTAGCGTCATGGTAAGTCTGGTTCGGCACATAAACCGGCGGCTTGTAGGAGATGTGCCCGTAATCACCGACCAGAGAGGTCCGCTTCAGCATGCCGCCGGTAGGAATAGCCGAACTGAAATTCTCACGGCCCCTGAACATCATCGGGTCCCACCCATGGTACATGAACAGGGTCCCCGGCTGAGCACCCGCCGTGACCCTGGCCTGGGCTATGAAAGAACCGTAACTGTTAAACACCTTGACCAGATCGCCGTCCGCCACGCCCCGTTCTGACGCATCGTCGTTATTAACGAACACATCAGGCTCGTCGCGCTGCAGGCTGACCAGCAAGGAATCATCGCGGTACATGCTATGCACGCCATGACGGGCATGCCCCATGGTCAGGCGCATCTTATAGCCCGGGACTGCGATGGGATCACGATGTTCAGGCAATGCCTCGCCTTCTTGCAGAAACCAGTCATGATCAAAATAGAACTGCTGTCGCCCTGTCAGGGTGTCATAGGGCTTTTTATCGCGCGTCCTCGCCAGAACGTAAAAGCTGAATGCAGAATTAGGACCGAACTGCACGCCGTCGGCATCATCGACGCGGATCATGCCTTTCTCCTGCAGTTTCTTGTAGGAGACTTCGGACATGCCACCTGAATTCTCAATGATGTATTGAGCAACATCGGCACTATTTTCCGTTCGGAACGGCTTTCGGTCATCCGTGTACAAGGTACGGAACTCGTCATGGGACTTGCTGTAATCAGAACTGATGGTCTGCCCGAAAACCGTATGCTCGATAGGTGCAATACCCCGTGCAGCGGCACGCTCGCTGATAGCCTCCATGAGACGGTCCAGGGCAGTGAAATCGTCGACCGAATCGCCCAACGGGGCAACAGCTTTGTCGATAACCTGCACGTAGGGCGTACGGCCTTCCATCACAAAGTCCTGCCGCTCGTAGTGATCAGCGATAGGCAGCACATAGTCCGAGTACATGGCCGTGACACTCATGTTCGGCGTCAGGGTGACAATAGTTTCCAGCTGCAACATGGCGTTCTTGCGCCAGCCATCACCCGTGGCACGCCAATTCCCGGGATTGTGGCCCGCCATGATGCCCATCTTCCAGGGAATGCGGCCATAGTCAGGAATGTATTTATTTTCAATGGCTTCTCGGTACGCAACATCAACTTTATCGGCGAATTCATCGCCGTAGACATCGCGGTTGGTTTTTTCGTGATTCGCGTGCGCGTAATCCCATAGAGAGATGGCCGCTATTTTCAGACGCGGGCCGACACCATTAAAAGCGTACTTCAACAGGCCATCACCGTTGGGCAATTGCGTAGTCTGCATACCGCCGCCTTCTCGGCCCGTATTACCTGTTAAGGCACACATCAACAACCAGGCACGGTGCAACTTGTCGCCGTGCAAAAATTTACAGGACCGATAACCGGCGAAAATCATGCTCGCTTCGGAGGCGGCAAACTGTCGGGCAACCTGGCGAATATTGTCAGCGTGAACGCCGCACATTTCCTGGGCAAGCTCCGGCGTGTAACCCTTGAGCACCTCCCGCGTCAGTTCAAAGACCGTAGTCACTTCCACTGGGCCGTTTGCGGTATCTACCGTCCAGCGGCCCTCCACGGCGGGTCTCAACTCGCCCAGACGCAGAGACTCATCCGTCTGCAACTCGCCACCCCGACCGGCGGTTTCGCCGAAACCTGTCGCGGCGGCCTGGGTAAGGGCATCTTTGCTCTCATCCCAGATGTAAAACCCTTTGTCGCCGCGTTCCGCATCAGGCTCCAAATCCGAAAGCCGGAGAAATTTCCGGTTGTCCGTTCGCACCAGGAAGGGAAGATCCGTCTGCTCACGCACATAGTCCCAATCGATGGTGCCTTCTTCGACAATGACCTGACACATGGCCATCGCCAATGCGATGTCGGTACCCGGCTTGGGATTCAGCCAGCTTGATGCATGCATGGCCGTGGCATTGAAGTCGGGTGTGATAGCCACAACTTCCGTGCCGTTGTACTTGGCTTCCCAGAAAAAATGCGCATCCGGTATACGCGTCGCGGCCGGATTACAGAACCAGACCAGGCAAACCTTCGATTTGAAAATCGCCGCCATGTTATCGCCAGGCAATTCAAAGCCCAGGGTCATGTAGGCACCGACCGGCAGGTCACCTACACCCGCAAAGGTCTCCGGCACCATGATTCCGGTGATATTGGCGAAGCGGAACAGGGAAGAAAATGAGGCCCGCTTCAGGGTCATCTGGGTGCCCATGGCCATTGAAATTGATTCCGGGCCATCCGCAACGGCATGGTCAATGAATCGATCAGCAATCTCGCTGGCGGCCTGATCCCAGCTGATACGCTCCCACTTGCCCTCGCCCCGCTCGCCCAGGCGCTTCATCGGATATAGCACGCGCTGGCTGCCGTACATGTACTTCGCGTGTCGCAGACCCTTCTGGCAACCGCGCGGACCGTAATCGGGTGTGTCATCGCCGGAACGACCGTATTCGCCCTGCTGCTCCTCCCGCCAGACGATGCCGTTCTTCACATAGACATTCATCGCACAGTGGCCGGTGCAGTTCAGGCCTCGACTGCCGCGCACCACGCTGTCCCAGGTCCACTTCTGGCGCATCAGATCTTCCCAGGCACCGTAAACCTGTTCCTCGCCCGTCTGGGCCAGGGCCGGAGCACCGTACTTCAGGGACAGGGCGGCAGTGGCCACAGCACCGCTGCCACGGAGAAACTGGCGGCGGTCGGCAGTGATTGAAGTCATCGGGCGATTCTCCACGAATACGGGGCGGACACTAAGTCCCTGATGCTAGGCCAGCCGGGTCGACGGGTGCAAACGCCAGAGAGCCGACTGACAAAAGTCACCGCGCAGCTACGTCGCTGGCCCATTTTTTCCTGACACAGCAAGAACTTGGACTATAAGAGGCCCGCCTTGATGAGGCGTTCGACATTTTCTTCCTGACGCTTGCGGAAGACCATCCGGTCGGGCGGCTCCACGACTTTTCCGTCCTGTAACAGGAAGTTGCCGCGGTGAAAGTCCGCCTGGGCGTAGCTCTCCGCAAACAGCCCGTAGGCCTGCCTGGAGAGAATATTGGACATCCCCACCCGGCGGCGTTCCCGCCGCAAGGCACCAATATCCAGCACCGCGTTCGCCGACATGCTCTCGCCACCGGGTCCGGCCTCGATCATGACCTCCCCGTGGGGGCCCACGATCTTGGACATGGCGCTGCAGGTATAGGGAGGGATAGGAATATCCTCAATACTGGCCGAATTCGGTGACACCACGTAAGCCATGTTCTCTACCGCGCGGGCACGGCGGGCGATTTCCTTGATAGTCAGTTGCGGACTGCCCGGCTCGCTGGTGGGATGGATAATGACTTCCGCGCCACGCATCACATGCATTCGGGTGAATTCCGGGTAAAGAATCTCCTCGGACGCAATCATGGCCAGATTGCCGATCTCTGTCCGGGCCACTGGAAAGACACCATCCAGACCATAGATGTCCAGGTATTTCTCCCACACATCATGGGGCGTGGGTTCAAAACTGGAGGTCAGGCGACGGTAGCGCAGGATCACATCGCCTGAGGGGCCGATGATGAAACAGACCTGAAAATAGAGCTCCGGGAAGTTCGGGTCTATTTCGTAAACATTACCTGCCAGGAAAAGGTTGTTGTCCTGCGCGAGCTTGCCGAGGGCCTCGTACTCGGGCCCGTCATAGCTCAAGCAGGCTTTTTCGCGCCATTCTGCGGGCGTTTCCTTAAGAGGAAACCCAGTCACCGCATACTCAGGCAAGGCAACCAGGCGCACCGGAGCACCATAGAACCATTCACAAAAGTTCGACGCCGTGGTGGTGTAACCCGATATGGTTTCAATAGTCTGAGCGATGCGGGCCCGGGCGCTTTCAGCATCCGGGCAGCGATTCACCCCATGGCAGGAAACCTGCAATGCAACGGCAATATATTCAGGGTCGGTTTCTTTATCCGACATAGTTCATCCCCTTGAGTGTGACTCTCCCTGCTGCCCATCCGGACCGGCCGGACCGTATGTCCGAGGCCAGAAGTATAGAAACTGAAGGACAACGACAAAGGGGCTAATGACAGGGCCGACCGCGTGTCAGCCGCGCTTGAGAGGCAGGTGGCAGAAGCATAGGATCAATGACCATGAGCGAGAAAAACGATAATCAGGCGATCTCGGACCCGGACAAGCCGGCGATCCCCAAGGGCTGGGGTGATTCCGGTATGCGCCCGACCTTGAATGGCACCGGCTTCATGTTTGAGGTACTGGATGAATTTGCGGATGACTATATCCAGTACGCGGCCAGGCTCGATACCCCGGTGCTGG
>JBPCXH010000038.1:0-23720 GCA_051008735.1 Gammaproteobacteria bacterium | reverse complement strand
AGTCCTCGCCTTCAGCGGCGGACACACGCAGATCGAATTCCGGCTCCGTCGTGGGCTGGTTAGTGTTAATGAGCAATGCGCCGCCAATCGCGTTGCGGCCGTACAGGGCACTTTGTGGGCCCCGCAGTACCTCAATACTCTCGATGTCGTAGAGATCCTGCGTAGTCAGCAGGTTGTTGGTGGAACTGATGCCATCTGTTCTGAAGGAGACCGGCGGCTGGCCTGTGCCGCGGTTCTGCCTCACGCCCCTCACCACCAATGTGCTGACGCCCACTTCCTGATCGTCCGAGAACCGCATATTCGGGGTCAGTGCAGCCACACCGTTAATACGCTGAATACGATGGCGCTCTATATCAGCCGCGGTAAAAGCTGTGATGGAGTCGGGGACGTCGCCGAGATTCTCGGCTCTGAAGCGAGATGTGACGGTGATCTCGTCCATCCCGCTCACAGGCACGGATTCTGCCGCTGCAAGATGTGTCACAGCTAGAGTGAAGAGCAGCAGGCTACTGCTGGAAGGTAGGAATCGCGCACGCGCGGACTGGATCGGCAAGTCAGGGTCCTTCAGGGGCTTTATCGTTTGGAGTCGGCGATTGATACTGCCATACATGCCGTCGTGACTGGACCAGGTTGGCGCGCTTGAGCGAAAAATAGTGGCATGCTTACCCCTCCCCATGCAGCCGGCTGTCCAGCAAGCTAGGCCTGACTATTAGCTATTCTCAATAACGACACCATCGCCCCTGCGAAGGGCTCGGTACTCGAGCATGATGACGTGCTCATTCGTTCATTGATCGTATGCTAAAGGGTATGACAAAGTTCCGACGCTCCATCTTGATCCTAATCAGCGGGCGCGATTTTTTGGCTCTGAAAACCATCGCATATTTAGGTCCGGGGATGCTGCTAAAGACTCGTTTCTTTTTCGGGCTTGAACATAGTTTTAATTGATCGAAAGGTCGAAAGAGACAACCCGGCTATTGTTTTCTTGTTGTAGGCTTGCATGCCATCTATTTTTCGGACTGAACTCATCCAGTCTTTTTTATAATTTTCACTCCCCACTCCATAATTGATCTCTTTAATTTTATCAATGTCCACCACATACCGAAACATCTCGCGAGATAAAATAGACCCAGGAGAGAACGAAGAAAATTCTTCGTCGTATGCTAATTTATAGATCAATGCTTCCTTGTTAGTAACGATCCACAATTGTGCCGCGGCGGGTTTGTCATCAATATACAGAAGCCCAAGTCTAAGAATTCCTAGCTTTGATGAAGTTAAGACAAGACGGGGTATAAAATCCGGAAATGGTTCTGGTCTTTTCCAGCTCTTGTTATAAATCGAAACGTAGTCTTTAGTAGCTTGCTCTAGCTCTAAATCGTTATTTACATGAATTCGGATTTGGGGTAGATGTGACTTATTTAGCTTCTTCTCCTTTCTCTTAATCGTATTCCGTAGTCGCGAAGACAAGCTTGAGTAGTATGCGTCGAAGTCCTTGCCAAGCATGTTCACATGCCAATTCTCGTACATGAAATACGTTGATACAGAGAATCCATTCTGTTCAAGGGCTCTTTGAATATCGGAATTACTCAGATCGTTCGCTACCATAAAACGGAAGTCGATAGCATTCCATCTAGGGCGCTCAGATTGAATATATTCAACCAACCGATCGCTAGGCTGTGGTGTTGAGCTGACATTTGCAAGAGAAGTAAGCCCAAATTTCATCGTGTAGAAATTTGTCAAACTATACAAAGTCCGTTCACCTTTCTTTGTCGCACAAAAAATCATTCCAACAGGGCGATGGTCATTATCGATGAGGCAGTAGATCCGAGGGGTCATCGTGGAGTGAAGCGATGTGTCATAAAGGCAGGCAAACCAGTTCAGTGATAAAAAGAAGTCTTCTACAGTCGGAAATGAAAACTGGCGAGCGATTGATGGAGGAATCTCCGATATGGAATCGAATACTTTAACTTCCATTGCGAGGTGGCTCGTCGAGGGTTAGAAACGTTTCAGATGATAACGCAGAACCCTAAGAGAATCTCGAACAGCAAAAAGTTCTTGATCGTGACAACTTCAGAAAGACTTCGAGATGACCCGGTGTTGAGATCCTCTATTACACGTTTGGATTTAAGGACCAGAAGAAGTCAACATTCAGGAATGTGTCCCAGGCCTTCAATCAACGATCACAAGCGACACCATTCCTCTACCGGTAGTGGCTATTGGGATTGTTAAGACCAGTAGGTACACTATTGGAAACGTACTTTGGCGGGTGTCGTCTAATGGTAGGGCCTCAGCTTCCCAAGCTGATGACGAGGGTTCGATTCCCTTCACCCGCTCCACTTAAGCTATAGATTCTTCGATAACATTAGCAACGCATTGACGCGTTGCTCCCTCCGGGGTTTTCTCAGGCAGCATCACTCGAAACTGTGGGGCATGCCAGCAGTTCCGCGCATTGAGGGGAGGTCATTCGGGTCGAATTAACTCGATGATGGCGTACATGAGGAAATACTCACCCACCAGGGGCATATTCATGAGCATACGGCCAATCGCTTGACGTGATCTAGATCCACCAAAGCTGTGGCGTTCGCAACGCTCAATCTGAAAACCGGCATCAGCCGCAAGATGCCGAAATGTACTCATGTCCAGTTTGTTGATGTAGCCTTGTTCTTCAAATGAGGACCATGCACGCCATTTATTCGGCTTCTTATTGCCATTTTCGTCCAAGTCCCAGTGTCGAGGCGTGAACTCAGGTAAATCGTAGATCAACTCAGCGGAGCGAAACATCGCAGATTCGCCAAATATAACCTGAGCCCAGGGGATTGGAATTAGTGATTCCATGTGTGGCCCCCAAGGCCCCTTATAGGGAAACCATTCAATAAGACAACGGCCTCCTGGACGCAAGGCCCGATACCAGTCTCGAAGAATCGGGCCAGGCGACATCACATGTTCCATGCAATCGAATGCGATCAATGTATCGAAGGATTGATCAGGAACCGGTAAATTGTCGGTTGTGCCACAGAGGAATTCGACATTGCCATCCTCAATGCCGGGAGCTTCCGCGAGCGATGTCCGTGCCCGTTCAATTGCTGGTTCGTTAATATCGACACCAACAATTTTCTGAGGGCGCTTTTCGCTTGCAAGGAAGAGGCTCAGAGCTCCGTCTCCGCAACCAAAATCGAGCACGTCCTTGCCGGTTACGTATGAATCTGGAAAGGCAGCCCAACTCTTCGACAAAGAATCATGCCGCCAATCCGAGTACGCCCCATAGTCGACTGTGCGCTCGGCTGGGGGCGGTAGCAATCTGCGACTGAGCGCGAAACAGGCTCGGGTTCGTGTATCCATAGTCAGTTCTTCTGCCCAGACAAAATAAGCTTAGATCGTTCGCCAAGACGTGTCTATACACAATTTTCTCTACCACCCGACCGTGTTTCGTCACTTTGTATGGCTGTCAAATATCCGAAAAGAAAACAACTGGCGGGTGTTGCTTTGGATAGGTCCTCAGCTTCCCAAGCTGATGACGAGGGTTCGATTCCCTTCACCCGCTCCACTTCAATCTGAGATTCCTCGGTAACATTAGCAATGCATTGACACGTTGGTCTCTTCAGGATTTTCTCAGGCAGCATCAACCGAAACTGTGTGGTCAGCCGACATTTCCACGACCCGCCAGTATTTCTGGACCAGCTCGGCCGCTCGCCGGCAGCTATTGCCGACGTCGCTTTTGAGCATGTAGCCGGCCACGCCCAGATTGCAGGCCTTGATCCGGTCTTCGTCGTCATTGGAAGTCGTTAGCACGAGCACAATGGAATCCCGAAGTTCTTCGTCTCCGCGAATCTTGCGTAGCAGTTCGAGGCCCGACATGCGTGGCATATTGATATCCAGGACTATGATGTATGGCAGACCCAAAGGCTCGTTAGCGTTCTTGCCCTTAAGGACTTCCCAGGCTTCAACGCCATCTCTGGCAATCGTAACCGAGTTGCTGATGCGCTGTTGATCCAGGGCGCGCATGAACGCCTTGGCGTCGATGCTGTCATCCTCAACCAGAAGGATTTTGATGGGCTGCATTTTTTTGTTGAACATTTACAGGCACTTTCTTAGATTTAGAATCACCAATATCTGGAACAAGCGGATTCTTGTTCCAGATAAATTTAAATACCGCGCCCTTCCCGCCGGACCCAGCATGAAACCAGATGCGTCCGCCCTGCCAGTCAATAATGCGCTTGACGATCGCCAGACCCATGCCGCTTCCTTCACGTTCATCACGGGGTTGCAGGGTCTGGAACATTTGAAATATTTTCTCCGTGTATATCTCGGAGATGCCGTCGCCGTCGTCCTCAACCACAAACAACACGGCGTCACCCTGATCAGTGGCGCTGACCTTGACTGTGCCCGTCTGTGTCGGGTGGTGCTTGATTGCGTTGTTGATCAGGTTTCTAAAAACCTGTTCCAGGGGTGCATGGTAGGCATCGATGGCCGGCAGGCTTGCATCAGCGACAATCCGCATACTTCCTGGCGGTGCCAATAGCTTTCCAATGTCATCGACCAGTGCAGCAGTATCCACTGACTTAAGAGTGCCAACTCGCCGGCCGGCACGAGAGTACTCCATCAGATCATCGAGCAGACGATTCAAACGTTGGGCGCGCTGTTCCAGCAATCTGAGATTCTCCTGAACCTCACCTTCTTCATGGCCGCTCAAGTCCTCGTTGAGCCACTGCACCAGGAGTTCGATGGACCGCAGCGGCGCTTTCAGGTCGTGGGATGCCACGTAGGCAAACTGTTCCAGATCCCTGTTGGAGCGCGACAGTTCTTCGCTCTGACTCGCGAGCACTTGCTCAATATTGCGTCTCTCCGTGATATCAATGGCCAGCGACAGCACGCCCTGAATCTCGTGGTTCTCGTTTCGATGGGGTAAATGCGTGATCGTAAAATAGACTTCTCGCCCATCGGGCATTCGACGGCTCGCTTCATGGTGAACTGTTTGCCCTGCAAGGGCCCGGTCATAGCGGTCCCTCCGCTGATTGAAAGCCTCTTGTCCGATGATGTCGGCAATGTGTTTGTTGACCAGCTGACCTTCGGACCGATCAAAAATCTCACGGTACCGGGAGCTCATAAAGACCACACGATAGTCACGATCTATAAAGGAGAACAGACCCGGTACGCCGTCAGCCAGCTCCTGCATGCGTGATTCCGTGCTGCGCAGTTTGGATTCCAGGTTTCTGCGATCAGTCACATCGATGCACACGCCGCGCACACCGGGTGCAACACCGCCCCCCCCTGGAGTGGTTCGTCCGCGACCGTTAATGAAACGCACAACGCCGTTTTTCCGGACTATCCGATAACTGTGCGAGAAATAGCCCGACTTCAAGGAGTCGGCGACGGCCTGCCAATACAAATCGATATCATCCGGATGCAGCCTCTCCTTCATGTGGCTCATATCCAGTTCGGCATGGTCATCTATGTCGAACATTTCGCGACAAACCCGGTCGAGTATTAAAGTGTTTGTGGCCCCGTCGTATCCCCAGGTCCCGACACCCGTCTCCTCCAGCAACATTTGCATGTCGTTGAGTTTGTATTGGAGGGCTATACGCTCTGCCTCGAGCGTACTTTTAGATTTCGCCATGCTTTTTACGTCAGGAGGCGCGTTGCGCCTGCATGGTCAGCCGGCTCGTTATGAAGCCGGCGGTATCGTCGACCAGATCTTCAAGGAAAGGCACAACCTCCGTGTCAATCATGGGTTGCCCAAAGAGAAAGCCCTGTGCGACCGTACAACCGCGTTCCACGAGGAAGCTCAGCTGCTCGCGCGTTTCGACACCCTCGGCCACCGTGGCCAGCCTCAAACTGCGTGCGAGGGAGATAACGGCTTCCACGATAATGGCCGCATCTTCGTTCTCGTCGACGTCATGTACAAACGACTTATCAATTTTAAGAATATCAATAGGAAAGCTGCGCAGATAATTAAGGCAAGAGTGGCCGGTGCCGAAGTCATCAATAGAAATCCGCACACCGATTTTCTTTAGCTGTTGCATGCAATCCTGAGCGGATGCAGTGTCTTCCATTAGCAGGCGTTCTGTCAGTTCCAGTTCTATGAGAGAGGCATCAATGCCTTGCCGTTGCAGTACATCGGCCACGCGCCTATGGAAGTCGGCTTGCTGAAACTGTCTTGGGGAGACATTGATCGATACGGGTACAACCGGCAGGCCCTTTGCCTGCCAGCGGTTTAACGTACGGCAGACTTCAGTCAGTACCCAATTACCCAGCGGAATAATGTGGCCACTTTGCTCGGCAACAGGGATAAAGTGATTTGGAGAAATCGAGCCACGTTCCGGATGGTC
Source organism: Gammaproteobacteria bacterium (assembly GCA_051008735.1). Lineage (GTDB taxonomy): Bacteria > Pseudomonadota > Gammaproteobacteria > Steroidobacterales > J054. Next base: position 17,400 of record JBPCXH010000038.1, on the reverse strand, counting down.
CCAGCGAAGCAGGGCCTCCAGACCCTCCAGCTTCCGGGTGACCAGATTGACCTTGGGCTGGTAGACCAGGCTAAACATGTCATTTTTGATGGCTTCGCGAATTTCTTGTTCAAGGCGGTGGTATTCCAGCAGCTCTTCATGCATGTGCTCAGTGAAGAACTTGAAGTTGTTACGGCCCTGTTCCTTGGCCTGATACATGGCGATATCGGCATTATTTAGCAGGGTAGATGTATCGCTGTTGTCATTGGGAAAGATCGTGATGCCAATGCTTGTGGTCACAGTGACTTCGCGACCATTTATATTGCAGGGTTCAGCGATTAGCTCGAGGATGTTCCGAGCAGTTGTCTCGGCATCCAGGGGGCCGGCCAGCCCTTCCAGCAGCACAGCAAATTCATCGCCGCCCAGTCGCCCCAGCCCGTCACCGGTGCGAATAGATCGACGCAGGCGTTCGGCCATTTCTTTTAAGAGGCTGTCGCCGGCATCGTGGCCAAGGGTGTCGTTGACGACTTTGAACTGGTCAAGGTCCAGAAATAATAGAGCGACCTTACGCCCTTCACGTCGGGCCCGGGCCGTGGCCCGCTCCAGCTGTTCCTGAAAATGCTGACGATTGGGGATTTCAGTCAGGGAGTCATACTGCGCAAGATAGTTGAGCCGCAGTTCGCTGCGCTTGCGTTCTACCGCGTATCGAATGGTGCGTAATATGGTTTGGGCTTCGCCTTCCCATTTGACGAGGTAGTCCTGCACGCCCTTATTGAGGATGCTCAAGGCGAACTCTTCATCGTCCTGACCACTGAGCACGACCACCGGCGTTTTGGACTCAGCTGCCTGAATGGCATCGACACATTCCAGGCCGGAGCCATCGGGCAGATGCAGATCCAGCAACACCGCATCAAAGGGCTCAATACTCAGCTGATGGACAGCATCCTTGAGTGTGGTCACGTGATTCAGCTCAATATCACTGACCTGATGGCGACGCAGGGAGGCTGCCAGGAAATCAGCGTCCTCGAGATTGTCTTCGACTAACAGTAGCCTCATTGAACCAGTCCACCCCTTGGAGCCCGCCGCCCAGCGGATCTCTTATGTGCCGAAAGACAACTGAAAAACCTTAAGCGGTCGGGATGCAAAGTGCTGCGACCGGCTTCACAGTTGGCTTTATGCCTTGGGTGTCCTGGCTGGGGATAGCCGTTAAAAACGGAAAAAATTGCCGGTTTGGCCGCTAGTCGGTAGCCAGCAGACCGGTCCTAATAGGCTATGAACTGCCAATCGCTTTTTCGGGCCTGGCTGCGGGGCTGGTTGTGCCTGCTGGGTTCGCGGGACCCGCTGGCTGGCCTGGGCTGGCCGGCCCGCACGCGGATCCGGAGCCGGGCCCTGCTGCAACTCGGCCGCGAGCCGTCCGGTCGGATCGGCCTGTTGCTGCTGTGCCTGCTGTTGTTGCTGGCTCGCAGCCTGGCCTGGCGGATTGATTTAGCCGGTTTCTGGCGAGACGCGTGGTTGCTGGCGCCCTTTTTATTGCTGGCGCCTTGTCTCTTCCTGCGTCAACGTCTGCACATACTGCGACTGCTGCGCGCAGATCCTCGTGTGGTGACTCGACCGCCGGTGCGATGCTCTAATAGCCCGCGTGAAGACCTTAATCAAACTTATTATCGGCCTGGTCGGGCTGGGCATTGTCCTGGCCCTCGGCGCCATCATTTTCGTACTGCTGTTTGTCGATCCGAACGATTATCGGGACGAGATTGAGGCGGCAGTCACAGACCAGACCGGACGCGAGCTGGCCATTAACGGTGACTTGTCCCTGGCGCTGCTGCCCTGTTGTGGCATTGAGCTGGGTGAGACCTCCCTGAGTAATCCGGCCGGCTTTCCGGAGACGGGTTTTGCCCGGGTCGATAGTGTCCGTCTTGGTCTGCAGCTATTGCCCTTGCTGACGGACAGGCGTGTGGTGATTGGTCAGGTCAGCTTGCAGGGTCTGGATGTTGCCTTGTTACGCCGTGCGGATGGCAGCGACAACTGGACCTTTGAGTCGGGTGATACGGCATCGACGGAACCGGCAATCAGTGACGACCCGGCGTCTGAAACTCCCCCGCCCCAGCTGACAGTAGAGAGTATCGACATTGCCGATGCCCGCCTGAGTTTTCGTGATCAAGGTGACGGGAGCGACTACCTCCTTGCCGATCTGAACCTGAGTACCGGGGCAATCAGTCCGGGGCAGCTTTTTGACGTGGAGCTGAGCGGCCGTTTTGAAGACGGCCAGCTGGGCCTTGTGGCCTTGACTGCCCTGAACAGTCAGGCACAACTTGATACGGCCGGCCAGGTCCTTAGCTTGCAGAATACCCAGGCGGAGATCGAGCTCAGCGGCGCGCCTGCCCAGGGCGATCAGGCAGCTATCGAGCTGGCCCTGACGGAAGTGATTCACGATCTGAACACGGGCATCGGCCAGCTGCAGGGTTTGTCTGCACAGCTTGCCCTGGCGGGGCCGAGTGTTCCCGGCCCGGGTCTGGATCTTGGGCTGGAGCTGGAAGCAGCTTCATTCAATACCAACAGCGCGACCGCTGACCTTGAGCCCTTTACGGCTGATGTGCAGCTCGGTGCCACGACGCTGGCGATAGCCGGTAGCGGTGCGATCACCCAGGCCGGTCCCTCCCTGGCCGGCACATTTAAGTTGCCGGCGATGTCGCCCCGTGAACTTGTCGCCCAGTTAGGCGAGTCGGCCCTGGAAACCACGGATCCGGCGGTATTGAGCAACCTGCAAGGTTCAGGCCGGTGGGGTTTCGAGCCCGATGCTGTGAACTTGGCAGAGCTCGTTCTAAGCCTGGATGACACCCGCATTGAGGGTGAGCTTTCTGTCACAAAGCTGGCAGCGCCCCGGGTTCGGGTGCAGCTGGCGATGGATCAACTCGATGTGGATCGCTACCTGGCTCCGGCCGGGGAAGAGCAGGCAGCAAACCGGTCCGGTCCCGCCACGCAGCTGCCAAGAGAGGAATTACGCGACCTGTATGCGGACGGCAGTCTGAGTATTGGCAAGCTGCGCGTGGCCGGCATCCGACTGGAGCAGGTTCAGGCCACCCTGCGTGCTCGCGATGGCGTGCTGAGCCTCGCGCCGCTGACTGCGCAGCTTTATGGCGGTCGTTATGACGGCAGCATTCGCCTCGATGGTTCAGGTCAGCAAACACGGGTTGCCTTGAAACAATCCCTGGATGCGGTGCAGGTTGGCCAGCTGCTCAATGATCTGGCTGATGTTGAGCAATTGCAGGGGCTGGTCGTTGCCAAGGTAGATCTCACCGGTAGCGGTCTGACCGATGCGGATTTGCGTGAAAGCCTTGCCGGTACTATTTCCTTTGAACTGGCCGATGGTGTCTACCAGGGCATGGACGTCTGGCATGAGATTCGCAAAGCCCGCGCCCGCATTAAGGGGGATCCTGCGCCGGAACGCACCGGGCCGGCTCAAACGCCTATTACCGCGTTGAATTTCGGTGGTCAGGTAGCCGATGGTGTGCTGCGTAGCGATCGCCTCGTCGCCCAGATTCCCTTTCTGCGCGTGACCGGCAACGGAGAACTGGGCCTGGCGGAGGAGACCCTGGATTATCGTTTCAAGGCCCGCGTATTGCAGACACCTGAATTTCCCGACGGTGAACGCCTGAAAGATCTGGAGGGGCTGACTATTCCACTCGATCTCAGGGGTACTGTGGCCGAGCCGAAGATCGGTGTGGACCTGGCTGAGTTCGCAAAAAGTGCGGCGGGTAAAAAGCTCCAGGATGCGATTTTCAAAAAGCTGGGTCTGGACGAAAAAGAGCAGAACGATGAACCCGCTGATCCAGCGCCGGCTAACGGCTCGGAGGCAGCGCCACAGGCGCAGCCTGAGCAGGAGCAGAAAAAGAAAAAGAAAGAGGACTCTCCCGAGGATCTCCTCAAGCGGGGCCTGCGAGATCTGTTGGGTGGCTGATGACCCGAGCTGATCCCGGCGCAGTCGCCCCTGCGTTGCTTGAGTGGTGGCAGGTGTCTGGTCGCAAGGACCTGCCCTGGCAACACGATCCCACGCCCTATCGCGTCTGGGTGTCTGAAATCATGTTGCAGCAAACGCAGGTAGCGACAGTGCTGCGTTATTACGATCGTTTTTTAACGGCGTTTCCTGATGTGCGCGCCCTGGCAGCAGCAAATCAGGATCAGGTGCTGCACCTGTGGTCCGGTCTGGGTTACTACGCGCGGGCTCGCAATCTACACCTCTGCGCGCAGCGGGTGGCCGCCGAGCACGGGGGCGAGTTCCCCGACGATATTGATGCCCTGGTAGCACTTCCGGGTATTGGCCGTTCCACCGCGGGCGCCGTGCTTGCACTGGCGCACAACCGGCGTCATGCGATTCTTGATGGCAATGCCAAGCGCGTGCTGGCGCGATTTTTCGGCGTGGAGGGTTGGCCGGGACGTTCGGCCGTCGCTCGCCAGTTGTGGGAACTGGCCGAGGCCAGCACGCCGACCGAAAACGCCGCGCGCTACACCCAGGCCATCATGGATCTTGGGGCAACCCTGTGCGTGCGCGGCAGCCCGAACTGCGCAGCCTGCCCCTTGGCTGAAGCCTGCATCGCCCGAGCCACGAATAAAGTGGGTGATATTCCCGGCAAGGCGCCCAGGCGCGAGCGGCCGCAGCGCCAGGTAGTGGTGCTGATGGTGTCCCGGGCAGACGGTGCCGTATTGCTGGAGCGTCGCCCGACTGACGGGATCTGGGGCGGTTTATGGGGTCTGCCGGAAACCGAGAACATCAGTCAGATTAGCGCCTGGTGCGAGCGCTATCTGGGCTGCCGGCCGTCAAACATGGAAAAGCGCCCGTCGATCCAGCATGGCTTTAGTCATTTCGATCTGGCTATGCAGCCGGTGCATGTTGCAATCGATGCCGCGACGGCGAAGGTCATGGAGGCTGACCGTTGGCTTTGGTATAAGCTGGACGAACCTGCCCAGGTGGGGCTGGCGGCCCCCGTCGCCAGACTCCTGGCTAGTAATGGAGAATCAGCATGACGCGCAAAGTGCAGTGCGTATTACTCGGCGCCGAAGCCGATGGCCTCGACTACGCACCCTATCCGGGCGAACTCGGCAAGCGCATCTACGAATCGGTTTCCCAGCAGGGCTGGCAGCAGTGGCTGGCGCACCAGACTATGCTGATTAATGAGAATCGCCTGACACCCTTCGAGCCCAAGGCTCGTGCATTCCTGGAAAAAGAAATGGAAAATTTCTTTTTCGGCGAAGGATCCAAGGTGCCGGATGAGTTTAAGCCGTTATAGCGATCGGTAGCGGCACCCGTTAGCCGGGTGAAGCAGGTCCGCTCACTGTGGACTGTTTAAGCGGCTTCCAGATACTGCACGCTGAACAGATCCTGCTCGTCCGTCCAGACTTCACGAACAGTAAAGCCGGCTTTGCTGGCGAACTCGGCGAACTGCTCAAGCTGATACTTATGCGAATGCTCGGTGACGATGTACTCGTCTTTGGCGAATTCCAGTTTCTCCTCACCGATCTTGACGGTCTGCCGGTCCAGCGCAATCAGCCGCATTTCTATGCGGTCCTGGTCCTCGTCGTAAACAGCCTCGTGCCGAAAAGCGTCCAGCTCGAAGTCCGCCTTATGTTCGCGATTCAGTCGGCGTAACAGATTGAGATTAAAGTCGGCGGTGACACCCGCGGCATCGTTGTAGGCCGGCTCAAGAATATCTTTGGGCTTGACCAGGTCTACGCCGATGAGCAGGCCGCCGTCGTCACCCGCCTCTTCACGCATCACTTTCATGAGCTCAAGAGCCGCCGGCTTGGCAAAGTTGCCAATGGTTGAACCGGGGAAATACAGCACGTTGCGCGCTGCCGCCCGGCTGCCGACGGGGACTTCAAACGGTTGGGTGAAATCGGCGCACACCGGAAGCACTTCAATAGACGGGTAGTCTTCCGCCAGTTGTTCTGCCGTACTGGCCAGATAATCGCGGGAAATATCGACCGGCACATAAGCATTAAGCTCCGAGAGCCGATCGAGCAACAAGCGGGTTTTGGTGCTTGAGCCGGAACCGTATTCGATTAACGAGACGTCGGGACCAATGAGTTCAGCCATTTCATCCAGGTTGTCTTCCATGATGCCCAGTTCGGTTCGGGTCGGGTAATACTCTGGCTGCTCACAAATCGCGTCGAACAATTGGGAGCCACGTTCATCATAGAAAAACTTCGGCGATATCAGTTTCTGGTCGCTACGCAGGCCATCAATAATCTCTGCGTGCTCATCGGCTGCCGGTTGGGGGACGTCGGTCATTCTCACATTCCTTCGAAGCATTTCGATATTTATGTTTGCAGGTCTTTCGCCAGACGAATTCCGAAGAACTGCCAGCGTTCATGGGGATAAAAAAAGTTTCGGTAAGAAGCGCGCAAGTGATCTGCCGGCGTGACGCAGGAGCCACCGCGGCAGGTCATCTGATTGGCCATAAATTTGCCGTTGTATTCACCCAGGGAGCCGGCCAGGGGCGCAAAACCCGGATAGGGAGAATAGGCCGACGAGGTCCATTCCCAGGCATCGCCGTATATCTGGCTTAAGCCCTCCGCACCCGTGGCCTGGGGTTGCAGGAAGCCGGTCTCGGCGGTGTTGCCTGCAATAGGCAAAGCGGCAGCCGCACTTTCCCACTCGGCTTCTGTGGGCAATCGGGCGCCGGCCCAGCGCGCATAGGCATCGGCCTCGTAGTAATTCAGGTGGCAAACGGGCGCGTGCTGGTCCAGGGGCCGCATGCCGCCCAGGGTGAACTGCGTTTGCCGGTCCTCGCTCCAGTACAGCGGTCGGTCTGTACCGGTTTCCTGCAGCCAGGCCCAGCCATCGGCCAGCCAGTGGCGAGAGTCGGCGTAAGCACCGGCGTCCATGAATTCCAGGTACTCATTATTAGTGACCAGTCGTTCAGCCAGTTGGAAGGGCTCCAGCAGTATGCGGTGACGGGGACGTTCGTTATCAAAAGCAAAGCCTTCATCGCCGGCGCCGATCTGGCCAATACCGCCCTGCAACTCGGCAAATTTCAGAGGCACCGCATGCTCCTGGGTGGGTGGCATGGGCAGTTCGGCAAAGGCAGGGTGCAGAGGGTTGCTGAACAGGACATGTTTAATGTCCGTAAGCATAAGCTCCTGATGCTGCTGCTCATGATTCAGGCCCAGTTCCACCAGAAAGCGAAGCTCGGCTGAATCATCTTTCGCCAGCAGCTGTTCCATGGCCGCATCCACGTGCTGACGGTAGGACCTGATCTCGGCGAGAGTCGGGCGAGACAGCAGGCCGCGCGCATCGCGCGGGTGCATCTGTCCCTTGGTGTAATAATAAGAGTTAAACAGATAATCGAAGCGCGGATGAAAGACCCGATAATCGGCGCTGTGCTCCACGCAGATGAATTGCTCGAAGAACCAGCTGGTATGCGCCAGGTGCCACTTCGTCGGGCTGACACTGGGGATCGTCTGTACCAGGCAGTCTTCAGGATCCAGGGTTTCGCAAAGCGCCAGGCTGCGCGACCTGACCCGGAGGTACTGGTCATGAATAGAGGCGGAATTGCCCGTGGCTGCAGATTCTGGGTTGGGTGTCATGGGAGGCATCGATCGCGCCTGGCTGTTCTTCCAAGCCGCGCCGACAGGCCTTAATTCTTAGGATAGGCTAAGGGTAGGCGGGCCCGCCGGGGCTGTCAAAGAGCCAGATGGTCGAATATCCGGCATCTGGGGCCCTGCGCCTTGACTGGCGGGGGGTCTAAGGCTCTAATAGCGGCCCCTCGCGGCCCCCGCGAGGCCAGTTCTGATAAGGCCAGGTAGCTCAGTTGGTAGAGCAGCGGACTGAAAATCCGCGTGTCGGTGGTTCGATTCCGCCCCTGGCCACCACCCCCTCTTGGTGCCGGACACAGCTTTATAGCTTATTGCACTTGTTTCTGAGTCTTTGCATGGTCCGTGATAATACGGGCTGAGAACGGCCAAAGTGTCGGGCGATATCACTAATTGAAGCGATATTGTTTTCAACGGCTTCCAAGGCTATCTCCGCACGTATCCTCGCCAGGTGGCGCGCTCTGGATTTACCATGCAGGGCCGACTCTGCCATATCGTGTAACGCACAGTGTTTTCTTATAACGCCATCAAGCGTTAATTTGTCTTGCGGCCAGTGCAAACTGAGATTTTTCTGTTCTAGCCAATCGTCACTACCAAGGGCGCGATCATCAATAAGGCTTCCGTTGCGCAATAAGTCGATTATCTTCTGGCGCGCTGGTTCTTCGATAAAGGATGCATAGTTTGCACGGGCTTGCGACACGGTCCTGCCGAGCATCTGCAATACAAAGTCGGTGCTAAGCCATTCCGGTTGGCAGACTCCCATGTATGCTTTGTGACTGCTCCACTCGTAGTCATTGCACTGTTTAACCATCTCCGCTCGTACGGGATTTTTGTGTATGTAGCGAACCAGTTCTATCAGGTATTCATCCTCGTTGACGAGGATGGCCCTATAGCGACGCTCGAAAAGATGCCCAGTCCGCCTGGATCTAAGATTGAAGCGACGAGCGTAGTTGCTGGCCAGATAGGCCATAAATCGAGAGAGAGGTTGGGTGCCGGCCTGTATCGCAATATGTACGTGGTTCGTCATCCAGCAGTACGCGTGAATGCGGTGGCCATATCGACCCAGCCCGTCATCGACGAGAGCTTCCCAGATAGCCCGATCATTATTCGAGCAAAAAATGTCTTGCTGGGCATTACCACGCAGGATGACGTGATAGAAACCGCCCGGTATATGTATTCGAGGTTTTCGTGGCACCCGTGTTTCCCTCGGCAATTCCTGAAGCGAGTGAAAACACTAGGTTGAGCATGAGGCTCTCGCCATGCGTATTTCTGACTAAATAAGCTATAAAGCGGTGTCCGGCACCAATGTATTCTAATAAGCTATAAAGCGGTGTCCGGCACCAATGTATTGGCCTGCTCGGTGGAGTGGGCTTCGCTGAAAAAGCCTTTTTTGGGGCGCAGCTTATCGACATGCTTGACGAATTCTTCGTCGAACGCCCACTTGGCATGATCCCAGAAGATAGCCTGATCGGGGTAATAAAAAGCGGCCCGGATGCCGATGTCATTGCTCACACCAAATTTGTAATCAGTGTGCATGCGTTGCCACAGGCGCAACAGAAAGTGCACCCAACGATTCGCGTCCTCGTAACTCAGGTCATAGCGTTGCACCAAGGCCTCGACGGTCCGGGTGTGCCCATCAACATTTTTGATCTGGGTCTGGATGCGGGACAGATCAGAGGAGCCGATCAGGTCGCTGGAAACGGCATCTTCATGCCGGTTGCGCATCCCCCGCAACTGACTCTCGGTGCTCTCCCGTATCTGTCGCGCCAGGTAAATCAACGTGCCGATTACCGCAATCGCGGCCAGAATATCGCTAAAAGCGCTCAGCGCGGTCCAGTTCATTTGATTCACCCCCGAAAATAAGACCTCGGGCAATCATAGCGTATAGCCGTCCGTGCCAAGCTCACTCCTTATATAAAGGGGGTCGCACGAAAGTTATTGCTGAGTCGCTGACTGGAAAGGGCTGAGGGGCTTGCAAGCAGCGACTCAGATCGACGGTATTGCAGGGCATGAGCCCTGCCCGCGTATGCAGATAAATCGACGTTGCTGCGACGCTGTCTGGCGTCCGGTGGTCACCTGCGTTCGCAGCCCGTGGAGTGCCTCCCGCGTTCAGGACGCAGCGCCGCCAGTAAAGACTATCTCGGCCCCAATGGCTGCGTTGTGAAGCAGCGCACAATTATGTCGTGTTGCCTAAAATTTTGGGTCCCGAAATGCGTATTCGAGTGGGGAGGGCGAGCTGCTGGCGATGACGGGTGAACGCAACAATTTTTTTCAGGCCTGGCTGGATTTGCAATGCCGGCACATAGAGGGCCTGCAGCAAGGCTTTCTATTGCTGGGCAAATCTGAGCGCGGGCCTTTTCAGCCCGTTGCTGCCTGGCCGGCGAGTAGTGCGACACCGGCAGCCCTGAATATTGTCGCGGTGGCCGCGCTGCGTGAGGGCGGACCAATCATTCGTCCGCTGAAGAGCGAAGCGGCCGGCAGTTCGCCGGCCGGCCAGATACTTGCCGCGCCCCTGCCGCCCGAGATGGGCTTTTGCGGCGTCGTCGTCGTGGTTCAGGACCCGGGCTCGGAGGCGCAGGGAGCAACCAGCCTGCAGCAGCTTGTCGCCAATCTGGCCTGGCTGAAGTTACCGCAGCCACAGACTCGCCCGGGCGAAAGCTCATCCAGCCAAAGTTTCGAACTCGCGGTGGAGGTCATGGCGGCCGGGGCCGCGAATGCCGATTGCCGAACGGCCGCCCAATCCATGATGGCCAAACTGGCTGACTTACTGGACCTGCAGCAGGTCAGCTTCGGCGTGGTCGAAGGCGGTGTTGCTCGTATCCTCGCCGTGTCCGACCGCGCGCAGGTGACGGACAAGCCCAATCTGCACAAGCCGGAAGTCGCCGCCATGCATGAGGCGATCGACAGCCGGCGCCCGTTTGCTTATTCAGGCGGTGACGAGGAATCCATGGGCTCAGCGCACGAACGCTTGAGTGAGCACACCGGCAATCAAAGTATCTACAGCGTGCCCTTCGTCTCTGATGAGCATTTTGCCGGTGCCCTGCTTTTTCAGGCCAAGGACAGTGGCAGCTTCGATGCGGCCCGCGTAGCGAGCTGCGATTTATGCGCCGCGTTGGTTGGCCCGCTGCTTTACGACAAGTATCTGCTCGACCAGCCTGCTCACCAGCGACTGCGGCGCGAGTTTGGCAAGGTTTTTGAAAAAGTCCTGGGCTCGGGTTATCTATTGGCCAAGGCTGCCGCACTGGGCCTTGCAGCACTAGTTCTGCTGCTGCAATGGATATCGGTTGATTATCGCGTGACAGCGGACGCACGCGTCGAAGGCCTGGTGCAGCGGGCTATCGTCGCACCCATCGACGGTTACATCAGCGAGGCCATGCGCCGGGCCGGTGACCAGGTTGAGGCTGGCGAACTCATTGCCAGGCTCGATGACCGCGACCTGTCTCTCCAGGAGCGGCAACTGGTCAGCGAACAGGCGCAACTGTCGGGCGAGTATCGCGAAGCCATGTCGCTCCGGGATGACGCGGAGGTCTCCATTCTGCGTGCGCGGCTCGATCGCGTGGCGGCGCAGCTCGACCTGGTGCGTGAGCAACTGGCCCGGACCAGAATTACTGCTCCCCTGGCAGGGGTGCTGGTCCAGGGTGATCTGAGCCAGTCCCTGGGTGCGCCGGTGGAGCGGGGCGACCCGCTTTTTGAGGTGGCGCCGCTTTCCGGCTACCGGGTTCTGCTGCAAGTCGATGAGCGGGACATTGGCCTGCTCAGTCCTGATGCGACGGGGCACATGGCCCTGGTTGGTATGCCGGACTCGCGATTGCCGATCCAGGTAGAGCGCATCACACCGATTTCTACCAGCGAAGACGGGCATAACTTTTTTACCGTCGAGGCGAGATTACAGACCACCGAGGCCTCACTGCGTCCGGGCATGCAGGGCGTTGGCAAGTTATACGTCGGTGAACGATCCCTCGGCTGGGTATGGACGCATCGCCTGGTCAACTGGATCCAACTGTCCACCTGGTCATGGTCCGTCTGAGGTAATGACCCGGTGAGCGGCATCCCCGAGAGTCCCCAATGGTACCGAGTGGCGGCCTTGCGCCCGGCGCTTGCCGGCACCGTGCAAATACGCGAGCACCAGTATCGCGGTGAACGGCGCTATGTCGCCTACGACCCGGTCAGTCACAAAACCAGTCGACTGACCGCGAATGGCTTTTTCCTGATCGACGCCATGGATGGCAAGCGGACCGTGCAGCAGCTGCAGGATCTGGCGGCTGAACGATTCCACAGCTCCGCCCCGTCGCAACAGGACATTGTGGATTTGCTGATGCATTTGCAGGGCGCCGGCATGCTCAAGGGCGACAGCCGTCTGGATTCGACCGCTGCCGACAGACAGGCGAAATCCAGCGCGCCGCCCCTCTGGAAACAGTGGCTGAAGAATCCCATGGCGATTCGCGTGCCACTGATTAACCCGGAGCCCTGGCTGGATCGCAACCAGTTGCTGGCCCGCCTGGTTTTCAGCCGCGGCGTCGGTGTTCTGTGGGTACTGCTTGTCTGCCTGGGCCTGTTGCTGGCAGGTATGAACTGGGGCGCGCTGACCGGCAACTTGTTCGACCGGGTCTTTAGCGCCGGCAACCTGGTGGTTTTGCTGGTGAGCTATCCCTTTATCAAACTGGTGCATGAACTGGCGCATGCGCTGGCGGTGAAACGCTGGGGCGGGTCCGTGCCCGAATGCGGCATCACCTTTCTGTTGCTGATGCCGATCCCCTATGTGGACGCCAGCGCATCAACCATTTTTGAGCGCCGTCGTCATCGCATGCTGGTGGCCGCTGCCGGCATCATGGCTGAGATGCTCCTCGCTTGCCTGGCGCTGTTCGTCTGGCTGAATGTCGAGCCCGGCCTGGTGCGTGCCGTGGCCTTCAACGTGATGCTGATCGGCGGCGTATCGACCGTGCTGTTCAACGGCAACCCCCTGCTAAAATTTGATGGCTACTACGTGTTCGCCGATGCAGTCGACATCCCCGATCTCTGGAAGCGCTCAAGTCAATACCTGAAGTATCTGTTCCAGCGTTTCTTCGCGGGCGATTCCGCCGCCGCCTCACCGGTGGAATTTCCGGGCGAACGTCCGTGGCTCCTGGGCTATGCAATCACCTCGACGATTTACCGGCTGGTGCTGATGGCGACCATCATCCTGTTCGTCGCCGGCAAGTTTTTCGTCATTGGCATCGTGCTCGCAGGCTGGGTTCTGTCAATGCAGTTTGTATTGCCGGTTGTGAAAGGCCTGCGTTATCTGCTGGCTGATCAGAAATTGATTGGCCATCGCTTTCGAGCTATCGGCGCCACCGGACTTGTGCTGCTGGTGCTGTTTTGTGTGTTGTTCCTGGTGCCCGCCCCATTGCGCACGCAGTTTCAGGGCGTGGTGTTGCCGCCCCTGAACTCGGAAGTCCGCGCCGGCACAGACGGCTTCATTGTTGAGCTGGTTGCCCAGCCCAACGCGCCGGTTCAGGTGGGCGATATCCTGCTGCGGATCGAAGATCCATTGCTGGCCACCGAGGTTGCGATACTTGAAGCGGAAAAAATGGAACTGGTCGCAAGCTACAACGCGACTCGTGGCCTGGACGGGATTGAGGCAACAAATCTTCAGGAAGAGATTCGTGCCAAGGAAGCCGCGCTTGCACTGGCCCGCGAGCGACAGGAATCCCTGACCGTGCGCAGCAAGGTTGACGGCAGCTTCCTGATCAACAGACCCGATGACCTGGCCAGGCGTTTCGTTCGGCAGGGTGAACTGCTGGGTTATGTGCTGGATGTCTCCCGGGGCACGGTCAAGCTCGCCGTCACGCAGGCTGATATCGGCATCATTCGCGCCGGCGTCGATTCCGTCGCCGTGCGACTGACTGCCAACCCGGATCAAGTTCTCCCCGGCAGAATTTCCCGTGAAGTGCCGGCCGCTTCAACATCACTGCCAAGTGCCGTGCTGGGCCCCAAAGGCGGGGGGCCGTTTCTGGTGGATCCCGGCGACGAAGAGGGTCTGCGCAGTCTTGAACCGGTGTTTCACCTGGTCGTGAGCCTGGATCAACCGGTCCAGCGTATTGGCGAGCGGGCCTATGTGCGGTTCAAACACGGCGCCGAGCCACTGGGCCAACAGTGGTATCGCCGCGCCCGCCAGTTGTTCCTGAGACAGTTTGATGTCTGAGGTGATCACCGGAAATTCTGCTGCCTGGGGCCGCTATCCGGAAAACAAGCCAGTGCGCCCGGCCTGGGGCGAGGCCGGCCTGCAGCGATTGCTCGGAAGTCTCTCGGCTACCGGCAATGATGCGAGGGCCCAGCGTTTTCTGACCCGCGTCAACGACAAGGGCGCGGCCTTGAGCGCAGCAAGCGCCGATGAGCTTCTGGCGAAACTGGCTGAGCTGAGACGAGCACTGCGGGCCACCCGCCTGGATGATGCTTCACTGGTCGAGATATTCGCCCTGATTCGTGAACTGGCTGACCGCACCCTCGGCCAACGCCATTACGACTGCCAGGTTATCGGCGGGTGGGCGCTGATGCAGGGCATGGCCGCGGAAATGGATACCGGCGAAGGCAAGACACTGACGGCCTCGTTGCCCGCAGCGACCGCGGCGCTGGCCGGCATGCCCGTCCATGTGATCACCGTGAACGACTATCTTGCCGAGCGTGACGCCGCGTCTCTGGCACCGCTGTACAAGATCATGGGTCTGAGCGTCGGGCTGGTCACCGAAGAGATCCGCGAGCCGGCTGACCGCCGTGCCGCCTATCGCTGCGACATCACTTACACAACCAACAATCAGCTGGCCTTTGACTATCTGCGTGACCGCATTGTCATGGGGCAGCGCCGCGACCCCTTGCACCGGCTTATCGATCGCGCGCGGGCCGAAGGTGAGGACGATCCCCGGCTGCTGTTGCGCGGACTGCATTTCGCCATCGTTGATGAAGCCGACAGCGTGCTCATCGATGAGGCACGCACACCGTTGAAGCTGTCGGGTCCATCAGAAGACGGGATTCCTGCTGAGATCTGCCAGGAAGCACTTGCACTGGCCGCGAAACTCAGTAGACACGCCGGCAGTTATCAGGTCATCGCGGACCGGAAAATGGTGAAGCTGACAGCCGTCGGCAGGCGGCTGCTCGGGCAACTGGCCCGATCGGCCGCGCCGGTGTGGCGACAGGCACGGCATCGGGAAAAGTTACTGGAGAAAGCACTCTGCGCATTGCATTGCTATCAGTGTGACCAGGACTACCTGGTCCGAGACAGTTGCGTGGCCATTATTGACGAGCACACCGGGCGTGCGATGCCCGATCGACAGTGGGAATCCGGCCTGCACCAATTGATTGAGGCCAAGGAGAACTGCGAGATCACGGCGGGTACACGCAGTCTTGCGCAGATCAACTTTCAGCGATTTTTTACGCGCTATCTGCATCTTGCTGCAATGACCGGCACCGCGCGGGAAGTGGCCGGTGAACTGCGCGAAGTTTATGGCCTGTCGACCCTGCGCGTGCCGCGACGTCAGGCCTTGCGCCGTATTGCTTTGCCAACCCGGATGCATCTCAGCCAGGAAGAAAAATGGCAGGACATCGTGAGGGAAGCCAGACGTCTGCACGCGGAAGGGCGGCCGCTGTTGATCGGTACGCGCAGCGTGGCCGACTCCGAAACCCTCAGCCGCTATCTGGGCAGCAATGGATTGCCCCACCAGGTGCTCAATGCCCGGGAAGACCAGAAGGAAGCCGAGCTGATTGGCCGGGCCGGTCAGCCGGGCCGCATTATCGTGGCGACCAACATGGCCGGCCGCGGTACGGATATACACCTTGCGCCGGGCGTCGCGGAAAAAGGCGGGCTCCACGTGATCATCACCGAGCGAAACGAGGCCCGCCGCATTGATCGGCAGCTCTACGGGCGCTGCGCCCGCCAGGGAGATCCGGGCAGCTACCAGGCAATTTTGTCTTTTGAGGACCAGATTCTGCAGATTTGTGCGCCTCGTCCCATCATTAAGTTCATCAGCGCCCTAGACTCGCGGCGGCTACCAGTGATTTCGTGGCTGGGACGGGCATTGACCCGCCTGGCGCAACTGGGCCTGGAATGGAAGTACGCACGGATACGTCGTGCAATGGCCAAGTCCGAGGACCGGCTTGGTGATGCGCTGGCCTTCAGTGGCCAGCCGGATTAGGAACTCAAGCATGAAAAATGTATGTGCCAGACGATCGCTCTCCCTTTTTGCTGCACTGGCAACACTGGGGTTGAGCCCATCGCATGCTTCTGATCTGGGTGAGATGGACTGTGTCATCGAACCTCACATGGTGGTGGACCTCGCCAGCCGCGTTGATGGCATTGTCGAAACCATGCTGGTTGAGCGTGGCGACACTATCGAAAAAGACCAGGTCCTTGTGAAGCTCGAATCGAAGGTTGAAACGGCAGCAGTGGCTTACGCCATGGAGAAGGCAGCTGCCAACGCGCAAATTCGCGCTGGCAAGGTCAATGTTGACTTTGCGACCCGCCGCGAAGGCCGCGTTGCGAGTCTGTTCAAAGAACATAACGTGTCCACCGATCAGATGGACTCCGCGTCGACTGATTCCGATTTGTCGGCCTTGGAGCTGGAACAGGCGCTCGAGGACTTCCGCCTGTCACAGCTTGAGCTGCGTCAGAGTGTTCAGGTTCTGGACAGGCATACGCTGCGTAGCCCGATCGATGGCGTGGTCGTGCAGCGCTTTCTGTCGCCCGGTGAATCGGTTGAGGACCAGCCCATTCTGCAGCTGGCACAAATTGATCCATTACGCGTCGAGGTGATTGTCCCGGTGCGGGCCTTTGGTGAGCTGGAGATCGGGCAGCGCGCGGTCGTTATGCCCGAGGCGCCGAGCGAAGGCAGTTTCGAAGCAAAAGTGTCTATTGTGGATCGCGTGGCAGATTCCGCCAGTGGAACATTCCGCGTGCGCCTGGAGCTGCCAAACCCGGACTACGCATTGCCCAGTGGTTTGCGTTGCAGGGTGAAATTCCTTGAAAAGCGTGATGTGCTTGCCGACGATGAAGGCAATGCCACTGTGAACGAACAAAATTTACAGACTGTTACCGGTCAACCAGCCGAGTTTGGGCAAAGCTTTGCTTCCAGCGCGACTGCCTTGCCGGCCTGTCGACGAATTGGGCCATTTGGCTCGCGTGAAGAGGCTGATCAGCTGATGCGAGCCGTCAAGCCAATAGCCGATTTTGCGGCAGTGAGCAGCGACGTAGGACAGCGAGTCAAGCACTACGTCCTCTTGTCGCCGGCACAGTCCAGCATGGACGATGTCTATGCGCTCAAAGAAAACTTTCGTGCAGCAGGCCTGAATGATCTGCAGGTCTATGCCAGCGGTGCCTACGGTCGCCGTATCTCCGTGGGTGTGTATAACAAATTGCCCATGGCAGAAGTTCGACGTGAGCAACTGGCTAAGCAGAATATCGATGTCGAGCCGGTACCGCAGATGGTCGAAACCGAGCAGTTCTGGATGGACGTCGAATCGGCCCATGCCGATGAGCTGACAGCCGGACTTGCCAGTCTCGCACCGTCTGCCGGTGCAGCGTCTGTTGCCTGTGATTCCTTCGTCGCCGGCAGCAACTGAGCTCACGAATCAGGCTAAAAATGTGAGCCGCGTCTCATTTGCGGTTCGCCTGCTCCGGGTTAACAAAACAATCTCCTGATCTGTGATCTGCACGGTCTCATTACACGCGCTAAATCCTTAGATTAACGGAACTTGTAGCTGCGTCTAATGCGAGCCCATGGCACCAAAGCGCCACTCTGACAACGCCATTACGGCCGTTCCTCTCGCCACCGCGATGGAACCGCGCATCCTGTTGTCCGCCGA
>JBPCXH010000037.1:0-2865 GCA_051008735.1 Gammaproteobacteria bacterium | reverse complement strand
AGACGCTCCAGTACCTGATCTGCGGACAGGTGACAGGCCTGCGTCAGCATAAGCTCCGCAATCAGCAAGCGCTGAGGCGTGGGCCGGACCCCGTGATCGTCAAGCAGCCTGGCAAGGGATTCCCGTCTTACTTTCAAAGAGTTGGCCACAGTCCAAGATAAGCTCATTCTAGCTGTGTGTGCCAAAGCCTGTAAAACCAGCAACCACAGGGCCCAGTTAGTGGGTTTCCAGACACATTAGGTCCAATTGGCACTGGGCCCGGGTGCCCTTGGCAGCTAACTTGGTTCGGACACCTGCTTTCAACGGAGTCCGGCCGTGCACCTTCCAAAACACACCCGCGTGCGCAAAAAAGAAACCGGCCTTAGCCTGCTGGAACTGCTGATCACCGTGGCTGTAGCGTTTCTCCTGCTGGGCGCTGGCGTGCCGGGATTCCGACATCTTGTGCTGGAGTCCCGCATGACAGGCGCAGTCAACAACCTGGTCCGGGATCTGCACTTTGCCCGACAGACTGCCAATGCCCGCGCCGCGCCCGTTATGGTCTGCCCAATCGCTGCGGGCGGCAGATGCCGGACAGACGGACAATGGCAAGGTGGCTGGCAGGTGATGACCCGGCTGGCGGACAGCGGGCCCAGTGGCGAGTTCGACCAGGTCCTGCGTCGCGAGCCCGGCCTGATGAACATCAATATTCTGAGCAATCGGCGGGTCTTCGTTTTCCGCCCCTTCACCCTCCGCGACACAAACGGGACCATTGCCTTTTGCGATGAGCGGGGGATCGACGCGAGCCGCGCCCTTGTTATCAGCCCAAGCGGCAGGCCGAGATTGGCCTCAAGACCGGAAACCAGACGAAAGGTGCACTGTTAAATACAACTACCAGATTTTGTTAATAAACATCCGTCCAACCGAGAAAACATGCCGCTTGTCTGAGAATTTACAACCGCCTGCCGAGTCGCGGCAAACTAATCCGCAATGGGCAAGATACACGCAGAAGGTGTCACCCTGGTGGAGCTGATGATTACTCTCGCGGTCCTCGCGGTGGTTCTCACCATCGGCATACCCGCCTTCGGTGGATTCCTACAAAACAATCGCATGAGTGCGGCGGCCAATGACGTGCTGTCGTCCCTGCACCTGGCGCGCAGTGAAGCGCTCAAACGCCAGGTACCCGTTGTCGTGTGCGCCAGCACCACGGCAGACGCCGCCAATCCGACCTGCGATGGCGGGGCGGGCTTCGATCAGGGCTGGGTCGTGTTTGCAGATACCAACAACGATGCCCAGGTGAACGGCGGCGACGTCGTCATCGCAGCCAACGGCCCCCTGCACCCGGCCATTGGTGCCAACAGCACCTGGGGCACTGCAGGCGCGCCGGTTTACGTCGCCTTCGGCGCCAACGGCTCTCGCCAGGATCAGATCCTGGCGGCAACGCCCAGCGTGATCAACATGGAACTGTGTGATGAGCGCGGCGACATCGAAATAAGCGGTGGCGTGGCCGCAGGCCGCTGGTTGCGTATCTCTGCCACCGGGCACCCGCGAGTCTTCTCTGAACGCGCTCTTGTACAGGGTCTAGACAACCCCCTGGGAGGCTGCTGACTATGCGCTTGACTGCCCCACCCCCCCGCGCCAGCCGAGGCTTTAGCCTCGTTGAGATACTCGTCGCCCTGGTGGTGATGGCAGTGGGCATGCTGGGCATAGCCAGCCTGTACGTAGAAAGCCTGCGTGCCGGCCGTACATCAATCAACCGTATTACTGCCGTGACCCTGGCCGCGGACATGGCCGACCGTATCCAGGCCAATCCGAATGCAGCCGCCAGCTACAACGGCATTGGCCCGGGTGCCAACCAGGGCTGTGTGAACGGAGCGGGCGCCTGCACCCCGGCCGAGATGGCAGACGATGACTGGTTTACCTGGCTTCTGGATGTCAATAACCGGCTGCCGGGCGCACCCGTGGCCACTATTGTCACAGAAAATCCGACGCCGCAGCTTACCCGTTACACCATCACCCTGAGCTGGCCCGAAGCGGGACAGGCAGATCCATCTACCTACACCCTGGTGATTCAGCAATGAACCGCGTGACGCCAGGTCGATCGGCCCAAGGGGGCATGACCCTGATTGAGATGATGGTCGCCATGCTGATCGGCAGTGTGCTGATCGGCGGTGCCATTTCCGTCTACCTCCAGAGCCGTGCCAGCTTCCGTACTGCCGACAGCGTTTCGCGCCTGCAGGAAAATGTCCGCTTCGCACTCGATGCCCTTGAGCCGGACATTCGACTGGCCCGTTTTTGGGGGCTGAATAACCAGCCGGTCTTTATCAACACGGCCGGGATCGAAATCAGCTGCACGGGCGGTACGAACGCACAGGCCACAACGTTCGCCACGCAATTTGTCGGCGCCGTAGAATCCCGTGACGACATCTATGACCTGGACTGCACCGGATTGAATCCCCGGGCCGATTCCGATGTCCTGATCGTCCGCCACGCAAGCGCCCGAATCACCCTTCCCAGCGTGGGCCAGGTGCAGGTAGAGAGCAATCTGAATGGTGGCCAGTTATTTGACGACGCCGTGCCCCCGGGCGCCGACCTGCCGGCGGAAATCCGCGACGTTGTAGTGAACGCTTATTACATCGGCGAGTCGAGCTTTGACCCGAATCTGCCTGCCCTGCGTCGACTCAGCCTGGTGGACGGCGGTGCCGCGGGCAGGCTACAGGATCAGGAGGTGATTCCCGGCGTGGAAAGTCTGCAGGTTCAGTTCGGCATTGACACCACTGGCAATCAGGATGCGGATCGCTATGTCGATGGCGATAACCCGCTGGCGGCGCCCGGTGCGCTCGGTGCCGAAATCGTGGCCGTGCGACTGTGGATGCTGGTTCGCTCCGA
>JBPCXH010000036.1:0-19692 GCA_051008735.1 Gammaproteobacteria bacterium | reverse complement strand
TGAACTGGGAAAGCATTATTGATCGGGATTTCTCTGTAGAGATTAAAGTCGAAGCAACGAATCGCCCCGGCGCCCTGGCCGAAATCGCCGCGAAAATCGGCGACGCCGAATCAAATATTGAACAGGTTTCCGTCGAAGAGCGTGACGAGGAATCTGCCGATCTGACTTTCCTGATCCTGGTCAAAGACCGGGTCCACCTGGCCCGCGTGATTCGCAGCATCCGACATATGTCTGTGGTGCGAAGAGTGACGCGCACCTGCACCTGAGAAAAACACCATGACTAGAGAAGCTGTCCACAGCGAGGCGGCGCCGGCCGCCATCGGAACTTATTCCCAGGCAATTCGCGCCAACGACACTTTGTATATCTCCGGGCAACTGCCTATGGACCCGGCCACGGGAGAACTGGTCCAGGGCGAAATTAAGGTGCACATCCGCCAGGTCTTCGCCAACCTGTCGGCCATTGCCGAAGCAGCCGGCGGACGTCTGAATGATGCGGTAAAAATCAATGTGTATCTGACAGATCTGGCCGACTTCGCCGCCGTGAACGAGATCATGGCGGAGTACCTGCAGGCGCCTTACCCGGCAAGGGCCGCTGTACAGGTTGGGGCCCTGCCACGCGGTGCAACCGTGGAGGCGGATGCCATCATTGCCCTCTGAATCGGCCCGCCAGCCCGGTGCTGAGGCTTCAGCTTCCCTCACCTCCCTGCGAGGCGTTGGCCCGGCCCTGGCCGAGAAACTGGGACGACTGAATATCCGGCAACCGGCCGACCTGCTATTTCTGCTTCCCCAACGCTACGAAGATCGAACCCGTATCACACCATTGGGATCATTACGCGCCGGACAGGCGGCAGTGATTGACGCCGAGGTGGAACTTAGCGAAGTGGTTTATCGCCGTCGACGCAGCCTGCTGTGTCGGGTCAGCGACGGCACGGGGCAACTCACCTTAAGATTTTTTTATTTTTCCCGCGCGCAGCAAAACGGACTGCAACGGGGCGCGCGACTGCGCGCTTATGGATCCGTCCGACCAGGCCCTGCTGGCCTGGAAATTGTGCATCCCGAATACCGCTTGCTCGGACCCGGGCCCTCGCCGGAACTGGAAGACAGGCTCACGCCCATTTACCCGGCCACGGAGGGCCTGCAGCAAACGCGTTTGCGCGGCCTGGTGGAGCAGGCCATGGCTAAGTGCCTGGGCCACCTGCACGACTGGTTGCCGGCCGAACAACTGGCAGAACTGGATCTGCCTGATCTGGAGGCGGCACTGAGGTATCTGCACCAGCCGCCCGCCGGTGCCGATGTGGCGCAGCTGACAGCCGGCACACACCCTTGCCAACGGCGCCTCGCGCTGGAGGAAATGCTCGCCCATCACCTGAGCCTGCGGCTGATTCGTGAAGCCACGCGCACGGAACGCGCTATCCCCATTGCAGCAGATTCAGCGCTGGCCGAGCAATTTATTGCGCAACTGAACTTTAAACTCACCGGCGGACAACAGCAGGCGCTGGCGGAAATCGGTGCGGACATGGCGCAAAGTCATCCCATGATGCGCCTGGTGCAGGGCGATGTGGGTTGCGGCAAAACCGTGGTGGCCGCCGCGGCTGCTTTGGCTGCAGTCGCAACGGGCCAGCAGGTTGCCATCATGGCTCCCACGGAATTACTGGCGGAACAACATCGCGAAAGTTTCTTTCGCTGGTTTGATCCGTTGGGTGTGCGCGTGGTCTGGCTGTCGGGCAGCCTGCGCGGCAAAGCCAGGGACCGGGCCTTGCAGGAAATGGCTGACGGGCGGGCACAAGTGGTAGTCGGCACCCATGCCCTGTTCCAGGAAGGCGTCGAATATCAAAGACTGGGCCTGGTGGTCGTTGATGAGCAGCATCGCTTCGGCGTGCACCAGCGACTGCAACTCATGGAGAAAGGCAACGACGGCAGTTTTCGCCCCCATCAACTCGTCATGACGGCCACACCAATCCCACGCACACTGGCCATGACCCTCTATGCCGACCTGGATGTGTCGGTGATCAGCGAATTACCGCCCGGTCGTCAACCGATTAATACCGTTGCTTTGCCCGAAGATCGGCGCGGCGATGTGGTCACGCGGGTGCGCGAAGCCTGTGCCGAAGGCCGCCGCGCCTATTGGGTTTGCCCGCTGATTGAAGATTCCGACGCGTTGCCTTCCCAGGCCGTGGAGTCCACTCACGCGATGCTGAGTCAGGCCCTGGGCGAGATTCCCGTGGGGCTGGTCCATGGGCGGATGAAGCCCGAAGCAAAGGATCGGACAATGAAACAGTTTGCAGCAGGCAAGTTGCGCGTGCTTGTAGCAACCACTGTCATCGAAGTGGGTGTGGATGTGCCCGAAGCAACCTTGATGATCATCGAGAACGCCGAGCGCATGGGACTGTCGCAGCTGCATCAGCTGCGTGGTCGAGTGGGTCGAGGCAGTGACGCGAGTGCCTGCGTACTGCTCTATCGGGCTCCGCTTTCTCGCCTGGCCCGCGAACGCCTCGACACCATGCGCCACGTCAGCGACGGCTTCGAACTGGCTCGCAAAGACCTCGAATTGCGCGGCCCGGGCGAAGTACTGGGCACCCGGCAAACCGGGCTGACGCAGCTGCGGGTTGCTGATCTGGCCCGGGACGCAGACCTTGCCCTGCCGGTACAAAGCCTGGGGCAACATTTGCTGAAAACTTCAGCTGACGCCGTCCACGCCATCATTGCCCGCTGGGTCGGGGAAGCCGGCCGCTTCGGTCAAGTCTGAGAGTTGCCTGCGCCGGCTTGCTATGCTGCGTTATCGCCGCCGCTCTGAATGACCATGGCCGGTTCCAACACTCAAGCCCGATTTACCACTGAGCTGCGCCGCCAGCTCGCCCTCTATGGGCGACTGATGCGGCTGGATAGACCCATTGGTATCTGGCTGCTGCTGTGGCCAACCCTCTGGGCCTTATGGATTGCCAGCGCAGGTCAACCCGATCCCCGTGTCTTTGTGGTGTTCGTGCTGGGCACCCTCATCATGCGCAGCGCCGGCTGCGTCATCAATGATCTGGCGGACCGAAAATTTGATGCCCAGGTGGAGCGCACCCGAAACCGGCCGCTGGCCACCGGGGAAGTCGCTCCGGCCGAAGCGATAGTCCTGTTTCTTGCCTTGTCTTTGCTGGCTGTTGCCCTGCTGCTGACCCTCAATATCATGACTCGCTGGCTGGCCCTGGGCGCCGCCGCGCTGACCATTATTTATCCCTTCACGAAGCGCTTTTTCGTCGCCCCCCAGCTGGTTCTCGGGGCCGCTTTTGGCTGGAGCGTGCCCATGGCCTTCGCTGCCCAGACGGGCGAGATCCCCCGACTGGCATGGCTCATGTGGTTAACCGTGGTGGTCTGGGCGGTGATCTACGACACGCTGTATGCGATGGCCGACCGGGAGGCAGATCAGCTCATCGGTGTGCGCTCCACTGCCTTGCTATTCGGCAGTGCCGATCTGTTTTGTATCGGCTTGTTGCAGCTGACCTTGCTGCTGGCCCTGGTGCTGGTGGGCGAGGCGGCTGAACTTGGCGCCTGGTATTTCGGCGCTGTCGGAATTACGGCGGGCTTGCTGCTGCAGCAACGCCTGAGTATCCGTGATCGCGATCCGCAAAAATGTTTTCAGGCCTTCCTGGCTAATCGGCACGTGGGCGCAACTGTTTTCGCCGGTATTTTGCTGGACTACATTTTTAACCTGGCCTGATCAGGCACGACACGGGCGGCGCAACAGGCCGTGACCTGCGCAGCGCCCGCGCATCGCAGGCTAAGTGCCAGACTACTCAGCGTATGGCCCGTCGTCACCACGTCATCCACGATCAGCACGCGGGTCCCGGCGGCCGAGCCGCGCACGCGGAACGCTGCCGCAAGATTTTTACGTCGATCGCATCCCGGTAAAGCCGATTGAGCCGCGGTGTTCCGCGACCGGCGGCAAAGCCGCTTAAGCAACGGCAGGTTCAGAGCCGCCGCCACAGGCCGCGCGATCTCCAGCGCCTGGTTGTAACCGCGACTGCCCAGACGAGCGGGGTGCAAAGGCACCGGAACAACGATGTCGGCGGACAGGGCACAAGGCGATTGCCGCGCGAGAGCGGCAACCAGCAATTCACCCAGGGCCCGCGCAACTTCCCGTCGCGCCTGAAACTTGGCAACGATGACCAGGGCATCAACCGGATACTCGTAAACCAGGCCTGCCCGCAACTGGTCGATTCCGGCCATATTCAGGTCACACGCCGCGCACAGGCCCGCTGCTGCGCCCGCCGGCAGCGGCGCAGCGCAGCGCACGCAGGGGTGCGTAATCCACGGCAGGTCTGCTTGGCAGCGGACGCAGACCCGCTCCAGGCCAGCCCTTTGCCCGCAGAGAACGCAAGGCCAGGGCATCAGACACGCAGACCAGTAGTCAACTTGATCAGGCATTGCAGGTTGACAGGCTCGGGGGGCATTTTGATACTGCGCGGGCGGAGACCGTTCCGCCATCGATATAACCAGGGACAGGGAACAGATATGAGTTCTTCACAGCAGCCACAGGCTGGGGATATTCGCACTGACTGGACACGCGCCGAGGTCGACGCGCTATTCGCGCTGCCTTTCAGCGAGTTAATGTTTCAGGCTCAGCTGGCCCATCGGGCCCATTTCAATCCCGCTGAAATCCAGATCAGCACACTCATGAGCGTAAAAACAGGCGCCTGCCCCGAAGACTGTTCTTATTGTCCCCAGAGTTCCCACTACGACACCGGCGTGGATGGCGAACACATGGCACCCCTGGAAGCCGTGGTGCAAGCTGCCCGCAATGCCAAAGCAAATGGCGCCACCCGGTTCTGCATGGGCGCTGCCTGGCGCAGCCCCAAACCAAAGCAGCTCACGCGCATCGCGCAGATGGTACGAGCCGTGGCTGACGAAGGACTGGAAACCTGCGCAACCCTGGGCATGCTGGACCAGGCACAGGCCGAAGAACTGCGCGAGGCCGGGCTGGACTACTACAACCACAATCTTGATACCTCTGCGGAGCATTACCCGGAAATCATCAGCACCCGGACCTATGACGACCGGCTCAACACCCTCACCGCGGTCCGGGATGCAGGGCTGAAAGTCTGTTGCGGCGGCATTCTGGGTATGGGGGAGGCACGCGCTGACTGGGCCGCCATGCTGCATACCCTGGCGACCCTGCCGGCCCATCCGGGCAGTGTGCCCATCAACCAGTTGGTGAAAGTGCCCGGCACCCCGTTAGCGGACGCGGCCGATGTGGATCCCCTGGACTTTGTCCGGGTTATTGCCGTGGCGAGAATACTGATGCCGGCGGCTCACGTCCGACTGTCTGCGGGCCGCACCGAGATGAGCGACGAACTTCAGGCCCTGTGCTTTTTGGCGGGCGCCAATTCCATCTTCTATGGCGAGCAGTTGCTGACCACGCCGAATCCGGACACCAATGACGACATGGCCCTGCTCAACCGACTCGGCATGCGCCCGGAGCCCGCGCCGGCCGACCTGGCGCGGAGTCAGACCGCGGGCTGAAACCACCCCGCGTGCCCGAATTTTCGCAACGCCGCCTGCGCCAGGCCCATCGCCGGGCAGCGATCAGCCGCGGCCGTGCCGATTTCATGCACCGACAGCTGCGCGATGAACTCCTGTCGCGACTGGACTATACGGCCATTAAGCCCGCGTTAATTCTCGACCTGGGCGCCGGCGGCGGTGAAGCCGGCCCGGCCCTGGCTCAACGCTATCCTGACGCCCGTCTGCTGGCCGTCGACCATGCACCTTCTGCCTGGCAAGCCGATACGCCAGCCAGTCTGTTATGCGCTGATGCCCTCCAACTGCCGCTGCCCGACAACAGTGTGGACCTGGTGTTCTGTAATCTGTTGCTGGCCTACTGCCGCAACCCGGTGCCTGTGCTAACGGAAGTCGCCAGAGTCCTGCGCGAGCCGGGCCTGTTCCTGTTCAGCACCCTGGGCCCCGATTCCTTTGCGCAGTGGCGACAAGCCTGGGCAACCGTGGATAACCATACCCACGTGGTCCCGTTTCCGGACATGCATGATCTGGGTGATCTGGTCGTCCGGGCGGGGCTGGCCGAGCCGGTGCTGGATCGTGACAGCTTCACTGTCACCTATACCCGGCCCGAGGACTTCGTGGCCGACCTCCGTGCCGTGGGTTCGGTTAACTGGAGCAAGAATCGCCGGCCGACCCTGACGGGTCGCGGTGCCTGGGCTCGCCTGCAGGCAGCCGTGGCCGCCCAGAGCGTGGCGGACAAGCCCTGGCCGGTCAGCCTGGAGGTGATCTGGGGGCAGGCCTGGGCGGGAGGCGCCAAAGCTTCCGCCCAGGGTCCGGAAACAGAAATTCCACTGACTGCCATCCGGCCTCGCCGGCCGACTTAGGGCTTCGATACAAGCTCATGTTTTAGAACAAAAAACCAATTCTTATCCGGGCTTTCCAACATTGCGCCGCCGGGGGGCATCCAGTAACATCCCGCGCTCTAAAAATGGAGGTTGACGGGGGCCCCGAGCGAAGCGATGGAGAAGTGCCAACGTGCATCTTTTTGAGCTCAGTCCGAATTGTTCCCTGACCCTCCGCACGGCCCTGGTCTTTTACTTTGGGATTGTGGCCGTGTCCCTGACCATCGCCGTCAGTTTCGCCATCGTCGGGTACTGGCCAATCCTGCCCTTTGCAGGCCTGGAGCTGCTCGCGCTGGGCGCAGCCCTGCGCTGGAGCATGCTGCAAGGCCAACGACGTGAGCGAATACGGGTAGACGAGGACTGTGTGCATGTCAGTAAGACCGGGCGAGGTGATACACGCGAGTACGAATTTTCGCGTGCATGGACACAGGTAAAGCTGGTTAAAGCAAAGCAGTCGACGTGGCCACACCGGCTGCTGTTGACCTCCAAAGGAAAGGCCGTGGAAGTGGGTCGTTTCCTGACCGAGGATGAACGTGAAAGTTTGGGCCGACGACTGACAGAAGTTATACCGGGCAATCCGGACAGATTAGCAAAAGATTTTTGATTGGAGCATGGGCAGAACAGTGGGAAAAAACAGATTCACAAAATGCCTCGCAGCGCTGGTTGCCAGCCTGCTGGGAGGCGGGGCCGCTCAGGCGGCATGGGAATTGAACATGCCCGTGGGCGCGACAGATGTCAGCGCCAAGGTATTTGATCTGCACATGCTGGTCTTCTGGATCTGTGTGGCGATTGCCGTGCTGGTCTTCGCCGCGATGATCTATTGCATCGTGGTATTTCGAAAGAGCAAAGGCGCCGTAGCCGATACCAGTATTGCCCACAGCAATACAGCCGAGTTCATCTGGACGGTAATCCCCGTCCTCATTCTTGTTGCCATGGCCGTGCCGGCAGCCCAGACCCTGGTTGAAATTGAAGTGGTCAAGGATACGGAAATGACCATCAAGATCACCGGCTACCAGTGGAAGTGGGAGTATGAATACATCGGCGAAGACGTAAGCTTCTACAGCAGTCTGGCCAGCGAGAGTAACGCCGCGCGTCAGCTCGACACCGATATCGACCCCTTCGAGGTTGAAAACTATCTGCTGGACGTGGACAAGCCGCTCATCGTGCCGGTCGGCACCAGAATTCGCTATCTGCTCACCTCGAATGATGTGCTGCATGCCTGGTGGGTACCCGACTTCGCCGTTAAAAGAGATGCTATTCCCGGCTTCATCAACGAGGGCTGGTTCGAAGTGAACGAACCGGGCGTTTATCGGGGCCAGTGCGCAGAGCTGTGCGGCAAAGACCACGGCTTCATGCCTGTCGTCGTCGAAGCACTGCCCAAAGATGAATTCGACGCCTGGCTGGCTGAACAAAAAGGCGGCGCTGAGCAGACTGCCGCTGTAGCGAATCAATAACAGTTATCAAGAGAATTAAAGTCCGGCGGGACAGCCGGTGCGGAGCAGTAATTACATGAGTGCGACCACAACCCACGACGAGCACCACGACGACCATGGCCCCGACAAGGGCATCATGCGGTGGATCACGACCACGAATCACAAGGACATCGGCACCCTTTACCTGTTCTTCGCATTGGCAATGCTGTTCGTCGGCGGCGCCATGAGCCTGGTGATCCGGGCAGAGCTGTTCCAGCCGGGCCTGCAGTTCGTGAACCCGGACTTTTTCAACCAGATGACCACGATGCACGCTTTGATCATGGTCTTCGGCATGATCATGCCGGCCTTCGTGGGTTTCGCGAACTGGATGGTGCCCATGATGATTGGCGCACCGGATATGGCGCTGCCGCGGCTGAATAACTGGTCCTTCTGGATCCTGCCATTCGCCGGCGCCATGTTGCTCTCCACGCTGTTCATGGACGGTGGCGGCCCGGCTTCAGGCTGGACCCTCTACCCGCCGCTGGTGCTGCAGACAGGTAATGCTCTGCCTTTCGCCATCTTTGCGATTCACTTGCTGGGTGTGTCGTCGATCATGGGCGCAATCAACATCATCGTGACCATCATGAACATGCGGGCCCCGGGCATGACGCTGATGAAGATGCCCCTGTTTGTCTGGACCTGGCTAATTACGGCTTACCTGCTGATCGCCGTGATGCCTGTCCTGGCCGGCGGTGTCACCATGCTGCTGACGGACGCTTTCTTCGGCACCAGCTTCTTCCAGGCCGCGGGTGGTGGTGACCCGGTGCTCTTCCAGCACATTTTCTGGTTCTTCGGCCATCCCGAGGTGTACATCATCATTCTGCCGGCCTTCGGCATCATCTCGCAGATCATCCCGACCTTCTCGCGCAAGCCGCTGTTCGGCAATGATTCGATGATTTACGCGACAGCCAGTATTGCCTTTCTGTCCTTTATCGTCTGGGCGCATCACATGTTCACCGTGGGTATGCCCCTGGCAGGCCAGCTGTTCTTCATGCTGTCCACCATGCTCATCGCCGTGCCGACGGGCGTGAAGGTATTTAACTGGACCAGCACCATGTGGAAAGGCTCCCTGAGCTTCGAAACCCCGATGCTGTTTGCGCTGGCCTTTCTGTTTCTGTTCACGATTGGCGGCTTTTCCGGACTGATGCTGGCCATCGTGCCGGCTGACTTCCAGTATCACGATTCCTACTTCGTGGTGGCTCACTTCCACTATGTCCTGGTGCCGGGTGCGCTGTTTGGCGCCATCGCCGGTGCTTACTACTGGTTGCCGAAGTGGACCGGTCACATGTACGACGAGACCCTGGGCAAAGTTCACTTCTGGCTGTCCGCGATCTTCGTCAACGTGCTGTTCTTCCCCCAGCATTTCCTGGGTCTTGCGGGCATGCCCCGGCGCATTCCAGACTACGCGACGCAGTTTGCCGATTTCAACGCCATCTCCAGCATCGGCGCCTTTGGCTTCGGCTTCTCCCAGCTGCTGCTCGTGTACATCGTTTTCAAATGCGTTCGCGGCGGCGAAAAAGCCACTGCCCAGGTCTGGGACGGTGCCGAGGGTCTGGAATGGACCGTGCCTTCGCCGGCCCCGTATCACACCTTCGAAGATGCGCCTGAGGTTCGCTGAGGCGGAGCTGATGTCGACTGTGGCTAATGAAAACGAGCGCCGGCAGCGAATCCGACGAACCGCTGTTGTCCTGGGCCTGGTGGCCCTGGCTTTCTACGCCGGCTTCATCGCCATGGGCGTGCTGAACGCATGAACGACAGCAACTCCACCCTGGTCGGTAAACTGGTGGTGCTGGCTGTGGCCATGTTTGGCTTCGGCTTTCTGCTGGTGCCCTTGTACGACATCTTCTGCCAGGTCGTGGGTATTGGTGTCCGTACCGGCACACCAACAGCTGCACTCGTCACTGAAGAAGGGCCGGAAACGGATCGTCGAGTCATCGTGGAGTTCATTGCCAATCGGAATCAGCAGGCGCCGTGGGAATTTCGTCCTGCCGTTTCGAGCATGGAAGTCATGCCGGGCAAGCTCTATGACACCTCTTATTTCGCGCGCAACCTGACCCAGCGGGAACTGGTTGGACAGGCTGTGCCGAGCGTGGCGCCGGGCCAGGCCAATAAATATTTCAAGAAGACAGAATGCTTCTGCTTTACATCGCAGGAATTCGGCCCGGAAGAAGGCCGCGACATGGGTCTGACCTTTATGATTGACCCAGACCTGCCAAGACACATTGAACGTGTCACTTTGGCTTATACTTTTTTCATCAACCAGCAAGTTGCCGCGAACTAAGCGGCCGACTTCGTCAATAGGAACTTCTAGCAATGGCACACGCCCAGGACAAGTACTACATCCCCCACGGCACGAAATGGCCGATCATGATGTCAGTGGGCTTGTTTATCTTTTTCCTCGGCGTATCCAGCGGATTGAATGGCGGCAGTTTCACGTTACCCGTCGTCCTGGGTCTCGGCCTTGTGCTGACCATTATTTTCCTCTGGTTCGGTGAAGTCATCGGTGAAAGCGAGCGGGGCACCTATAACAATCAGGTGGATTCATCCTTTCGCATCGGCATGATGTGGTTCATTTTTTCCGAGGTCATGTTCTTTGCCGTGTTCTTCGGCGCTCTGTTTTATGCGCGCCAGCTTTCGCTTCCCTGGCTCGGCGGTGAAGGCAACAATTTCTTTACCAACCTCTTTGTCTGGCAGGGTTTTGAGAACGTCTGGCCGTCAAACGGCCCCGCTGATGTCGGCGGTGACTTCGAAACCATGGGCCCCTGGGGCGTGCCGGCAATTAATACCGCCCTGCTGCTGACCAGTGGCGTGACCATCACTGTCGCGCATCATGCCCTGAAGGAAAACAACCGCCGCATTCTGAATATTTTTCTGGCCATGACTTTCCTGCTTGGCTTCATATTCATGGGCTTTCAGGCCTATGAGTACATCCATGCCTACCAGGATCTGAATCTGAAAATGACCACGGGGATTTACGGTTCAACATTCTTCATGTTGACTGGCTTCCATGGCATGCACGTGACTATCGGCGCCATCATGTTATTGGTGATCTGGTTACGCTGCCTGCGCGGTCACTTCACGCCCAAGCATCATTTCGCCTTTGAAGCGGTCGCCTGGTACTGGCACTTCGTGGATGTGGTCTGGCTGGGCCTGTTTATCTTTATCTACTGGGTCTAGGACCCGGGACCTGGTCAGCCGATACTGCCCCGAGGCTGAATCAGGCCGGTCGCCCAGGCGAAAATCAGGAATACAAACAGGGCGACAGACAGAATGATGCGCACGGTGAGCGCTTTCACCATGCGCTTGTTGTCGCCGTCATCCTTAACCAGGAAGAACAGGCCTGAACCCAGGCTCGCGACTATTCCGAGCAGCAGCAAAATGACGATGAATTTCATCTTCGGGATACCGACAGGCTGTTGGCCGCACGCAGATTAACATTCCGGCCGCCCCTGTGGGCCACCCTCCTGACGCTGGGGGCCTGCGCGCTATTTGCCTGGGCAGGCTTCTGGCAGCTGGATCGCCAGGGGCAGAAAATGGCTCTGTTTGCCGCCTTCGATAAGGGCAGCGAAGCGAAGTCTATCGTCGGTCCCATCGCAGACGAGGCGGCCACCCAATTACGCTACCAAACTGTTGTCTTATCGGGGCGCTACGACGTCTCCCGGCAAATACTGCTGGATAATATTTCCCGCGACGGTCGGGCAGGCTACGAAGTGCTGACCCCCTTGCTGACCGAAGACATCGCAGTACTGGTAAATCGGGGCTGGATTCCCGCTGCCGCCCGGCGCGATGAGCTGCCGCAGGTCAGCATTAACGACGAGCCAAGGCGTATCCGGGGTCGCCTGGATAAACTGCCCCGACCCGGACTGCGACTGGCCGGCGAGCTGCCGGCGGCTGACGCGCCCTGGCCACGTCGTCTGCTGTATCCCGTGGCCGGCGACATTGAAGCGCAGCTGGGTTACCCGGTGACTGACTACCAGGTGCTGCTGAATCCCGATGCGACCGATGGCTACCGACGGGACTGGCAACCCAAGGTCTCAGGCCCCGATACTCACCTGGGCTATGCCGTGCAATGGTTCGCTTTCGCGTTTACAGCGGTAGTGATTTACGTTCTTCTTAACCTTAAAAGACAAAGGCTCCCGTCATCATGAATGATGCGCAACGCAAAGGCAGGCTGCAGCTGATCGCGGTCGCCGCCATTTTTTTCGGCCCCGTGATTGCTGCCTTCGGGCTCTATTACGGAGGCATCTGGAAGCCCGAAGGCCAGGCCGTCAACGGTCAGCTCATCGAGCCCTCGGTGGCATTGACGGCTTTTGACCTCACCGCCGAGAACGGCGTGCGGCTGGAGGAAATCTGGTCCTTGGTGATCATTGCCCCGGGCGACTGCCCGGATCTTTGTCAGCAGGTTCTGTACGAGACCCGCCAGTTGCGCCGCGCTTTGGGCAAAAACAGCGACCGGGTGCAGCGAGTCTGGCTCTATGCGGACGGTCAGCCAGACGCGGAATTTATGGCCACCCAACACCCCGGTCTCAAGACCATTAACGGCAACCAGGGGCCCGGCCTGGGACTGCTTCAAACAATCGACAGCCGGGAGTCAGTCGGCCTATTCTTAGTGGACCCGAAGGGCAACCTGATGATGCAGTTCCCCGCGGGCCTGAGTATGCGCGGCATTCATACGGACCTGAAGCGATTGCTTAAGGTCTCAAGGATAGGCTGATGTACAACTGGTATATCCGACTCTGCTACACGGCCTGTGTCATGGCTCTGTGCGTGGTGGTGTTGGGCGCCTGGGTGCGGCTATCGGATGCCGGGCTGGGTTGCCCGGACTGGCCCGGCTGCTACGGTGAACTGGTACTGCCCAGCGATCCCGCCGTGCGTGAGGAACTGCAGCAGGCATTCCCCGAACGCGAGCTGAATGCCACGAAAGCCTGGCGCGAAATGATTCACCGTTATCTGGCCACCACCCTGGGCATGCTCATCACCGGTATCGCCCTGCTTGGCTGGCTGAACCGGCGCGATCCACAGCAGCCGGTCGGCCTGCCCTTGGCCTTGCTGGGCCTGGTTATATTCCAGGGCCTGCTGGGCATGTGGACCGTGACGCTGCTGCTTAAGCCTCTGATTGTGATGGCCCATCTGCTGGGAGGACTGGCCACTACATCTCTGCTCTTCTGGCTGATCCTCAATCACCGCCGTCGCACCACAGAGGGTATTACCCCGCGGGCTGTGCCTGTCGTCGTTGCGGGCCTGGTTATTCTGATCATGCAAATCGCCCTGGGCGGCTGGACCAGCTCAAACTATGCCGCCCTGGCCTGTCCCGACCTGCCCACCTGCGCCGGCGAGTGGTGGCCAAGTGAAGCGAATTTCTCCGAGGGCTTTGTCATGTGGCGGGGACTCGGCGTGGATTACGAATTTGGCGTGCTGGATGCACCGGCCCGTATTGCCATTCACTACACTCATCGACTGGGGGCCGGCGTCACCTTTTTGTTTTTGAGTTTTCTGGCCTGGCGTTATTGGCGAAGCGGCGGTAAGCCCCTGCGACAGGCGGGTCTGCTGGTTGCCCTGGCACTGACTGCCCAGGTGCTACTTGGCATGAGTATCGTCTGGTTTGGCCTGCCTCTAAGTCTGGCCACCGCCCACAATGGGGTGGCAGCCCTGCTGTTGCTGAGCATGCTTAACCTGAATCACGCGGCTGCCCGCGACCAAAATCAGCTGATCTGAAGCCACCGGTCGTGTCCCGTACGAATATTTCCATCCTGCTGGCAACCGGATTGCTGGGTGTGCTGCTGTTCGTCGTGCGGCAAATTGTCGTGGACCAGCCTGTGGAGCCCATCAAGGTACCCGTCGCGAGTCGCAGTCCTGAGCAAGCCGCCCCCGAGGCTGTTCTGCTGCGGGTGGACGAATCGGGCGAAGCCCTGCCGGTGATCGACAGCCCGGCCGCATTGCGAGCGCTATTGATAGAGCAGGGCATGGCTCCGGATATCGCTTTGGCCGACACCCGGGACTGGTTTGCAGCGCGCGGGTATTTGGCCAGCGGCCCACTGCGTCATTTAGTCGGCGATACACGCGCAGCTGACTACTACGCCTCTCTGGACGATGACACCTTGCGGAGCCTGAGCGAAGGGGGCGAAGTCCTCGCCACCCAGGAACTGGCCGGCCGCCAGCGCGTGACTGATCCCTTTGCCGCTCTGGGAAGCTATCAGGCGGCCGCAAACCAAGGCTCGGTCAACGCCTTGCTAAAGATGGCCTCGCTGCGGGAAACACTCGCGGAGATACGCCCGGAAGATTTTGCTTCTGATCCCGGGTTCGTGCGCCAACTGAGCCGGGTCGCCGGAAAAGATGGCACAGCGCTGCGCATCGCCGCTTACGGCAATGTACTCACCGCGATGCGTGACGGCGGCCCTGCCGTCATCGATGATGAACTCATGGGCTGGGCGCAGGAAATGGAAAGCAGGCTGACCCCCATGCAACAGACGCAAGCCTGTAATCGATCCTTTAATGAGTTTATCGGCTTGAGCAACCAGCGCCGCCTGAAGGGCATGGCCCCGATTACCGTGACACCGCCGCCCACTTTTCTAGCCCTGCCCGAGCTGGATGCTCGGTTGCCGTGCCAGGAAACCATCAGCCCGGTGGCCACTACTCAGATTCTGGATGACTGCATCGTGAGAGAAGTCGTCGATGGACGGGGCGGATTGAGAGAACTGTATCTTTGCCCGCTCTGATTAAGCCCCCTGTCCGCTGTTAGAATTCGAACATGGATGTCACCCCGATTATCGATCCGCTCAATGACGCGCAGCGCGAAGCCGTAACGGCGCCGCATGCGCCGGTATTGGTGGTAGCCGGAGCCGGTAGCGGTAAAACACGGGTGCTGGTGCATCGGATTGCCTGGCTGATACAGGTCGAGCGCGTCTCGCCCCTGGGTATTCTCGCTGTGACCTTCACGAATAAAGCCGCCGCGGAGATGCGCGGGCGTATTAGCAGCTTGCTGGACATGCCCGCCGACAATCTTTGGGTAGGAACATTTCATGGCCTGGCTCACCGCTTGTTGCGCCGGCACTGGCGAGAAGCCGGCCTGCCCCAGAGTTTTCAGATCATCGATTCAGATGACCAGCAACGGATACTCAAGCGAATCATTCGCGATCTGGAACTCGACGAAGGCACCTGGGTGCCGCGGGAGGTTCAGTATTTCATTAATGGACAGAAGGACGAGGGCAAGCGACCGGACCATATCAATGATGAGGGCGAGCCCAATCGCCGCCAGTTGATTCACCTGTACCGGGTCTATCAGGAAACCTGTGAGCAGCGTGGCCTGGTGGATTTTGCGGAACTGCTGCTGCGCGCCCACGAGTTGTGGCTGAACAACCCGGAGCTGCTGGAGCGCTACCGGCGGCGGTTCCGGCATCTGCTGGTGGACGAATTTCAGGACACCAATGCCATCCAGTACGCCTGGCTGCGAGTACTGGCCGGTGACACGGGACTGCCTTTTGCCGTAGGCGATGATGACCAGTCTATTTATCGCTGGCGCGGTGCACGCATGGAACACCTGGAGCGCTTCCAGAAAGACTTCAGCGGCGTGCACACCATCAAACTGGAACAGAACTACCGCTCCACCGGCACGATTCTGAAGGCTGCTAATGCCATCATCAGTCACAACAGTGGGCGACTGGGCAAAGAACTGTGGACCGAAGGCGATGAGGGCGAGCCCATTCGCCTGTACAACGCTTATAACGAGCGTGATGAAGCTGAATTCGTGACCGCCCGCATTCAGGACTGGGTCAGCCAGGGCAATACGCGGGCCGAATCAGCCATCCTGTATCGCTCCAATGCGCAGTCCCGGGTGTTTGAAGAGGCACTGCTGCGCGAGAACATTCCGTACCGCGTCTACGGTGGACTGCGCTTCTTCGAGCGAGCAGAAATCAAGGACGCGCTGGCCTATCTGCGCCTCATGTCCAACCGGGACGACGATCCGGCGTTCGAGCGGGTCGTCAATCTGCCCACTCGCGGCATCGGCGCACGTACTGTGGAAATCGTGCGCGCGTACGCCCGTGCGTACAGCACTTCCCTGTGGCTATCCGCCTGCTCCATGGCCGGCGGGCAGTTAAGCGGCCGGGCCGCGAATGCCCTTAAGGCCTTCCTGGAACTGATTGAAAAACTTGCCGGCGACACGGATGGCCTGGCCCTGCACGATCAGGTGGATCATCTGATTCGCCACAGCGGCATCATCAGTCATTACAAAAAGGAATCCCGGGAACGCGCCGAAGCCCGCCTGGAAAACCTCGACGAACTGGTCAGTGCGGCCCGGGGCTTTGAAGTGGACGAGGAAGAGGCCGAGGATATGACGCCCCTGCAAGCCTTCCTGTCCCACGCCGTTCTGGAGTCCGGCGCGACGGAAGGCGACAGCTGGGACGACTGCGTGCAGCTCATGACCCTGCATACGGCCAAAGGTCTGGAGTTTCCCCTGGTGTTTCTGGCGGGGATGGAAGACGGATTGTTCCCACACCGGCGTTCCCTGAATGATGCCGGCGGCCTGGAGGAGGAGCGTCGCCTGTGCTACGTCGGGATTACCCGGGCCATGCAGACGCTGTATATCAGCTACGCGGAACAACGCCGGCTGCACGGGGTGGATAGCTTTGCCCAGGCCTCGCGCTTTATCGGCGAACTGCCTGAGGAGCTCCTGGAGGAAGTCAGGCCCGCCATACGTGTGTCGCAGCCTCTGTATCGCCGACGGAGCCCCCGGGGCCAGGCTGAGCCTCTGGCAGACACGGATGGGATGCAGCTGGGCCAGCGGGTCCGGCATACAAAATTCGGCGAAGGCGTGGTACTGAACTGCGAGGGCGGAGGCGCCCACGCGCGAGTGCAGGTGAATTTCGAAGCAGCCGGAACCAAGTGGCTGGTAATGTCCTACGCGGGTCTCGAACTCTTATAATGGTGTCCCCAGCGAGAGCAGCGAAACCGCTTCTTCCATGAATATTCTGATCCTCGGCGCCGGCCAGGTCGGCTCCACCGCCGCTTATCAGTTGGCCCGCGAGGAAGCCAACGAAGTCACTATTGTCGATGCAGATGCCACCGTCCTGCGCGATCTGCAGGACCGTCTGGATATCCGCACCGTCGTCGGCCACGCGGCTTACCCGGATGTGCTGGCCCGGGCAGGGGCCAAAGACGCTGATATTGTTATCGCCCTGACCAATAGCGACGAAACCAACATGGTGGCCTGCCAGGTTGCCTACACCTTTTTTCGCACGCCCACGAAGATCGCCCGCATTCGCGGCATGGAATACATCCACTACCGGGGGAAAGAGGGTGAGGAACTGTTTGTGCAGACGGCTTTGCCGGTGGACGTGGCCATTAGCCCCGAGCAACTCGTCACAGAGCATATTGAGCAGCTGATACATTTTCCGGGCGCTTTTCAGGTCCTGGATTTCGCCGGAGGTGAGGTGCGCATGGTTGGCGCACGGGCACTGCGCGGAGGGCTGCTGGTCGATCAGCAGATCAAGACACTGAAAGAACATATTCCCGGTGTAGAAACGCGCATCGCGGCCATTTATCGCCAGGGCGAAAGTATTGTCCCCGATGGCAATACGCTGATTCGCGAAGACGATGAAGTATTTTTTATTGCCGGACGGGATGACACTCGCCTGGTCATGAATGAGATGCGCCGCCCCGAAGACACGGTTCGCCGGGTGGTCATTGCCGGTGGCGGCAATATCGGCTTCCGACTGGCAGCAGCCCTTGAGCAAACCAACCAGGTCAAGGTGATCGAGCGCGACCGTGACCGGGCACGCGTCATTTCAGAAAGGCTGAGCAAAGCCATTGTGCTGCACGGTGATGCAGCCGATGAAGAATTGCTGCTGGAAGAGAATATTGACGGCGCAGACATTTTTGTCGCGCTGACCAATGCTGAGGAGGCAAATATTCTGTCCTCCATGCTGGCCAAGCGTATCGGCTGCAAAAAAGTCATGGCCCTGATCAATCGCCCCGCTTATGCCGAACTGGTCGAGGCCGGCACTATCGATGTGGCCATCTCACCCCAGCAGATTACTATCGGTGCGCTTCTGGCGCATGTGCGCCGCGGTGATGTGGTCAAGGTTCATTCATTGCGCCGGGGTCGTGCCGAGGCCATTGAGGCCATCGTTCACGGGTCGGCTGAGAATTCACGGGTCGTTGGCAAGAATGTCGAGGACATTCCGCTTCCACCCGGTACTATCATCAACGCCATATATCGGGATGCCAGGATTCTTGAAGCCCATCACGACACCGTCGTTCAGGAGAACGATCATGTCATCCTGTTCATCACGGACCGGCGACAAACCGAGGACGTTGAGCGCCTCTTTGAAGTTGGTGTGAGCTTCTAGATACCACGACACCCCTAATGCGGCGACTGACCCGGACCCAGGCACTATGCGTATATCCGTAACTCAACGGATTCTCGGCCTGCTGTTGATGCTCTTCAGCACCACCATGCTGCCACCCGTGGCCGTATCCATTGCATTCAATGACG
The DNA here is from genome assembly GCA_051008735.1 of Gammaproteobacteria bacterium. Classification (GTDB taxonomy): domain Bacteria; phylum Pseudomonadota; class Gammaproteobacteria; order Steroidobacterales; genus J054. The sequence goes on along the minus strand of JBPCXH010000036.1, from coordinate 1,348 downwards.
GTTCAGCGATGGCCTTCATCTATGGTTTTGCCGCCACCTTCGCTTCCGGCCTGTTGATCTGGCTGCCGGTGCGAGGGGACAAGCGGGACCTGCGCCTGCGCGACGGCTTCCTGGTAGTCGCCGCTTTCTGGCTGGGGCTGGGCAGTTTTGGCGCCGCGCCCCTGTTGTTCGCCCAAGAGCCCTCCATGGGTTTTACCGACGCCGTTTTTGAAGCCATGTCAGGACTGACTACGACGGGTGCTACGGTCCTGGCTGGCCTGGACACGCTGCCGCCCGCGATTCTGTATTACCGCCAACAACTCCAGTGGCTGGGTGGCATGGGCATTATTGTTTTAGCCGTGGCCATCCTGCCCATGCTCGGGGTAGGCGGTATGCAGCTTTACCGGGCGGAAACGCCGGGACCCGTTAAAGACAACAAGCTGACGCCCCGTATAACGGAGACAGCGAAAGCCCTGTGGTACATCTACCTGGGGCTGACAGTCTTCTGTGCGCTGGGCTACTGGATGGCGGGCATGAACCTGTTTGATGCGGTCTGTCACAGCTTCAGTACTGTCGCCATCGGTGGTTTTTCTACTCACGATGCCAGTATCGGCTACTTCAACAGTGGTCTGGTAGACGCCGTTGCCATCCTTTTCATGTTCCTGTCCGGCATAAACTTCTCCCTGCATTTCATTGCCTGGCGCTCGGTTTCACTGCGCCACTACCTGCAGGAACCCGAGTTCCGGGCTTATGCCGCCATGCTGACGGGCATGTCCCTGTTCGTGGTGATGAATCTGTTCGCCCATAGCGAGTACGACCAGACAAGTGACACGCTGATCAACGGGGTTTTCCAGGCCGTATCCATCGCCACCACCACCGGTTTCACGACCACCGACTTCAGCCTCTGGGGCGGCGCCTTGCCGGTGCTGCTGTTGTTCTCCAGCTTTGTGGGTGGTTGCGCTGGCTCCACAGCGGGCGGCATGAAAGTCATTCGCGTTTTACTGCTGTATCGACAGGGCGTTCGCGAAGTACGCCGACTCATCCATCCCAGCGCGGAGATGCCGGTAAAACTGGGACGCATGGCTGTGCCTCAACGGGTGGTTGATGCCGTGTGGGGTTTCTTTGCCGTGTATGTCGTGCTCTTTGTATTAATGATGTCAGTGTTGCTGGCCACGGGTATGGATCAGGTCACCGCTTTCTCCGCGATTGCGGCCAGCCTGAATAACCTGGGTCCGGGTCTGGGAGAGGTCGCCAGCGGTTTCAGTAGCGTGAATGACATCGGCAAATGGGTTTGCATCCTGGCCATGCTGCTGGGACGCCTGGAAATTTTTACGCTCCTGGTGCTGGTCTCACGAACTTTCTGGCGTCC
>JBPCXH010000035.1:0-2702 GCA_051008735.1 Gammaproteobacteria bacterium | reverse complement strand
CTGCTCGCCCAGCAGTTGCTGGGGCTGAACGGCATCTTTGTCGCGGCCGCGGTATCGAACGTGGTGGCCGGTGTGGGCGGCTACATCTGGTTCGGCGCGTACATTCGCCGCCAGGAATAGGCAGAGTAAAAACTCGCCGGCTGAGTTTTCACTCTGGCTCTGATTACGCGTGATGCCGGCTCAGCCGCAGATTGCGGATATGGCCGATGGCCAGAATCAGGCCGCCCAGCGTTGTCAGACTGACGTCGACCCAGCCCGGGGCGTGATCGTGCGCCCAGAAGGCGGCAAGTAACAAGAGCACCATGCCGCTGCCCACCCAGATCAGTACGCGTAAATCTTTGTGACGATAGCGGGCCGCCGCCACCGCAATAACACTGGTGGGCAAAATGACCCACAGCACCAGGCGATGAAAATCTTCTTCCGTGAGCACTGAGCCAATGAGCAGCGGGAACAACAACAGCAACACCGGCAGCGCCAGGCAATGGAGCGCACACAGGGCCGAAATAAAAACGGCCAGGGAATCGAGGAAGGCGTGTAAGGGCTTCATCGGTTTAAGAATGACAGAGCAGGCCGCATAAATCGCGTCGACCCCTAGTCCTCATCTGCGCAACACTCCGCCTGCAAGAACTCCAGCACCGCATCCAGCCGATGGTATTGGGCCACACAAAACAGCGTCCTGCCCTCGCGGCGCTGCGTGATCAAACCGGCGGATGCCAGACTCGCCAGGTGATGGGACAGGGTTGAACCGGGCACATCCAGTTCTTCCTGCACCGTGCCGACGGCCATGCCTTCATTGCCCGCTTTGACGAGGCGACGATAAATCGCCAGGCGCGTGGGATGGCCCAATTCCTTGAGCGCCTTGGCTGCCTGCTCTATATCCATTGCCCTGCCTCACTTTGAGAATATTTCGATAATACTAGAAATACCTTGACAGCAGAAGGGGCGGGCACTATATTTCGATCATTCTAGTAATATCGTTTTGAAGAAATCATGACCATTAGCACCCAAATGCTGCAAGACAGTCTCGGCCTGTTTGCCTTTCTGGCGGTTGAACTGACCCTGCTGTTTCTGCTGATCAGTTACGCTGTGGGCTTCTTACAGGCCCGCATTCCGCCGACCAGAATTCAGGCCATCCTGAGCGACAAAAACGGCAAGGGCTACCTGGTTGCCGGTTTGCTGGGAGCAATCACACCCTTTTGCTCCTGCTCCACCATCCCCTTCCTGAAAGGCCTGCTGCGTGCCAAAGCGGGCTTTGGCACGATGATGGTCTTTCTGTTTGCCAGTCCTTTACTCAACCCGATCATCATCGGCTTGTTTGCCGTGACCTTTGGCTTGCGGGTAACAGCCTTTTATTTTGCCATTGCCATGGGCGTGTCGGTGGTCGGCGGCTACGTGCTCGAGAAACTGGGTTACGAACGCTTCATCAAACCCGAAGCCTACCTGGCGCCTGAGTCTGCAGCCTGCGGTGCCAAGACTTCAGCACCGGTAAAACAGTGGCGGGCCATCTGGCGCGTCACCTGGAAAGACTTCAAGACAGTGTTGCCCTACTTGCTGGGTGGCATTGCCCTGGGCTCACTGATCTACGGCTTCATGCCCACCGAGTTCGTCTCGGCCATGGCCAGTGACAGCAACCCCCTGGCCGTGCCGGTGGCCGCGATCATCGGAATACCGCTTTATATACGCGCCGAAGCTGTCATCCCCCTAAGCGCCGCCCTCGCCGCCAAAGGCATGAGCCTGGGCGCGGTGATGGCGCTGATAATCGGCAGCGCGGGTGCCAGCCTGACTGAAGTGATCTTGCTGAAATCCATTTTCAAGAACCAGATGATTGTGGCGTTTCTTGTGGTGATTATTGGAATGGCGATTGGTGCGGGATATTTGTATGGGTTTGTGTTTTGAGGAGAGAACTCGGTTCGACCCCTATAGGGGGCCCTCGCCAATATGACCTTGAGTGAGATATCTTCTGCTTGCGGATCGGAATCAAAAAATCAGGGGCGTTTCCAGGATGTCATACGTTAACAAGCACCTAATTCCCGGTGAGTCGGTGGTACGCGAGGCGAGTGTTCACTGGATTGTATTTTTGCCTGGCTTCATGTGGATTTTGACCGGCATTGTTCTAGTTGTAATTGTCAGTCCATTGGAAACCATTGATTCCGGGTTCGTTGCGCTCCTTCGCCTGCTTGCCATGCTGATGGCTTTGATTGGTTTCTTCTCAATCATCAAGGCGATGATTTACAGATGGACAACAGAACTTGCCGTCACCAGCCGCCGGGTTGTGGCCAAGTGGGGGCTGATAAAGCGAGATACCATCGAGTTAAATCACTCGAAGGTCGAAAGCTTTATCGTGCACCAGAGCATTCCGGGGCGGCTCCTGAATTACGGCACCTTGATTGTGCAGGGCACAGGGGGCGGCAGCACCCCAATAGTCGACATCGCTGAACCGCTCTCTTTCAGGAGCGATGCCATGGCGGCCCTGGACGGATAATCAATGGGGTCGAACCGATCATTCGCGCCCGGAACAGCAGAAATCTATTCTGCTCCCGGGTTCTCTTATTTATATAAGACAACACAGCGCACCTCGATGCTCTGCCGGTCCGGCGCATCGGGTGGCGTATTGGGGTCCTTGAAGGCGCTGTGGTAGCTGAAGGTGCTGGTTGCTCTTAGATCGCTGGCATCTGACGCCCTGCCTTGTGTTTGCGCCAGGG
>JBPCXH010000034.1:0-8363 GCA_051008735.1 Gammaproteobacteria bacterium | reverse complement strand
AGTCCGTCCGGCGGCAAGACGAACCACAGAACAATGACCAGGAACAATACTCCCAGGCGCCGCCACAACAACCCGGCAATCTGCCCGCTACTCATTCAAAGGTCCAGCTGCCCCGCAGGGAATCCGTGTAGGCCGTGACCTCCCGCTCTTCTTCATTGGAGGTTGAATAGACCCAGGCCTCCAGCTCAAAGACGCCTCGAATTCCGTGGTACTTGCCGCTACCTCCGACAATCTCGCCTTTAACGATACCTTTTGAGCCTACAACCCGGCTGGTGAGCTCGATAAAAATCTGCTCGTCGGCTGAATCGACCCATTCGCAGCGCGCTTCACCACTGCCGCCTGTGTCACCAAAACTCAGACACTCGGTAAAGAATGACCTTGGAAGACCGTCGCCTTTTTTGATGTTGACCTGGCCACGATAGCGGGTGATCGCTATCTCGCGCTCGTCCATGAACTCCATGGTTTGCTGCTCACCCGTGACATTCCACTGGCCGGTAAACTGCCCAGAGGCCGGCAGAGGCTGGTCGGCGTGGATAACAACGGGCAGCAGAAGCAGAGCCAGGTGCGTCAATACCTTCGGAATGCCGCTTTTGAACACAGATTTCACCAAGCCTTGATGCCACCGTTAGCGGTACTACGTCAAGCCGCCGGGGATATTTTGGTGCTAGGATTCCCGGTCCATAAAGCGTTAGCTGGCGATCCCGGGGGCGGATGACCCAAAATGAATTCATGGCCCAACTTCGCGGATAGTCTCCCAAAAGATAGCGTGTTCGACGCCATGGTCGATATGGATCGAACCTCCGGGCTCACGCGGCTGGGTGAACTCTACGACCGGAATCGACCGGACAAGGTTGAGGCTCTCCCCGAGCCAAGCATCCCGAAGGTCATCCACCAGATCTGGCTCGGCAGCAAGGTGCCGAGAAAGCTCGTCCGCTACTCCGACTCCTGGCGAAAGCATCACCCAGACTGGGAGTTCCGGATCTGGACAGACCGGGAAGTGGATGATTTTGAGTTCGCAACGCGCAAGCTCTACGACGAGGCCGATTGCTGGGGTCAAAAATCCGATCTGTTACGGGTAGAGATTCTGAACAAGCTTGGTGGGGTCTATGTGGATTTTGACTACCTCAGCTACAAACCTATTGATCTGCTGGTGGAGCGCTATGATTTTTTCACCACACTTAAATATATCTTCACCGCGCACCTGGGCTGGCCGGCCGTATGGCCGGATCCTATCGTGGCCTGCAATTCCCTTGTGGGCAGTCGACCCGGGCATCCGATTCTCTCTGCCTATCTTGAGCGCGTCAGCAATCGCTGGAATGACCGCGAGCGCTATGAGCTGACTGATGGTGAACTGATGCCCATTGCCATTGCCGCCATGGGCGGCCGCAAGAACGCGGCCCGCATGAAAAGCACCGGGGTGCGAACGTTCCTGCCTTTTGGTGAAATTGTGGCTGAATTGGCTGGAACTACCGAGGACCGGGACATTGTGCTGCCGCCGGTTTTCTTCAACCCGGTTATGACGGGTGCACGCACCCTGTATCTCATGCCGGATTTTTGGCAGCGCTGTCGAAGCAATGGCGTGCAATGGCCCAGCTTGCGGACCTATACGCGGCCCCACGACCTCTCTCTCGCCTACCACGTGCAGGAAAACAGCTGGATCTAGCCCGCGGGCGCACCCGACTAAGCAATTAAAGGCAGGCTATCGGGGAACTTCAACCCTGAATAACGCCGCATATAGAGCTGGCACTACGCCTAATGTCAGCAATGTGCCGAACAGCAAGCCGGACGCCATGTTGATCGCCATAGAAAAGAACAAGGCATCCTGAGAAAGAATCAACGGCATCAGACCAAGAATTGTCGTGACCGTGGCCATCAGGATGGGGCGCAACCGTGTCACGGCAGCATCGATAATGGCCTGATAAGCATCCCCGCCCTCATTACGAACCACGTCAATGCGGTCAATCAATACGATGCCGTTGTTGATGATGACCCCGGCAAGACTCAGCAACCCCAGCAGGGCGAAGAAGTCGAACGGTGCACGCACCAGATTGAGTCCGATGAAGGCGCCGGTAAACGCGAGGGGAATCGTGATGAAAATAATCAACGGGCGCCGGAATGAATTGAACTGCCAGATCAGCAGCACCACGATACCGGTTATGGCCAGGGGCATCGTGTTGGCCAGCTGCGCGGTCGTGTCGGCACCCTGTTCAATTTCACCACCCGGCTCCCAGTGGTACTCCGCGCCCAGGTCAAGGGCTTCTATCATAGGCACCGCAGCGGCCAGTAACTCCGGCGCGAGCAGGGTTTCATGTTTTACCTCTACCGTCAGGCAACGCTCCTGGTTGCGACGGCTGATGCGAAACGGCGCCCATTCGCCCGTGATATCCGCAATCTGCGGCAATGGCACCAGCTGGCCGGTGGCGCTGGATGTGACTTGCACGTTCCACAAATCGCCCGGGCTGCGACGTTCCTCCGGCAGGTTCCGGGCAACCACCGGAATAGCCAGGTCGCCTTCCCGGTAGTCCGTGATGGATAAACCGTCCATTTGTGCCATCAAAGCCCGGGCCACGTCACGCGATGAAACCTGGGCACGGCGCGCACGCGCCTGATCAACAACAATTCGTGCCTTGGGCACGGGGTTCTCCCAGTCGCTGCGCACGTCCAGGCTGCCGGGCATTGCCCGCAGTTCGTCAACCAGCTGCCGGCCTTTATCAGCCAGCACGCTGACATTGGGACCGTACAAGCGGATCTCGACGAAGCCGGGCTCAGCCGAACCCATCCACATTTCTTTGACGCGCCCCATCGCCTCGGGCACTTCGTCCAGAAAATGCTGCCTGAGCCGTTTGACCACCACCGGCGTCTGCTCATAGTCCTGCGTATTCACAACCAGAAACGCGACGTGGGGATTCGGCTGCACCGGGTCGAGCACCAGGAAAAAACGCGGGCCTCCTGTGCCCACATAGGCAACCGTGCTGGTGACCTCGGGATTAATCTCCTTATCGAGGAGCCAGTTGTTAACCCGTTCGACTGTGTCGTTAGTGGCGTCGATACGGTAACCGGCCGGCAGATCCACGTAGACCAGAAACTGGTTACGATCGCTGGTGCCGAAGAACTCCCGGGTCATTTGTGAAGCCAGCAAAAGGCCCGCCGCCATGGCTGCAAAGGCGCCAACCACCACCAGCCAGCGGAAGCGCAGCATAAGCTGCACAAAGGTCCGGTAGACCTGATAGAACTTGCCACTATAAGGATCGACTGGTGCCGCCGAACCAGCAGCCTTTGCTGGCACGTCAACAGTCATGAACCAGAAGCACATCGCCGGTGTCACGTACATGGACAGAAACCATGATCCGAGCAGCAGCAGCGTGACCACCATTGGCAGGGAGAACGCATACTCTCCCGTCTGACCCTGCATCAGCAGCATAGGCAGGAAAGCGAAGATGGTGGTAAGGGAAGAAGTCAGTAACGGAACTGCCAGTGTCTGTCCCGTGACTATGCACGCCTGCCGGCGGTCTTCGCCGCGCTCCAGCCGGCTGCGAATTTCCTCGGCGATGACGATACCGTTATCAACCAGCATACCAAGCGCGATGATCGAAGACGCTATGGAGACCCGCTCCAGCTCGATGCCAAACACGCGCATCAGGATCAGACCAAACAGCATGGTCAGCGGTACGAAGGAACCAACAATGAGCCCGGTACGCAGACCCAGAAACAGCATGACCACGACCAGCACGATCACCAGCGTCTGATAAACATTGCTCAGGCCGCCGCTCACCGCTGCCTGCACCAGATCGGGCTGGAAGGTTGCGTATTGCAGTTCGTAGCCAATGGGCAAGCCGGCTTCCAGTTGTTCAAGCCGCTCAGTTAAGGCCTCGCCGAAGGCCACTGCGTTCACGTTGGGCGTGATAGACACGCTGATAGTAATTGCGGGCTTGCCGTTGAAGTAGACCAGTTCTCGAGGCGGGTCCGCATAGTCCCGGACGACCGTGACGACGTCTTTCAGGCGTATCGTTTGCTCAGTGTCCGGGATCCGGATCTCAACGTTCTCTATATCTTCAGGTGACCTGAAATTTCCGGTCGGGCTGACAATCACGTCCTGGCGTGATGCGCTCACCCGTCCACCCGGGAGCACCACGTTCTGCTCGACCAGCGTATTCACTATCTGCTGCGGCGTAATCCCCAGGCCCGGCAAGGCGGTGGCGGAAAATTTCAGGAACACTTGTTCCTGCTGCACGCCATAGAGATCGACCCGGCGTATACCGGGTAGTTCGTACAGACGATCCCGGATGTCGCGGGCGCTCAGACGCATTTCCGCCATTGAGAAGCCTTCGCTCGTCAGCGCGATGGTTGCAATGGCAGTGAGCCCGAACTCATCATTGACAAAGGGACCGATGGTGCCTTCAGGCAATGCCGGCCTGGCATCAGCCATCCGGTTACGGACCCTCTGCCAAATCAGGTCCAGGTCATCAAATTCATCCCGTGTCTCTGCCTGGAGGATGGCGACACCGTTCATGGAATCCGACCAGATATTGTCCAGCTCCGGAAGCGTCCTCAGCTCGGTTTCAAGCTCGCGGGTAAGGAGTTCCTCTATGTCTGCCGCATCCATGCCCGGGAAGAATGCAGTAACCACGACTTCGCGGATAACAATGGGCGGATCTTCCTGGCGCGGAAAATCCATGAACAGACTGACGCCCAGCACGATAATCGTGAGGATAAAAACGACGGTGAGCCGATTGGCGTCGAGGGCGAAACGCGTGATGCTGGACATTCAGGGTGCTCGTGGGTGCGACGTATCTGACAGTCGCGTCAGTTCATGAGCCGGACTTGCTGACCGTCGCGCAAAAAACTCACGCCAGCGATCACAATGATGTCGCCCCCGGTCAGCCCGCCTTCCACCACGACATCGCCGCCGCGAATATCACCGTACTTGACCGGAACCTGTCGTACCGTCGACGTGGCCGGATCGTAACGATAGACGATGCTGCCAGTCTCACCCGACCGCGCGGCCAGAGCCCCCAGGGGAATTAAATAGCTCTGTTGACTGGCCTCCCCGCCCAGCAACAGGGTGACCTCGGCGGTCACGCCGGGTCTGATCTGAGAATCTCCAGCGTCGATGGCTAGCCTGACCGGGAATGCATTGCCCGCGCCGGCCACTTCACTCACTTCGCTGACGATTGCTGAAAAGGCGCCGCTTGCAACGGCCGGCAGCCGAACCTCACCCCTCAGGCCCAGATAGACTTCACTGATCTCTGATTCCGGCACGCTGACCGCAACCTCCATTGAGCCTGCCATAAACAGATCAAAAATTTTCTCCCCGCGATTTACTTGCTCAAACGCATCCACGTGACGCTGGGCAATGACACCCTCGAAGGGCGAACGCAATTCGGTCAGGCTCAGATCGCGCTGGGCGAGACTGAGACGTGAGTTTGCGTAGCTCAGGTCCTGTCGCGCCGCGTCCCGGGCGGCTTCGGCCTGTTCCACGTCCAGATCGCTGGTGGCACCGGGTGCGGCGAGGTTGACGCGGCGCAGACGCTCGAAGGTGGCCTCTGCATCCCGTAATTGGACCTGGGCACCCCGCACCGCGGCCTGGGCCGCGTCGACATTCAACTGATAGGCGCTTTCGTCCATGATCGCCAAGACTTGGCCTTTTGTGATGCGGTCGCCAACGTCCACCTGTAACTTATTGACGATGCCGGCTACCTCGAAACTGATACTGGCAACATTGGCAGCCTCTACCACGCCGGAAAAGCGGCGGGTTCTTCCTGACACCGGTTCGGAAACCGTAATCGTACGCACCGCCCGAACACTCTCTGCCTGGGGAGTTATATCTTCCGCGCACCCACCCAGCAGGCCCATCAGCGGCACAGCAAGCGCCACAAGAACACCCGACCGGCTCGAAATTGATCCGTAATTGACTATCAAACCTTTGCCCCGCCTCTCCCGATAACCGCTCGAACTAAAAAGCATGACTATGCGAACTCGCGCTATAGAACATTTTCACCTATTCAGAGCTTATGCAGCATTATCCCACGCTCTGGCCGCGCAGCAATGCCTGCATTGGGTGGCAAGACAATTTTAGACTGAATCCAGACCTCAGCCCCGACCTGTTCATGCCTGATCTCGCGCTTTCTGATGCACAAATTACGCAGACAAGAAAAACCCGGCCCTGTGCCGGGCAATCTCAATTTTCTGTAGCTCAGTTTAAGTCCTGGCAGCAGCCCGGACTGATAATCCGACTAGTTGCAGTTACTCAGATTATTAATCCAGTTATTGAGCAGTGTAATGCCTGCTGTATCGATCTCTGTGGAGCCAATGGGCGGCATGCCCTTCGCGTCACGCAGACCAACTCGCCCCGGGATCACGGAGTTAGCCGCACTGCCTGGCGCAAGCAGGCGGGCGTTGGACCCAATATCCAGATCACCCAGACTCGGGGCAACATCGCAGGTATTCGTGGCCGACAGAGAAGTCGTATAGCGCAGATCCATGCCTGAAGGTGTCGGGCCACCGGGTTGATGGCATTGCGCACAATTCGTGTGTAAATAGGCACGGGCCCGATCGCCCAGGTCTGCAGTGCCGTCTGTCGGATCGGGCATTGCGGGCAATCCGCTCACCGGCCCCGGCAGGGGATTGGTGAACATCATGATGTGATCCAGCGTATCAAGCTGGTTCGCCGTGATGTTAGTCGACGGGTAGGTAAAGTCACCGTTTTGCTGCGCCACTTCAAGCCCGAGGCTTCGCCCGGCCACACTGGTATGGCATTGCAAACAGACCCCTTCACTGGGATATATCCACTCCTGCCCCTGTACCTGGCGCGTCTTGCCGCCTTTGACCCGCGTTGCCGTCGTGACGGTGTCGTCCCATTCCCAGGTATAACCACCCCAGACTCCGTCCGTGTGACGCATGAACAAACGGGTTTCAATTAACTGCCCATTGAGTTCGAAATTTTTCATCAGCACCGAGCCGATGGGGAAAATGAAATCATCATCACCGTCGATATCAATCGTGGTGCTGTTCGGCAAGGCAAGCCAGCGCTCTTTCACCGCCCCGTCTGACCAGAAGCCCGCATTAGGCACGTAAGGCACCAGGCCGGACGCAGGCTGCGTGGGATCAGCCGGGTCGACACAACCTGTATCGATCAGGTTGTCGGGAATGGTATCGACAGCGCTGCCGCCGGATTCGACCAACCGATAGATTGTGCCCGGGCCATAGTCGGAGAAATAGATCTCACCATCCTCACCCAGGGCAAAGGACGAAAGGCTATAGGGCGAATTCACCAGCTCTTCTTTGGTATAGCCACCTTGTCCGTCGTCAGCCAGAGCCCAGATTCGACCGGATATAAAGTCACCGAAAACATAGCGGCCATCCAGGCCCGTGATAGTGTCATTCCGATAAACCTGACCACCGGTAATGGATCTATCGCCGTTGGAACGGTTGTAGTCAATGACAGGTTCAACGAATCCACCGGCAGGGCAACCGCTCGACTCAAATCCGATGGTGCCTTCGCGGCAATCCCAGCCGTAGTTGCCGCCCTTCTCAATCAGGTCGACTTCTTCGCGAGCACCCTGGCCAACATCACCCAACCAAAGCGCGCCGGTCGGTGCATCGAAACTCCAGCGGAACGGATTGCGCAGTCCCCAGGCATAAATCTCCGGGCAATCGTTTGCATTGGACAAGGTCGAGCCGCACTTGGCATTACCCTCGAAGGGGTTATCGCCCGGGATGTTATAGCCCGGCGATGGATAGGACACGCCGAGCACGTCGATGCGCAGCATCGAACCCAGCAAATTGGTCGTATCCTGCCCCGTTTCCTGTGGATCGCCGCCACCGCCGCCATCACCCAGTCCCAGGTAGAGATAACCATCAGCGCCGAAGGCGATATCGCCGCCGTTGTGATTGCTGGCAAATTGATCGACAAGCAGCAGAATCTCCTCGGTGACGTTCAGCGGTGAGTCCGTGTCGTCCAGTATGAATCTCGATACCCGTGAGCGCCGAGTCCCGCCGTCATTAGAGATGTAATACAGATACACCTCGGGCACAGTCGGAAAGTTCGGGTGGAAAGCCATTGACAATAAGCCCGCTTCACCTTCGGTGGTGACGGAGCCAGAAATATCCAGGTAGGTGCTCGGATTGCCCGGATCGGCAACATCGAAAACGGCTACGATCCCCGCCTTCCTGAGCACAAACCAGCGTGTTGCATCGCCAGAGGCCTGCAGGATCTTTGTGACCTCGGGAAACGCGGGCGCTGCCGGAAAAGCATTTTCCGTCGCCACGCCAGTATCTGCAGTGGGGCGATCGGGTGCGATGCAGGTGGTGTTGTCGGGACGCTGAGCCAGACCCACAGGCACGCTGCTGTCATCGTTCTGAAT
>JBPCXH010000033.1:0-5903 GCA_051008735.1 Gammaproteobacteria bacterium | reverse complement strand
GAAAGCGAAGTTAAGCTTTACCCTGAACGTCAACCCTGCCTGGAGAAACCACCGGATTACTTTGGTCAACCGGTCGATTGATCGCGCCCGGGGGCTGGGTTAGGCTCCCGCACCCATTGGAGAGGTGGCCGAGCGGTCGAAGGCGCTTGCTTGGAAAGCAAGTGTACGGTAACCCCGTACCGCGGGTTCGAATCCCGCCCTCTCCGCCAAAATATAAAAGGCCCCCAAGCGGGGCCTTTTGTATTTTTGACCCCAGTCGGTTTGTTCGAATCCGTGGCATAGACAAGGGGGTTCGACCCGGGTCCATCAGCCGGCCCGCGCAGCGGGCCGACTGATGGGGAGGGCGGGGAGGCGCGCAGCGCCGAGCCAATCCCGCCCGCCTGGCCAGTCTCCCGTCGACGGGAGTGCAGGTCCCGGCAGCCATCGTCAAATCGGAGCGATTCCGGCTGATATACTGCGGCACCCACGCCAGGCGCCGCAGGCCCTGTACCCATTGAACCTTTTTTAGGAGCAGGCAGTTTCCGATGTCCATCTTGAACGACCAGTTGAATAAAGTTCGCACCCAGTCGGGCTTCCTCGCAGCCCTCGACCAGAGTGGCGGCAGTACCCCCAAAGCGCTGGGCATCTATGGCATTGGCGAAGATGCTTTTAGCAACGACGAAGAGATGTACGCCCTTGTCCATGCCATGCGGACCCGGATCGTGACCAGCCCGGCTTTCAATGGTGACCGAATACTCGGGGCTATTCTGTTTGAAAACACGCTCGATCGTGACATCCAGGGCAAGAGCTCTTCTGACTTCCTTTGGGAAGAAAAAAATGTCGTGCCTTTTCTGAAGGTGGACAAGGGGCTGGCGGACGAGGCTGACGGGGTACAGATAATGAAGCCCATGCCGGGTCTCGGCGAGTTGCTCGACAAGGCCAGAGCGAAGAATGTGTTTGGTACCAAGATGCGCTCAGTCATCAAATCCGCTAATCCTTCTGGTATTGCCCAGGTTGTGGAGCAGCAATTTGAGATCGGGCGACAAATTGTCGCGGCCGGCTTGACGCCCATCATCGAGCCGGAGGTGGATATCAATGCGCCGGACAAAGCCGATGCCGAAGAACTGCTCAAGGAGCAGCTACTGGTTCATCTTGGCACGCTGGACGCGAGCGAACTGGTGATGTTCAAGCTGACATTGCCGGAGGAGGCCAATTTTTATCGGGATTGTCAGGATCATCCGAATCTGCTGAAAGTTGTTGCCCTGTCCGGCGGCTACTCGCGTGAGGAAGCCAATCGTCGCCTGACACAAAACACCGGCATGATCGCGAGCTTCTCCCGGGCATTGACGGAAGGCTTGTCAGCGCAGCAGTCAGACGAGGCATTCAATGCCACTCTGGACGCGTCGATTCAGTCGATCTACGACGCTTCCTGCACCTGAAACAGCGACCAGCATGCGCAAATAAAAAGGGCCCCAACCGGGGCCCTTTTTTTGCAGCGCTGTCAGTGTCCGGTCACGACGTCGTTTAGCGCCACTTGCCGCGATCGGCTTCCATCTGTACCTGGCCACCACGCCGATCCAGCATGAACTTGGCTTGCTCAGCGCCGAATACGCGCTCGGCCAGCACATTCATCGGGTCAGAGCGGTTGGTGTATTCGCGATAAGTGAAGTCGTATTCCTGCTGTGTATCACGATCGCCGCTGGGGAGCTTGTCGGCCTCGTCGAGCCAGCCAAACCAGCGATCAACAAACTTCCCTACATAGGTCTCGCAGGCATCCAAATGCTCGTCCGTCAGTTCGGTGATATAGCTTGAACACACCGGGGACTGCATGCCGCGAATTACGGGCCCGTGGCTGGCCGACCAGACAAAGTCTGTGTTGGCGCGAAAATCCAGATAATCCTGATTGGTGTCATCGCTGTAATACTTTTTGACGTATTCCTCGTTCACCTTCAGGTCAACCCGGGGCACATAGTCCGCATAGAAAAGCAGGTTCGGCACGGTGCCGAATATCAGCATGAGATTGGGTACCAGGGTTTCCTGGCCCAGTACAACATTGATATTCATATCAATGATGCTGGCCTTGCGATTGCCCAGCCAGGAGCGGACAAACCAGTCCATGTCGTTGCCGGTGTAACCAAAGAATGCGCCCTCCATCTGTTTGTCGGGCGAGGTGTAGTAGTCAGCTCCCTCTGAAATGGGGTGCAGTTTGGCATCGAAACGCTTAATGATGCGGTCGGCAATCCGTCCGTGAATGTCCCAGCAACGCTCCCATTGCTTGGAGACATCAACATTGGGATTGTCGGCGAGGAATTCGTGAATTGTCTTGACGTCGCTTTGGTCGCTCATCCGGGCAGTGTCCTTTTCGTGTTTATAGGGTTTATTTCCGCCCGAGAAGTAGCAATCGTCAAGCCTGGCAGGACGGGCGACCGAATCGTGGGCATCGGACCGTTTGCGCCGTCTGGCATCAGGTGCGTGCATATTTTTGGCATCGGCGTCACTTTGGCGCTCTGGCTGAGGCTATCGCCAGGGCAGGACCATGCCGTTGTAAGTAATTAATCGTCCTCCCATCTCCGGTTTGATCTCTTCGATCATGGTGATGACCAGCGACGCGCTCTCGGCAGCGCTAACGGATTTGCCCGTCCAGCCGGAATCCTCAAGCATCCGGGTATCAACGCGCCCCGGTGAAATCATCGTCACCAGGACGCCGGAGTCTTTGAGATCGGCTTGCAGACTGACAACGGCACTCAAGTGCGCCGCCTTGCTCATTTTAAAGAAGTAGTGGCCGCGGACGAGCCGGCCGATGCCGGGCGTGCCCATGCCGCCGCCCAGGCTGATAATTTTCTTTTGCTGACTGCGTTGCACATGGGGCGTAAAAGCTTCAGCCATGCGCAGGGAACCGATTGAATTGACATCAAGTACTCGTTTCAGCTCCTCGAAATTGAAGTTGCCCAGAGACTGTTCATCAAGTTCACCGTAGATGCCGGCATTGTTCAGGAGAACATCAATCGGCTGATCGGCATATTTCGCGGCGATGGCCTGGACGTCGGCATCGCTGGTTACATCAAGTCGGTCAACGATGAAGTGGGGGAATTCAGCGGCCAGCTTTTGCAGCGCCATGGCCTGGCCGGGATCTCGACAGCTTGCTATGACGTTCCATCCCAACGCTGCATATTGGCGGGCAAATTCCAGCCCCAGGCCCCGGTTTGCACCGGTGATCAGAACGGTTGGCTGGCTGGGCACGAACGCGTCGGGTGCTGGGGGGCTTTCCGTGCCGACTGTGCTGCAGGCAGCGAGCAGGCTCAGCAGAATCAGCAGTGAAGATTTCATAAGCAGTCCCCGGGAAAACCACCGCAAAGCCTACCTGCTCAATTCGCCAGGGCGAAAGTTTTTCAGCCAGCGGCTCAGCGACGCAGCACGGCCAGCCAGCGGCCGAGGTTTAGCAGACTGGCCAGGGAGGCCGCCACATAGGTCAGCGCGGCGGCTTTAAGGATTTTCCGAGCGTGGGGCAGGTCGCCCGGATGCAGATAATCTCCGCCATCAAGAATAGGCAGGGCTTTATTAAAACTGGCGTCCAGTTCAACGGGTAGGGTCACCAAATGGACCAGCGCACCCAGGCCCATGGTTGCCACGGCAATGAGCAGGGTCAGGAAGCCTGCCTGGGGTACTCGCGTTAACAGCATGATCACGGGGGTCGCCAGCAGCAGCATGCCGCCCATGCGTTCACCCACGATGGCGACCCTGACCAGGCGCTGCCGGTAGTCGAAGAGGGATTCCTCCCGGGCATGCTGAATAGCGTGCCCCACTTCATGAGCAGCGACCGTGACGGCGGTTAATGAGTGACCGTTGAACTTGTCCGGAGACAGCCGCACCGCCTGTGCCTGCGGGTCGTAGTGGTCTCCCTGTTCGGTTTCTTCCACCTTGACGTGACCCAGTTCAAGCTTATCCAGCAGGTGCCGGGCCAGTTCTGAGCCGGTCCCTTCGCTGCGATAGCGATCAGCCGGCTCGCTGTACTTTCTCAGCACCTGGCGCACCCAGATTCCGGGCAGGGTAATGGCCAATAGCAGCAGCGCGCCGAAAACTAACCAGAGCATGACAACGGCGCCTGGTCGTCAAACGGCTTAAAGAGGGTCATCCGCCCAGTACCAGTGACAGGCTGCGCCCCGAGAACCAGACCAGAGCCACCAGCAGGCCAGCCAGCACAAGAGCAAGGCACCAGCGATACAGGCGTGCCAGGCGAATTTTCAGGCGTCGCCACCAGCCCGCGCCGGGATCCGGCTGGGCAACGGGCTGGGCAAAAGCCTGCAGGAAACCTATCCCGGTCAGGGACCAGAGCAGGGCGCAGATGGCGACCAGGCTAAAGGACTGGCTGCTCGGGCCTGTGAGCATAAATACGCCGATGACCAGGGCACAAAAAGCGGCGGCGGCCAGACACCAGGCGAGCCAGCGATAAGGCTGCAGTCTCGCGGCCATTTGCTGACAGAGTTCAAGCATCGGCAGTGGACCACCGGGTATCCCTGAAATGGTGCGCAGGGGTTTAGGGGCTATGGCTCGCAAATTCTTCGGTCGTGCCCTGAGCATCAAATGCATAGACCTTGAAAGCTTGGGGATCAGGGCCTTCCATGCCCGGGGAGCCGATGGGCATCCCCGGCACACCAATGCCTTTCGTGTCTGGGCGCTCACGCAGCAGTCGCAGTATGTCGGCGATGGGCACATGGCCCTCGATCACGTAGCCGTCCACGATTGCGGTATGGCAGGAGCCAAGCTGGCGCGGGACCCCGTACTGTTGCTTGATGGGCACCACGTTATCCACATTGATGGTCTCGACCTCGAAGCCACTTGCGCTGAGTTGGTCTGCCCATCTCGAGCAACAGGAGCAGGTGGGTGATTTGTAGACCTTGACGCCCGGCAGTTCCTCGGCAGCAGCCAGTCCGCTGATACTCAGCAGCAGGGAGAGCAGGGCGGCATAAATTAATCTGATACGCATTGGGGCAACACTCCTGACAGGTGTTCCTATGGTTTGCCGATCAATTCCCTCGCGTCAAGGGCGACCCGGGCAAAGTGAAGGAGCGTGAGGTATTGCCTCAGCGCATCATGCCGTTTTTGCGCAGGCGTTTGGCGATGGCGGTCGTGGTTGTGTCGAGCACATCCCATTCAGTTGCCTTGTCGTAGGTAACGGAGTCCAGGCTGTAGATGAGCCGACCCTCGGTCGTTTCGTAGACATCTGAGCTGATTTCCACCGTGCTGCTGAGCAAGGTATAGGCCGGTTCTTCCACTTCTTTGTAGTCGTAGCGGAAGAAATCAAACAGGTATTCGCTCTTGCGTTGCACTTTGGCGCTGGAGCGGGCTTCCACTTCCTCGGGATTGACGTCCTGCCGAATCAGCCGGCTGACCAGTACGGCATCGGCACCCGTTGCACGCACGACTTCGGCGACAGTGTCCCGACTCAGCGGGGTGTCATAGCCCATCTGGCGGAAACTGGCCCAGGCAGTATTCCCGCCATCGCGCAGTGTGCGGGCCATCAGGTCTTCCCAGCGCACCCTGATGCCCTGGTTAGGGGTGATACCCACCACGACGATCTTGGAAAAAGGTTTGGGTGTGGGACGTTTTTCGTACTGGGTTGACTCCAGCTTGGTGCCTTTGGCACAGCCGGTGACAAGCAACACGATCAACAGGATAAGGATGGGCGGGCGGGAGCCGGACATAAGCAGATTCGCAGGCAGAGGGCCGGGGGATTATTTCACTGGCCCGATCAGCCTTGCAACAAGGCATGCTTGCCCGTCGGCGCTCCACCGCATACCCTTTATCGGGGTCCGCGCTGGTCCCCCCGCGGCGGCTACCCGTGAAACCCGTCAGGCCCGGGAGGGAGCAGCGGTAGCGGTGATGCCGGGCGCCGGGGTGTGGCTGGCGCGGATCCTTTTGTTTTA
>JBPCXH010000032.1:0-3695 GCA_051008735.1 Gammaproteobacteria bacterium | reverse complement strand
GTCTGGTCCTGGTCAACCTGTGCGCCCAGTGCGGCCAGCTCTTGTTTGGCCTCGTCCAGTTCCTGGCGGGCTTGCTCCAGTTCGGCCTCGCGTGCCTGCAGGGCCTGCTCGTGGGTCTGGTCCTGGTCAACCTGTGCGCCCAGTGCGGCCAGCTCTTGTTTGGCCTCGTCCAGTTCCTGGCGGGCTTGCTCCAGTTCGGCCTCGCGGGCCTGCAGAGCCTGTTGCTGTGTTTGTAATTGCTCGAGATAACCCGTCTGCGCTTCCCTCAGGCCGTGATCAGCCAGCTCTAGCTCTTGCCTGGCTTTAATCGAGCTACTTAATTCTTCCTCCAAGGCTTCAATGGCACTGCCACGAGCCTGCATTTCATTTTGGAGGCGGCTGACTTCCGCATCGCGCTGATGCAGCTCTTTCTCGATTCCACTCCAGCGTGCCTGCAAGGTTTGGAACTCATCCTCCAGCCGCTGCAGAGGTTGCTTTTCATTGAGCAGCGTCCAATTCGCAGCCGAGCTGGCTGCCGAATTCAGTTGCAGCGTCGGGTGTTTGCCAGTCTCCTCCGTGCCCATGCCTGGACCCGCGACCGCAGAAACCGTCGTGCGGGTCAGGGCTGCCTCACTCAGGATCGGCAGCTCATCCGTGGGGTCGTCTTCCAGGTACTCATCAAGGGAGTCGATGGTTTTTTTATTTTTCATGGCCCGTTCTTTAATTGCGGGTTTTTATCATAAGCTCTCGCTGCAGTGCAGCTGATCACGGCATAAGAGCTTTGTAAGTCTAATACTTTTTGCCTTTCCGCGCAGTCACTTGCTTTACATATCTGCTTCAGCGCCTGAGGCTAGCATCCGAGCCGCAATCAGGCTGGGCGGGGCTTGTCCCTGACCCATCGCCGTCGCAATAGCCTCGAGACCCGCGAAATCAACAGGCGCGGGTTCCTGAGCAAGCCGGCGAGCCAGATCCGTGATGTCCAGGGCATTGTCTGTGGCCCGGGACAGGTCAGCCGCCAGATCATGGAACAGAACCACTGCCCGGGCAGTCACCGCACCTGAGGCACGGGGTGTCAGCAGGCTCTGCACGCTGCGGCCCCGGCGACGAAACTTCTCAATTGCGGCGTCAAAGCGACGCTGGGAAATGGTGCCGGATCGTAGCAAGAGCTCCAGAGTGAGATATTCCGCCAGTCCTTCATCTATCCAGTCGTGCTCTCTCACCGTCGGGACCGGCAGCAGGGCATGCACGCTTTCATGCAACAAGGTGCTGGTTCCGTCCTCGCTTAGCAGGGGCAAGTCAGCGTGCAGGTACAGGGAGTCTGGCCCCGACAGTCCCCCTCGCCACATGGGCTCTCCGGCAGACACGACCAGCAGATTCGCGGGCGGCTCGGGCACGATATCCAGCAGTTCCGGAAGGGTCCAGCGCATCAGGGCCAGCATGCTGACGCGCTGGATGCCCTGACTGATGGGGCCGGCCACGGTCACCTGCAGCCCGTCAATTTTGTCACGCCTGATGCCCAGGCGGCCGGCCACGCTCCATCCCGTGGGCCGGTCAAACTTGCGTGCGGGATTATTCACCCGGGCTATGCCGCCCTTGCCGGCGGGATAGCGGGTCACCGCTTGCCAGCCCTCGGGCACCGTCAGTTGCAGCCGGCTGCGGGATTGGCTGCCATCTGCCTGGCTAATCCCCGCCGGTGGGAACAAGTCATCCAGGCGGAACAGCGCCCAGTTCCGTTCAACGAGGGCATCATATGAGCCCCCATCGCGCCGCTGGCGCAGGTTGCTGCGATAACGCAGTTCGCCCCCGGTTGCTGGTGGACGCCAGATAAGCTGGTCCCCTTTGCGGAGGATCTCGCCGTCGCCGGCAAAGTTTCCAAAGTTCTTGGTCGGGGCGCGCAGCCGCACTTCCTGGAGCAGGGCAGTGCTTTGTTTGACTTGAATGAAGGTCTGAACCCGCTGTTGGCCGGCCTTTATCTCCGCGCCGAACAGCAGCGGGTACACCAGTGTTTCCGGTTCAGCCGGAGCAAAGGCTGGCCAGATCAGCAGCCACCAAAGTCGGTGTGTCAGCAATCGCGAGCGCAAGAACTTGGTCGGCTAGCAGGGTTCAGGTCGAACCTTCGTTGATAAAGTTTCGCAATTCTTTGGCCAGCCCTTTGCAAGCGGCAGACTGGGTGCGTGCGATCAAAGGCACGGGCACGACCAGTGCCGGGATCATGGACGTGCCACGGACGGCAGCGCTGACCGCTCCCGCGGACTCACCATCCTCAATGTCCCAGATGGAGGCTTCATAGCTTGAGTCATTCTCCCACCAGGCCAGGCCGTAACAGCCGCCGCCGCCCGGACCCACGGCGCAGGAGAGGCTGCCGCCTCCCGAGGTTCGTTCGGTATTACCGTTGATCCAGACGATGTAGCGTACCCCGCTTTCCCGAATACGGGCGGCAACCCCTGGCTTGGCCATCAATTCTGGCAAGGCGTTCGGTCCCTGGGGCATGGTGCGGGGCTCGAACCACGGGAACAGGGCATCGGCGAAGGCCTGATCAGGGAATACCGCGAGCTTGGCGCTGCCTTTTTGAACTTCACGGGTTACGCAGTCGACAAATTTATCTTCGGTCTGATTACCGGAGTGATAGCTGGCTTCGACAATCACGATGGATTGGCCTTCACCAATACCGGTCGACGCGTTTTTGAGACCTTCGACTCGTGTCGTCATGCAGCCTGTTGCCAGCAGGCACAAGCTGAACGTCAGGCAGAGGCGTATCCGCATGTTCGACAGACTGAAATCAGGTCTCACTGATGAACTCCTCACCGGCAATAGCCGGATTCTCGGGCAGTTGTTCAGGGCTCGATTCTAACGCTTCTATTTCGATTGCCTCGGCTTCGGTCATGTCTGCCGCCTGAGTGTCTTCTACCGGGCTATTGTGGCCCATCACGGCGCGCCGCAGGGCTGTGTCTTTGGTCAGGGATTCAATAATGATGCTGGCGGCATCGCGCATGGCTCCGACGGTAGCCTTTCGCATGGATTCCTTGCCTTTCAAACGTCGCGAGTCCACCTCGCCGTAGCCGGGCACGGGCACTGTTGATCGCAGTTTGCCATCCGGGCTGTAAACATTAATGGAGTAACGAATCCAGACCGCGTATTGATTATTGCGTGACTGACGCGGCAGTGAGAATTCAAGGGCCTGGATCGCCGGTTCAAGAATGACATCCACACCATTTGCCGTCGGCCCGTCGACGGCGATGAGCGTGCTGAAGGTTTCCCTGAAAATGCTATCGAAGAGCAATTGATTGGCCGCGCCTATACTGAAGGTCCAGTCGATGTTGTCCATCGGCAATTCTTCGTTGTAGGTGTAGTCCGTGAGTTCGCTGGTGTAATAGACACCTGCCGTGAGTGGCAGGGCATCGACGAGTGGTTCAGGGAAAGTAGTTTGTACGTCAATGCTTGCGGAACAGCCGGACAGCAGCAAGCCTGCGGCGAGCAGGAAGGCTGTTTTAATCTGGCTTGTTCGTATCATTACGATCTGGCTAACATGATGCCCGGCAGCAGCAGCCTGATGTCGGGAGTGAATCCGCTTTTGCATGCAGCGGCCTTATTTAGTGCACGTCTGCTTGCGCGATTATTTTAAACGACTCTACAGGTGCTTTCGGGCAGCCTGCAAATCAATTCCCAGCTTATGGAAACACCGGCCGCATTCTGGGCGCGATGCAGCGCCAAACTGG
>JBPCXH010000031.1:0-27700 GCA_051008735.1 Gammaproteobacteria bacterium | reverse complement strand
GACTGGCGTAGGCCCGCAACTGCGCCGCGGTATACGTCGCGTGCTGGCCGGCCAGGGCCGGGTAGGCAGCCTGGGGATTACCCACGCCTTGCGGGCCATGGCAGGCGATACAGGCTGCGATGCCGCGGTCTTTGTTGCCCCCTCGATACAGTCGCTCACCGGCGGTGATCAGAGCCGGATCGGCGGTCCGCGGCGCGCGTGTCTGGGAGGCATAGAAAGCTGCCAGGTCGGCCATATCCTGATCTGATAAGGCGGCCACCTGGCCCAGCATGAGTACATTGTCTCGTGAGCCACCCGGGCGGAAGGACTTCAGGGCTTCCTCCAGGTAGCGGGCGTTCTGGCCGGCAAGGCTCGGCCATTCCGGATTCAGGCTGTTGCCGTCCGGGCCGTGGCAGGCGGCGCAGGTCGCGGCCTTTTGCTGCCCGGCTTCGACGGAGCCTTCAGCCGCGGCCAGGTTGACCACGCACAGCAGCGCCAGGGCGGTTAGCAGGCGGGACACGGGGGTGATTCGGGACAAGCTGAAACTCTGCATAAGATGAATAAGCACCCTGTCGGGTGCATGCTAGACTTTGGAAAGGCGCGCATTCTACACCAACGGTGTGGGGCCGATGCCAACGGCACCCGGAGTCTCATGTCCCAGTATCCTGAAGCCCGGTTCCTGACCAGCGCCTTCCGCCCGGCCCAGTTTGTCCCGGATACGGGTTGTGAGGTGGCTTTTGCCGGTCGTTCCAATGCCGGCAAATCCAGTGCCATTAACCGGATCGTGAATCGACGGGGCTTCGCCAAGACCAGCAAACAGCCCGGTCGGACGCAACTGATCAATTTCTTCGACCTGGGTGCCGAGCGCCGGCTGGTTGATCTGCCTGGCTACGGCTATGCCCGCGTCACCAAAGCGATGCAGAAACACTGGCGGGCACTGCTGGTGGACTATTTTGAGAACCGTGAGTCCCTGGTCGGGGTGATGCTCGTGGTGGACTCGCGCCGCCTGCTGGGGGATTTCGACTGGCAGATGCTGGACTGGTGTCAGGCAATTGGCAGGCCGGCGCATGTTCTGTTAACCAAGGCTGACAAGCTGAAGCGTGAGCCGGCCGGCAAAGCCCTGGCGCAGGTGCGCAAAGAACTCGACGGGGTGGCCACCGTGCAGCTGTTTTCCGCCACCAAAGAGACCGGCCTGGAGGCCGCTCGTGAGCGGCTCGCCGAATTGCTGCTGGGAGAAGAAAAAAAGGCCTCGGGCGAGGAGTACAGGGGGGCGCCCGAGGCCAAGACAACCGGTTTGGGGTAATGACCGGCTTATTACCCGCCCAGGGAGGTCGGCGGGAGGCGCTTAAGCGCTTGTAAAGTTAGAAGTTGGAACGGGTCTAAAGTTCCCCGCCTGGACGCGCGGTTTTACTGCTTTGCGACATTGGGCCGCTTCGGCCTAGTGGGCTTCGTCCCAGTTCGCGCCGCTGCCGGCATCGACCTTCAAAGGCACCTGCAGTTTTGCGGCGCCCGTCATCAGTTCGCAGACGCGTTTGCGCGTTTCATCCAGCACCTTGTCGGGCACCTCCAGCACCAGTTCATCGTGCACCTGCATGATCAGGGTGCTGCCGTTGTCGGTCTCAGCCAGCCAGTCGGCGACGGCGACCATAGCAAGCTTGATGATGTCAGCTGCCGTGCCCTGCATGGGGGCATTAATAGCGGCACGCTCGGCTGCCTGTCGCCGGGGTGCCTGACGTGCGTTGATCTCGGGCAGGTACAGGCGTCGACCAAAGACCGTTTCCACATAGCCCAACTCGCCGGCACGGGCGCGTGTCTCATCCATATATGCCTTGACGCCGGGATAGCGTTCGAAATACAGGTCGACGTAACCCTGGGCTTCAGCCCGGCCAATGCCCAGCTGTCTGGCCAGACCAAAAGCGGACATGCCATAGATCAGGCCAAAGTTGATGGCCTTCGCCCGGCGGCGCTGTTCCGTGCTGACTTGCGAGGGTTCTACCCCGAAGACTTCGGCAGCTGTGGCCTGGTGAATATCCTGATCAGCTGCGAAGGCTTTCAGCAGGCCCGGATCGCCGGATATATGGGCCATGATCCGCAACTCGATCTGCGAGTAGTCAGCGGCCAGTAATTGGCAGCCCTTGGGCGGCACGAAGGCTTGCCGGATGCGTCGGCCTTCAGCCCGACGAATGGGGATGTTCTGCAGATTCGGATCAGATGAGGACAGGCGTCCCGTGGACGCTACCGCCTGATGATAGGAAGTATGAATGCGTCCGGTGGCGGGATTGATCTGTGTCGGCAGCTTGTCCGTGTAAGTGGACTTCAGTTTGCTCAGGCCACGGAAGTCGAGAATGACCGCCGGCAATTCATGTTCTTCGCTCAGTTCAGCCAGCACGTCTTCGGCCGTGGACGGCTGGCCTTTGGGTGTCTTGCGCAGGACCGGCAGGTCCATCTCGTTATAGAGAATTTCCTGGAGCTGTTTGGGTGAGCCCAGGTTGAAGGGCCGGCCCGCCAGATCGTGCGCCTGCTGTTCGAGCGTTGTCATCTGCTCGTTCATTTCATGGCTCAGGTCGGCCAGTAGCTGGCGATCCACCAGCACGCCATGGTGTTCCATTGCCAGCAGCACCGGCACCACGGGCCGCTCGATATCCGTGTACACGCGGGCGAGCTGGCCTGTCTGTTCCAGCTGCGGCCAGATTGCCTGATGCAGCTGCAAAGTGATGTCGGCATCCTCGGCTGCATAGGGTGCAGCCTGTTCCAGGGCGACCTGATCGAAAGTGATTTGCTTGGCGCCTTTGCCTGCCACCTCTTCGTAGCGAATTGTTTCCACGCCGAGGTAGGCACGTGCCACGGAATCCATGTCATGGCGGTTGCTGCCGCTATTCAGGATGTAGGACTCCAACATGGTGTCCCAGGCCAGACCGGCCAGTTCGATGCCGTGATTGCGCAGCACGTGCGCGTCGTACTTGAGGTGATGCCCCACTTTTTCGCGGGCCGGATCTTCCAGCCAGGGCCGCAGTTGTTCGAGTACCGCTTCACGATTCAGCTGCAGGGGTTGATCGGGACCGGTATGGGCCAGGGGGATGTAGGCAGCCTCGCCGGGCGCAACGGCAAGCGATACACCGACAATGGATGCCTGCATGTAGTCCAGACTGTTCGTCTCAGTATCGAAGGCCACCGGATTGCTGGCCTGAATTTTGGCCAGCCATTGATCCAGCGTGGCTTGATCCTGAAGCACGACATAGTCAGTGGTTTGCTGCTGGGCAGGGGAAGAAACAGCCGCCGCCGTTTCGTCGGGCAGGGCTTCGAGCAGCCGGCGCAACTCCAGCTGCGTGTAGAGTTGTCGCAGGGCCGGCACATCGGGCTCGCCAGGCCGCAAGGTTTGCGGGTCTATATCGAGTTCCAGGTCGCAACGAATGGTGGCCAGGTCCAGGGACATTTTCAGTGTGTCCTGGTGTTCGGCAAGACGGTCGGCCAGACCTTTGGCACCGCGCAGGGGCAAGGCTGCGATGCCCTCCAGGTCGGCCAGCAGGTCAGCCACGTGCTCATAGTGCTCCAACAGGGCCACGGCAGTCTTCGCGCCGACTTTGGGTACACCGGGAATATTGTCTGAACTGTCGCCGACCAGGGCGAGGTAATCGATAATCTGATCGGCGCGGACGCCAAAGCGTTCTACAACGCCGTCACTGTCCGTGCGCCGCGGTTCGCGACTCGGGCCGCGCGGCATGGTGTCGAGTAATTCAACGCCGCTTGTTACCAGCTGGGCCATGTCTTTGTCGCCGGTAACAATGGTCACTGACATGTCACTGGACAGGGCGCGAGTCGTCAGGGTGCCGATGACGTCATCGGCCTCCACCCCGCTGATCTGCAGCAGCGGTAAGCCGGCGGCTTTTACGGCGGCCAGCAACGGCTCTACCTGGGCGCGCAGGTCATCTGGCATGGGCGGACGGTTGGCTTTGTATTCCGCAAAAATCTCATCCCTGAAGGTTTTGCCGGGGGCGTCGAAGATCACGGCCAGGTGAGTGGCTGGTATGTCTCGCTGCAGCTTGTTGAGCATGTTGAGCACGCCATGCACCGCACCGGTGGGTTCCCCGGCCGAGTTGCTTAGTTCGGGTAAGGCATGGAAGGCGCGGTAGAGATAACTGGAGCCATCAACCAGTACCAGTTGCGGTTTGCTGCTCACGGGGCTGCCGGCTCGGCCTCGCGGACTTCATCCTCGCCTTCGATTTCCGCCGGGGGATTCACTTCCTGGGAGGGGGGCTGCTGAATAGGCTCAGGTTCCGGTGGCAGGAACAGGTCGCCCTTCAGTCCGCAGGCGTTAAGGCTCAGGAAAAACAGGACAACAGCCGCCCGGATCACTCATTCTCTCCGGCCAGTTCCTCGGCCACCCGGCGGTAGGCGTCGCGAAAGCTGAGCCCTTCCTCCAGTACCAGCCGATTGGCCCGGCCCGCGGCGTGAATGCCCGGATCAAGCAGGATATTTTCCGCGATGAAACCGACCCCGCCCAGCAGGTGTTCCATGATGGCGCAGGAATCCACCGTCAGGTCCACAGCCCGAAACAGCGGTGCTTTGAGCCGTTGCGTATCGCGCTGATAACCCGAACCCAATTTGGCCGTGATGCCGAGAATCTCCACCAGGCAACCTTGCAGGGTGCCCGTTGCTCCCCGCACCAGTTCCAGCACATCAGGATTGCGCTTCTGCGGCATGATGGACGAGCCGGTGGTCATGGAATCCGGCAAGTCCACGTAAGCAAATTCCTGTGTGTAGAACATGAGCAGGTCAGCCGCGAGTCGTCCCAGGTCCTGGGTCAGTACGCAGAGTTCAAAGACCAGTCCGGCTTCCGCTTTGCCGCGGGAAATCTGCACGGCAGTGACGGGCTCGTGCACGCTGTCGAAACCCAGTGCGTCGCGGGTTTGTTCCCGGTCAATGGGTAAACCAGGCGCGCCGTAGCCGGCCGCGCTGCCCAGCGGGTTCTTTGAGATCCTGCGCCGGCTCGCCGCAATGGCGTCGGCGTCGTCACGAATTTCAGCGGCGAAGCCTGCTGACCAGAGTGATACGGAGCTGGGCATTGCCTGCTGCATGTGGGTGTAACCGGGCAATTCCGTGTCGCCTTCCCGGCCGGCCAATTCATCCAGGGCATCGGCCACAGCCAAGGCGCCGCTCTCCAGATTGTCAGCCGCATCCAGCAAGTACAGTCGCAGCGCGGCCAGCACCTGGTCGTTTCGCGACCGGCCCAGGTGAATGCGTTTGCCCGCTTCACCGATCCGCTTGGTCAGACGATGTTCCAGCGCTGTGTGCACGTCTTCATCGGCCAGGCTGATTTCCCAGTCGCCGGCGGCATGCTCCTGCTCCAGTTCATCCAGCCCGTTGACGATGTCATTGAGGTCGTCCGCGGACAGCAGCCGTTGTTCGTGCAGCATGGTGGCGTGAGCGATTGAAGCTCGCACGTCGTAGGTCACCAGCCGTTCGTCCAGCCAGTGATCTTCACCCGCGGTATAGCGCAGGATTCTGTCATCCAGCGGTTCACCTTTGTCCCAGAGCCTGCTCATGCTGTTTTCTCCGACGCTAGTTGCCCGGCGCCTGTTCGGCAGGCGACAGCGTGTTGACGTTGGCCACCACCAGGGTGCCCGTGCCTTCGTTGGTAAAAACTTCCAGCAAGAGGCTGTCTGCCAGCTTGTAGGAAATGATGTGCACCCGGGCCACACCCCCTTTGATCGCGGCTTCGATGGCCGCCGCCTTGGGCAGCATTCCGTCCGCCAGGGAGCCCGCTTCGCGCAGTTTGCGCAAGCCGGCCAGGTCCAGATACGACATCACGGTGTTGGGATCAGTACGATCTTCCAGTATCCCCGATGCACCGGTGGTGAGAATCAGCTTTTCTGCATTCAGCTCGCTGGCCAGCGCGGCGGCTACCGTATCGGCATTAATGTTCAGCAAGGTGCCCGACTGATCTGAAGACAGGGGGCTGACCACGGGCACCAGGCCGCTATCCAGCTGGGTGCGGAGGATTCCCGCGTCCACCGAATCAATATCGCCGACGAAACCGTAGTCCACGGCTTTCGAATCCTTGCCATTCATTTTCACCGGCGGACGTTTGTGCGCCCGGATCAGGCCGGCATCGACGCCGCTGATGCCGACAGCGGGCAAACCCACATCCCGGCAGGCTGCCAGGATGCGCGTGTTGATCTGCCCGTTCAAAACCATAGTCGCCACGTCCAGGGCGCTTTCGTCCGTGACCCGGCGACCCTCAATGAACTGCGTTGGCATACCCAGGGCTTCGGCCAGCTGGGTGGACTGCGGTCCGCCGCCGTGGACCAGCACGATGCGGATGCCAACCTGATGCAGGATGGCCATCTGTTCCACCAGGGCACGAGTGCTTTCCGGCTTGGCGAAAATTTCGCCGCCGGCTTTGAGCACAAAAACCTTGCCTTTGTACATGCGAACGTAAGGCGCGGCATGCTTGAGTGCTGCCACGACAATGTCGCGATTATTCTGACTTTGCATCACAGCCCTCCATTGCCGAGCATGGCATGCAAGACTGCCATCTGTGCATACATTCTGTTCTGCGCTTCCTGGATGACAACGCTGCGTGGGCCATCCAGTACCCGATCACTGACAACCACACCCCGTCTCACGGGCAGACAGTGCATGAAGCGACAGTCCTGTTCGGCGGTTTCGAACCAGGGTTCATCGACGCACCAGTCAACCAGCGGCTGGCGCAGTTCGGTATCCTTGAGCTTGTCGCCGTAGTGCCGGGTTGATGACCAGGATTTGGCGTAAATAATATGTGCGCCTTCCAGTGCTTCAGCCCGATTATCAGTCTCGCGCACTGAGCCGCCGCTGGTCGCGGCAGCCTGGGTGGCCCGATCCATGATTGTCGGTGGTAATTCAAAACCTTCCGGCCGCAGCACCGTGACGTCCATACCCCGCATGGCGGCCATCTGCAGCGTTGCTGAGGGCACGGCCAGGGGCAGGGCGCGGGGATGATAGGCCCAGGACAGGACGAAGCGACCACCCTGCTTAGGCACATCAAGGTCGTTAAGGGTTTTCCAGTCAGCAAGGCTCTGACAAGGATGGCCAATAGCCGATTCCATATTGATCACTGGTGTACTCACCAGCTTGCTCATCGCTTTGTACTCAAGGTCGGCCAGATCGTGATCAAGATTCCGTCTTTCGGCAAAGGCGCGAATCCCTATGGCATCTCCATAGGCAGCGATCACCGGCACGGCCTCGCGAATGTGTTCGGCAGCCATGCCATCCATCACGATGCCCGGCCGTGTTTCCAGGCCGTGAATCGACATATCGGGCGAAATCACAAAGGAACCGCCGCCCAATCGGACCATGGCAGCCTGAAACGAGGCCAGGGTCCGCAGTGACGGACTGAGAAAAAGCAGGGACAGAACCTTGCCTTCCAGCGCCCTGGGCTCAGGATTGTGCTGCAGCCGACCGGCCAGACTGACCAGTGCGTCTATTTGTTCCGGTGAAAAATCACCCAGGTCATAAAATTCTTTCATCGACTTTTCCTTCAGGCCTCCGGCAGCGTGGCCAGGGCCGCTATCAGTTGTTCTATATGTGCGGGCTCAAGCACCAGCGGCGGCAGCAGGCGAATCACCTGCGGATCGGCGCTGGAACCGACCAGGATGCCGGCCGCCAGCAGTTCTGCCTGGACTTCACGGGCCGGTCGCGAGCAGCGCACACCTGCCAGCAGGCCTTTGCCCTGCAAGGCAAGGGCCGGTCCGACGGGCAGAGCCTCCGCCAGCTGTGCATGCAGTGCAGTGGCGCGGGTCATCAGGTCATCCCGCTTGATGACTTCGATTACCGTGCTGATCAGGGCGCAGGCCAGCGGGCCGCCACCAAAAGTTGTTCCCAGGTCACCGGGCCCGACCGCCGCCGCGACGTCGCCCGTGAGCAGCAAGGCGGAGCAGGGGAATCCGCCACCCAGAGACTTGGCGGTGGTTAGCAGGTCCGGGGCGATGCCATAGAGGTCGGCCGCGAAGGGAGCGCCGCAACGGCCGATGCCCGATTGCACTTCATCCACGATCAGCAAGGTGCCCGTTGCCTCGCAGCGGGCAGCAATAGCGGCGACAAAATCGGGAGCCAGATCGTAGGCCCCGGCAACTCCCTGCACCAGTTCCACAATGACAGCTGCTGTTTCTTGCGTAATGCCCCCGGCAACGGCACCGACATCATCCCGCGAAATGAAATCCACATCGAAAGGTGTGGCGGGAAAACCGTACCAGCGGTCCGCGGCTCCCCAGGTGACGGCGCCGGCTCCGGCGGTTCGTCCATGGAAGCCTTTCTCAATGGCGGCAACCCTGCGTCTGCCCGTCAGTTTGCAGGCAATGCGTAACGCGTTCTCATTGGCCTCGGCGCCACTGTTGGCAAAAAATACTCTGTCAAGATTTCCCGGCGCTATATCAATCAGCGCATCGGCAGCCTGTGCCCGAACGGGGAGGGCGACGGCGTTGCTTTGAAAAAACAGCGTGGCAGCCTGCGTCTGCAAGGCGGCTAATAATTCCGGATGGCTATAGCCCAAAGCGGCCACCGCATGACCGCCGTATAGATCCAGATATTGCTGTTCACCGCATTGGAGATAAACACCTTTCGCCGCCGTGGGTTCGATTGGCAACTGTCCGTATACCTGCAACAGGTGCCGGGCTTCCTGTGCCTGGGCCGTCTCTGTAAATTGATTCATGAGCTTAGATCCATGCCAGGGCCGGACTCTGTAACCCGGTTGTTTCCGGGATGCCCAGTTGCCGGTTCATCCACTGCACCGCGCCGCCCGCAGCCCCCTTGACCAGGTTGTCGATCACCACGAATACCGCGAGGCTGTCCGCATCCGTGGCCACGCCCAGGTGGCAGGCGTTGCTCCCCGCCACGTCTTTAATTCGTGGTGTGCCATCGCGCACCTGCACGAAGGGCTGGTCAGCATAAAACTTCGCCAGCGCACTGCGCAGATCATCCGTGTGCAGGGAATCTTTCAACCGGGCCTGAATCGTGACATGAATGCCGCGCGCGAAAGGGCCGGAGTGCGGAATAAAGTGCAGGCTGGGCCGCGTGCCTGTCAGGGATTCGCAGACACCCACGACTTCCGGTGCGTGCCGATGTTCCAGGGGCTTGTACGCATAGAGGTTGCCGTGGCGTTCAGGATGATGCGTACCTGCCGACGGCGAACGCCCGGAACCTGTGCTGCCGGTGATGCCGACCGCGTGCAGCCCGCCGTCGATGAGTCCCAGCTTCGTCAGGGGTACGGTGGCCATCAGCAAGGCTGTCGCAAAGCAACCGGGGTGCCCGATATGTGGCTTGTCAGTGGCAGCCAGATGTTCGGGGACAGCACAGGCGAACTGCTTGAGTAAGTGCGGTGCGCCGTGAGGCTGGCCGTAAACGGCTTCGTAGGCTGCTGCGCTTGAATACCTGAAGTCTGCGGACACATCCACGACTGTCAGCTGCGATCCCCGCTCAGCACCCTTGGCCAGAAACTGGGCAACCACGTCGGCACTTGCCCCATGAGGTGCTGCGGAAAACAGGGCCACGGGTCCTGCGGGTAACTGATCGAACAACTGCTCGCGAGTGCTGAAAGTCTGGGTGCCAAAGGTATTTTGAAGCTGGGGAAAGACGTCATTTATCTGTGCGCCCGCCCGGCTTTCCGACAACACACCGGCTAATTCCAGCTGGGGATGCTGGGCAATCAGGCGCAGCAGTTCGCCGGCTACATAACCGGTGCCACCCAGGACGAAGGTGGGGATCAGGTTCACGACGCGGACTCGTTGCTGCCCGGCAGCTTCAGGCCGGCAGCGACGGTATCACCCAGCTCGCTGCCGTCTGTTATGGCATTGATGGCCATGACTTTAAGCCGGTCATGGATTATTTCCCGGCCGACGACGTTATCCGTCGCCGGGCCCGTGACAATGTCAGGTTCCAGGTTGAATTCTTCTCGCAACAGCCGCACACCACCCCAGGCAGCGACCGGGTCATTGGCGCATAGCACCAGGCAGCTAAGAGCATCGCGGATACCTGAATCCTGCAGAATGGCTTCCACGCCGTAAGCGCCCAGTATGCCGTCGCCCAATTCATAGACGATTACATCAGGTGCCTCAGCGGCCAGTTCGTTAAGCATCATGCGGGTCACGGCCGGGCCGTTGTCTGCCGTGGTGCTTACCACGCCGTAGTCGGTGAAGATCGATGTATTCCGCGCACCGGCATCTTCCATGGCCAGGATATCGCGACGCAGGGCGACACCGGTGGCCTTAAAGGCATCCACTGTGTAGCCCAGGTGCCGCAGCCGGCTGATCAGCGCTGCCGCCGCTGCAGTCTTGCCGGCGTTCATGCAGGTGCCGGCAATGGCAACCACCGGGACATTGCCGGTCTGGGTGCTGGCGGTCTTGTCCAGAGCAGTTTTGCCAACCCGGGCCGTGACGCCGATGCGTTCACCCAGGTAGGGGAAATCCTGTACCGCGCCCAGGACCTTGGCATCGAAAGGCGCACCAAAATTTGCGTTGATTGAATCGCAGACACCCAGCACACCGCCCATATTCAGGACCTGCACGGTGTCGCCCGGCGTGAGGCTGGTGGGCACGTGGCCGGAATAACCGAACAGGGCCTTACGCTGGCCCAAAGCGCCCACGATGATGTCGCCCGGCCGCAACTTGGCCATGCGGCCACTCGTCAGTTCCAGCATGTTGTAGCTGGATTTGCTGCTCAGAATCTCGGCGGCAATCAGCACGCCTTCTTCGCAGGGGATCTCCGGTGAAACCCGCAGTTCCCGCTTCAGGGGCAGGTCCTGGGCCACGGATGCAATCTTGTCGGCAATAATAGTTTTCATGCTTGTTCGCCTGCTGCCCGGGTTTGCAGGATTCCCGTCAGCGCCAGAATTTTTGAATAACCGAGTGCGTCCTGCGCAGTCCATTCCCCGGCGGCTTCTCCGTATTTGCCTTTGGTTGCTGCCATCAGCGAGTGAGCCGATTCAACGCCCTCGACGAAAATACTGCCTGGCTGCAGTCGCAGCTTCACTTGACCGGTGACCCGAGCCTGGGAAGAACTGAGCAGAGCTTCTATGTCCCGGCACGCGGGGTCGAGCTGTTTACCCTCATGAACAAAGTCGCCGTAACTGGCTGCCACAGTGTCCTTGATCCGCTGCTGCAGACCGCTGAGCACGAGTTTCTCCAGTTCGCGATGCGCCGTGAGCAGAATCTCCGCGGCCGGTGCTTCGAAGGCGACCCGACCTTTGGTCCCCAGCACCGTATCGCCCAGGTGAATACCCCGGCCGATGCCAAAGGGTGCGGCCATGGATTCCAGCGCTTCGATCAGTTCTACCGGCTCCAGCACCTGACCGTTCAGGCTGACGGGGATGCCTTGCTCAAAACCGAGGACTAAAGCTTCCGCATCGCGATTTTTTTCCAGGGCGCCAGGAGACAGCACCCAGGCGCTCTCAGGAATACTGTCCCGCGAATCCAGCGTTTCGGTACCACCGATGGTCACGCCCCAAAGGCCGCGATTAATGGAGTAGGCAGATGCCTTGCTGGGCACAGGCAGATTGCGCTCTTCCAGGAAACTGACCTGGGCAGCTCGCTGGAAGGCGTTGTCGCGCA
This sequence comes from Gammaproteobacteria bacterium, assembly GCA_051008735.1. Lineage (GTDB taxonomy): Bacteria > Pseudomonadota > Gammaproteobacteria > Steroidobacterales > J054. The sequence continues at coordinate 16,142 of JBPCXH010000031.1, read as the reverse complement.
CGGGTGCCAGAACTTCCAGGCCAGGATTAATTGTCCTGAGCGCAATTTCGAAACGCACCTGGTCATTGCCGGCCGCGGTGCAGCCGTGGGCGACGGTTGTGCTGCCCCGTTGTGCTGCAACCTCGGCCATCAAGGTTGCCTGGATGCCGCGCTCGGCGCCCACGCACAGGGGGTAAAGATTGCCACGCCGAACGTTGCCGGCAATCAGGTAACGCAGTACCTGGTTAAAAAATCGCGGCCGCGCTTCCACCAGCACATGCTCAGTGGCACCCAGTTTCAGGGCCCGAGCTTCAAGTTCAGCTTCGCCGGCGGCGTCCAGGCCGCCGGTATTGATTGTGACGGTGACGACAGGGCGACCGTAGGTCTCCTTCAGCCAGGGCACGCAGAACGAGGTATCCAGGCCGCCTGAGAAGGCCAGCACGATCGGCGAGTTGTCGGTGTTGTCTTTGCTCATCTGTGGTTCCGAAAATCTAGAGTTCAAAGTCTGCTTTCAGTTTTGCCTGCAGCCGTCGCTGGCCTGCTGCACTGTCTGTCGCTACAAAAATCGTGTCATCGCCGGACAGGGTGCCGACTATCTCGGGCCAGCCCGTCCGGTCCAGATACACCGCAACCCGGGCCGCCGCCCCGACGGCTGTGCGAATCACCAGCAAGTGCGCGCCGGCTGCTGTCGCCTCGCGAACAAAGTCCCCGGGCGGTGGCGGGTTCGCCGGCTGCACATCGCTGTCAGCCTGACCATAGCCCTGGTCCAGCTTCGCGATACCCAGCTGGCGAAGATCCCGGCTGACGCTGCTCTGGGTTGCCGGTATGCCTTGCGACTTCAGCAAGCGCACCAGCTCCGACTGCCGCGACACCGGCTGCTCGCCGATAATCTGCAGAATCGCCTGCTGGCGCTGGCTCCGGGCTGCGGCATCGATAGGCATCAATAAATGCGCATAAATAAAAAAGGATGCGCATAATATCAGAACATCAGGCTCTGTCAACGATCACGGCAGCCCGGCTAAGATGCTCCGTCATTTATTCAGAGAGACTGCATGCAAGCCTTGGAAGTCATCGAAGTTGAGACCGGGCCGGCCCCGGACGCCGCCGTGATCTGGCTGCATGGTCTGGGCGCCGACGGGCATGATTTCGAGCCCGCCGTGCCCATGCTGGCCCTGGGTCCGGAGCAGCCGGTGCGCTTTCTGTTTCCCCATGCGCCGATCCGGCCCGTGACCCTGAATGCCGGCATGCGGATGCGGGCCTGGTACGACCTGGCCGACCTGGAGCCTGAGCGACAGGAAGACGAGCCCGGCATCCGGGCTGCCGCAGAAGACATTGGCGCCTTGGTCGCCAGTCAGGCCCGGGCGGGGATTCCCAGTCATCGGGTGGTGATCGGGGGCTTTTCTCAAGGTGGCGCCTTGGCCCTGTTCGCTGGCCTGCGCTATTCGGAGCGGCTGGCCGGGATCATCGGCTTGTCCTGCTACCTGCCCTTGCCGCAGTGTCTGGCGACAGAAATCTCGCCGGCAAACCAAAAAACCCGCGTGTTCCAGGGCCACGGTCAGCTGGATCCCGTCGTTCCCAGCGAGCGCGGGCTGGCAAGCCACCGGCAGCTGACAGCAGCAGACTGTCAGGCCGAGTGGCACACCTATCCTCTCGCGCACTCCGTCTCGCCCGATGAACTGCAGGATGTGCAGACTTTTTTACAGCGCTGCCTGCCGCCGGTTACCGGCGAAGATTAAGAGGCGGGCCCTCGATCCCCAGTTCGCGCAGGGTGACGTCGCCTTCATCAAACCAGGACTCGATGAGTCGAAAGGCCACCGAAGTGCGGGGCGGCAGAGTGATTGCCCGGTCAGCAATTTCTTGCCGCGTGATCCAGCGTGCATCGGCGAGTTCGCCATCATTGAGCTGAATCTCCCGGCTTTGCGCTTCGCCATGAAAGCCGATCATCAGAGCAGCGGGAAAGGGCCACGGTTGTGAAGCAAAGTAGTCGCAGCCGCCGACGCGAACATTGGTTTCTTCATGCACTTCGCGTCGCACGGCATCCTCCAGGCCTTCGCCGGGCTCTACGAAGCCGGCAATGGTGGAGAAGCGATCCTCCGGCCAGTCAGGCTGGCGGCCGAGTAGACAGGTATCACCGGCATGCACCAGCACAATCACGGCCGGGTCCAGGCGAGGAAAACTCCTGTGGTCACAGCCTTCCCGACTGCAGGCCATGACGAAGCCGCCCGACTGGCTCTGGTTTGGGGCCCCGCAAACTCCGCAATGGGCGTGTCGCTCGTGCCAGTTGAGCATCGCACGGGCATAGGCAAGCAAGGCCGCATCGCCGGCCGGCAGCTCACCCATGACGTGGCGCAACTCGGCAAAGTGTTGCCCTGTCAGCACAGCGGGTTCCCGGTCAGCGTCCAGGTTCAGGGCAAATAAACCATAGCCGTCGCGTCGGCCCAGCAGGATGTGTTTACCTGACTCAACCTCACCCGGCGCGAGTTGCTCCGCGACGAAATAGCCGGCGGCATCGTCCTTCACCAGGCATTGGCCCCGCCACAGCGGCACAAAGCGCGCTGTCGGCGATTGCAATGCCGCCTGCAGGGCGCTCGGATCATCACGCAGGGCGGTGGCACGATCCAGCTCACTGCCGGCAAAAGTGATGTCAGGCGACGAACTCATGCCGGTACGGTAACCGCTTGACCCCTGTCGCGCAGGTCACAGGCCGGACAGCGCTCGTAATCCAGGGCGTAACTGTCCTGGACGTACGGCGCCTCGCAGACTGCGCACCAGGCAAAATAGATTTCTCCACTGACCACCAGCGCATGATAGAGGTTCCAGGTCCACTCAAAACACAGCGCGGGTGCGGTTAGGAGGCTTTTGTACATCTCATAGGCCTGGCAGACCCGCTGACCCTCCTCAACTCGCGAGGCCGCATCCCCGCGGGTGATTGCACCGTCGGCCTGCAGCCGGGTCACCCGACAGTAAATAAACAGCGCGGCCAGCAAGGTTGCCTCCGCCTGGCGCTGCCCGTTACTGACAAAGGGTGCGACCTGCCGCGGCGATTTTCCTCGTCGTCGCCGGACCGGTGATTTTCCTGTGTGCTGGAAATAGCTGGCTACCAGCTTGCGAACCCGGTCTTCCGTGAAACCGGTGCAGGCCCTGATGGTCCCCGTTCGGGCCTCATGGCCAATCATGCGCATGGCCAGATCAAACTTCTCCAGTTCTCCGGCATATCGGTCGTCAGTCACCCGCATCGTCTAAGTCCCCCCTTCACTGGGAAATGGCTTCCGGACCCCAAAACTGGCCCAAAATTACCTTTTATGGTCGAAAAATCCCATATATAGTAACTCTCGCCATCCACGCGAGGAGTTATTCAATGCAGTGCAAACCGCCAGATAAGCAGTTTTTCGCCGAAATCCGGGACCTGAACCTGGCCTTTCTGCAGCTGGTCGCCGATCCCAGGGCCGGGGACCAAGCCCTCGGCATGCTGGCGATGCCTTCAGCAAGCGCGGCTGCGCTGCAGTCGCTGCCGCCGGCAGAGCTATCTCGTGTTGCCTGTGCCCCGGTGCTGATGGCTCGCTTAGATGCCCCGGGACTGGATGCAGGCGTCGCTGAGACCGCGCCCCTGCCGGCGGGACTTGACCCCCAGTGGAGTCGAAACGTCAGCCTGTTCGCAGCGGGTTTGCTGACTTATTTGTGGCAGCTCGCCCGGCGTCAGCCTGTGGCTGCTTCCTTGTGCCTGGGACCGGATCCCGCTCGCGTGCACGCCTTGGCCCGGTTGACGGGGCGGCAAGTTATGGCAGCCGGTGCTGTTGCCGGCGCCATGCTGCGTGCTCGGCGGATTTTCAGGGCGCCTTTTCTGCCCGAATTGCTCCGTGCTGTGAGAAATGACGCCCCGCCCGATGAACTGCCAGGCCTGAATCTGATTCCTTTGGGTCTTGCCCAGTTACGGCCAGCTGCTTCCCGGCGGACTGTTTGTTAGGTCAACGCCGGTTTGGTCTGAGGGGCAATCAACGGGCAAAATGGGCGGTCATGCACGCACTGTCCATTAACAACCTGGTCAAGGTCTACAGCAATGGCTTCCGGGCCCTCGACGGCATCAACCTGCACGTTGAGAAAGGCGAGTTCTTTGCTCTGCTCGGTCCCAATGGCGCGGGCAAGACCACGGCGATCGGCATCGTCACGTCTTTGGTGAACAAGACCTCCGGGGACGTGGAGGTGTTCGGTCACAACCTGGATCACGATCTGGCCGGGGCCAAGTCCTGCCTGGGTGTGGTTCCCCAGGAACTGAATCTGAATCAATACGATCGGCTGGACAACATCGTGACGAACCAGGCCGGCTTCTACGGCATTGGTCGGCGGGAGGCCCGCCGTCGGGCGCAGGAGTGCCTGGAGCAACTACAGCTATGGGATCGCCGGACAGAAATTGCCCGCAACCTGTCCGGTGGCATGAAGCGCCGCCTGATGATTGCGCGCGCTCTGGTTCATCAGCCGAAGCTGTTGATCCTGGATGAGCCCACGGCCGGTGTCGATATCGAGATTCGGCGCTCCATGTGGGAGTTTCTGCGCGAGATCAACGAGCAGGGCACGACCATTATTCTGACGACGCACTATCTGGAAGAAGCGGAGAATCTTTGTCGCCACGTGGCCATCATTGACAATGGGCGCATTGTTGCCCATGACCGGATGACTTCCTTGTTAATGAAGCTCCATCAAGAAGTGTTCGTGCTCAATACGCGTGACCCGGTGGTGGTCTTGCCCGTACTGGATGATTTCAATGTGCGCCTGATCAGTGAGCGTGAGCTGGAGGTTGAGATCACGCCCAGTCATGATCTTAATAGTCTGTTCCGCGTGCTCAGCACCGCGGGCATCCACGTCGTGAGTATGCGCAACAAAGCTAACCGGCTGGAAGAGGCTTTTTTCCGGCTCACAGAGCGTAGTGACGCAGCTGGCGACGAGCTGCCTGAGCAGGCCCGGGCGTTATGAATCTCGAAGCGCAGTTGATCAGTCTCTGGACCCTGAGTCTGAAAGAAGTTCAACGAGTGCTCCGGATCTGGGTGCAGACCATCGTGCCGCCGGCTATCACCATGACCTTGTACTTCCTGATATTCGGCACCTTGATCGGTCGTCGCATTGGTCAGATGGAAGGCTTCGACTACATGGAATTTATTGCGCCCGGGCTGATCATGATGTCTGTCATCACCAACTCCTATGGCAACGTCGTGTCTTCTTTCTTTAGTGCCAAGTACAACCGCCACCTTGAGGAAATGCTGGTTTCTCCCATGCCTAACTGGACCATTGTGCTTGGGCACGTGATCGGGGGCATGGTGCGTGGCCTGCTGGTCGGACTAATCGTTAGCCTCGTCGCGTTATTCTTTACCCGGTTGCCGGTGAACAATATTTTCATCACCTTAAGTGTGCTGATACTTACATCGGCCGTGTTTTCCCTGGGAGGATTGCTCAATGCGATCTTTGCCAGCAAGTTCGACGATGTTTCGATTATTCCGTCCTTTGTGCTGGCACCGCTGACCTACCTGGGTGGTGTGTTTTATTCTGTCAGCCTGCTGCCGGACTTCGCGCAGAAGCTGTCCCTGCTCAATCCGATTCTCTATATGGTCAATGCGTTTCGTTACGGCATGCTGGGCGTTTCGGATATCAACATTGGTCTGGCGTATGCGATTATTCTGGCCTTTCTGGGCGGGTTATTTACCCTGAGTCTGGTGTTGATCGAGCGAGGAGTCGGCATTCGCGACTGAAGCCCGGCATGTGTGGTCGTTTCGCATTTTTTTCCCCCGTTGAGGCAGTCCGGTCCTGGTTCCCCGGGGCCCAGGTTCCTGCCTTAGAGCCTCACTACAATCTTGCGCCGTCACAGTCGATCGCCGTACTGAGAGATACGGGCGATGCAGGCCGGGAAGTGGCGCTGTTGCGCTGGGGCCTGGTGCCCTCGTGGGCTAAAGACCCCGCCATCGGCCATCGCTTGATTAATGCCCGGGCCGAAACCATTGCTGAGAAACCCTCTTTTCGCGCCGCCTTTCGTCGGCGCCGCTGCGTGATCCTGGCTAATGGTTTCTACGAGTGGCAGCCCCGTGAAAGTGGGGCGAAGCAGCCCTGGTATATTCGCGCGGTTGATGACCGCCCGTTATTGCTGGCGGGTATCTGGGAGCACTGGGAGCGGGGTGAGGAACCCCTGCAGACCTGCGCCATCATTACGACAGCGGCGAACGAGTTCATGCAGCCTGTGCATCAGCGCATGCCGGTGATGCTGTCTTTCGAGAGCCTGTCCGCCTGGCTGGAGGCAGATGGCACCGAGCTGGCAAGTGCGCAACTGTTGTTGCAGGCACCCAAACTGGAAATGCACCCGGTCAGTCGGGCGGTGAACAACGCAAGTCATGATGGCCCAGACCTGATTGGCTCTGTCGTCGGCTAGATCAGGCCTGGCTCAGCGGTCCAGGGAGAAACGCTCGCCCCGGAAGCTCAACACCACGCCGTTGGAGGTAATTTCATCGACGACCGGGCCTTCTTTCAGGCTTTCGCCCTGGCGGTACTTCGTCATATTGATGAACACGAAACGTTCGCTGCTTTGCGTGCCATAGACATGCATGTCCAGCCGCAACGGCGTCATCTCCAGGCGTCCGTCGAGCACCAGTTGCTGCATGCTGGGTACGTCGTCTGTCACCCCACTGGTCACCGTTGCTGCCGGGGTGGGCGCTGGCGCCGGGGTGGATGGCGGTGCAGCGAGTGTCGGGGCAGGGCTGACAGCTGCGGCCGGCGCCTGCGCCGGGCGGGCTATGTCCATCTCCGCCGCCAGGGAGCGCACGTCATCGCGCAGCACCGGTACCTGGGCCGGGCGTCGGGCAGGCGCCTGGGGGGCTGGCGGTACGTTGCTTTCCTGGACCACTCGCACGGGGTCCGGTTCATTTGTATCGCGCAGTAGCAGGACCGCAATCAGGATGGCGTTCAATCCCAGGACTGCAGCCACCACCAATAACCATTTCCCTTTGTTTGAGGACGGCCGTTGATAGCGCGCATCGGCGATGCCTGGTGTCGCCTGTTGCTGACGCTGGTTCTCGCTTTTACGCAGCGCATCGAGGATGAAAGACATGTCTTAGTTGACCCGGGCCAGTCGCGGCCGATCCGGTGCACCCAGATCCGTGTTCATCACGATCTGCGTCTGATGACCCACCAGGCCATCGACAGTCAGCCGGCGTTCTCGCTGGTAGTCTTTGACGCGCTCTTCCAGGCCTTGATCAAACATGTCGGAACCAACAGGCAGGGCGGGTTCACCCTGAATAGTGCCGAGGGTTTTGCGGATCCAGCGCACGTCAGGATCACGCATACCCGGGAAGAAAGATTTCACTACGCCAATCTGCGGTCGCCACAGCAGCAGATATTCACCGAACCAGTAATCGCCGAGTTCCTCCACGGCCACGCGGAACTGCTCACCCTTGATGTTTAACACCGCATAGTTTTCGCCAAGACCGGAAAGCACGACCTGGTGCTGCGTGCCGCTGTCATCGCGCAGGGTCAGAATCACCGGGCGGTCCAGGCTGCGGACCTGGGACAGGGAACCGCGCTGAAACAGGCAGTACAGCTGATATTTCTCTGCCTGCTTGCAGGCTTGCTGCGGGCCCTTGGCGTAATCGGTATTCCACAGGCCAAAGAGGGTGTCGAAGGCCCGGTCCGTGCTGGTGTTCTCTGCATTTGCCGTCAGCATTGCTCCCAGGGCGATCAGGGGCTCATCAATGAGTTCGTCGTTACTGAGCTCCACCACAGGGGCCGACTCGGCGGGCATCAGTTCATCCTCGATTGCCGGCAGGCTTGCCCTGGCCGGCGGCGCCGTGGGTTCACTGGCTGTGGCGGCCACGGGATCCGTCTTTTTTGGCGCCGGCATCAATAGCCAGGCAGCGCCCACCATCGCCAGAACAAGCGCTGCGGCCAGAGGCCAGCCAAAGCGCCGCCAGCGGCCGCGCCGCGCGCCGCCGCGACCATAAACTTCATCCGCCGCTCCGCGCACCAGGGCTGGCGTCACGACCCGACTTTCCTGGGTGAAGGCGCCGAGCAGGGCTCGATCTGCGATCACGTTGATGACTCTGGGTACACCGTGGGATAGCCGGAACAACTCGCGCTTGGCGGCTGTGCCAAAGATATCGCCCACGGCACCGGCGACGCGCAGCCGGTGATCGATGTAGGCGGTGGATTCTTCCCGGGTCAGGGGCTCCAGGTGATAGCGCCCGGTAATACGTTGGGCCAACTGCCGCATGTCATTACGCGACAGCAAGTCCCTCAGCTCTTCCTGGCCGATAAGAATAATTTGCAGCAACTTTTGCTTGGCGGTTTCCAGATTCGTCAGCAGGCGCACCTGCTCAAGCACATCGACCCGCAGATTTTGTGCTTCATCGACAATCAGAATCGTTCGCCGGCCGCGGCCGTGATTACTCAGCAAAAAAGCGTTCAGCGCATTGGTCAGTGCTTTTACGCTGTCCTGGGCGGCAGGCAGAGGCACGCCCAGTTCTTCGCAGATCGCGCTGAGGAACTCGATGCGTGAGAGCTGTGGGTTGAGAATCAGGGCGACGTCCGCACCTTCGGGCAGCTGTTGCAACAGGCTGCGGACCAGGGTGGTCTTGCCAGTCCCCACTTCGCCCGTAAGCTGGATAAAGCCACCGCTTTCATTTACGCCATAGAGCAGGTGCGCCAGCCCCTCTGTATGACGCTCGCTCATAAAGAGGTAACGCGGGTCAGGCGTAATGGAGAATGGCTTTTCGTTCAGGCCGAAGAAACTGGTGTACATGGCGCTACTGCCGACAACCTGATGGCTATTCTAGAGGGTCCATGCCCGGCTCGCATGAGTGCGTGCCGACGCCCCCGATGCGAAGCGGTTAATGGTCACGCTCGACAATGAGCCGGGCCAGGTAGGTCAGATAGTCCGCCCGGGATCCGAAGCTCTCCAGTTCTTGCAGGGCGGCAGCCAGTAATTCGGCTACCCGTGCCCGGGCCTGCTCCATGCCGAAAAGGGCCGGATAGGTGGCCTTGGAACGGGCCTCATCCGCACCCTGCTGCTTGCCAATGACTGCTGTTTCTCCTTCCACGTCCAGGATGTCATCGCGAATCTGGAAGGCCAGGCCCAGGTAATCGGAAAAGCGTTCCAGCGCGTGGCTGCCGTCCAGACCCGGCTGCGGTGGGCAGGCGGCGGCTGACATGATGCTCGTGCGCAGCAGGCGTCCCGTTTTTAGCCGGTACATGTGCTCCAGTTCAGCGGCCTCCAGGCGATTGCCTTCAGAGGCCAGATCAATAGCCTGGCCGCCCGTCATCCCCTCGGAGCCGCAGGCTTGGGCCAGGATTTGAACCAGAGCAACCTGGGTGTCCGGATAGGGCACCAGGGCCGGATCCGTGCAGAGAACGTTAAAGGCCAGGGGCTGCAGGGCATCGGCCGCCAGGATTGCAGTGGCTTCATCAAAGGCCTTGTGAGTCGTGGGCCGGCCGCGGCGCAGATCATCGTTATCCATGGCCGGCAGATCATCGTGAACCAGTGAGAAAGCGTGCATTAGCTCGATGGCGACGGCCGGGGCATCCAGCAAGGCGGGATCGGTGCCCAGCGCCTCGCCGGCGGCATAGACCAGCAGCGGCCGGATGCGCTTGCCACCGCCCAGCACGGAATAGCGCATGGCTTCGTGCAGGCGGTGCGGGGGAATTTCCATGGCCGGCAGCCAGCGGCTCAGCGCTGCCTCAATCCGTGCCTGGTATTCGTCTGTCTTGCTCGTGCCGTCCATCGTTTATTTGTTGCCCAACGGGGCGCAAAGCATAGTCGCATCGAGGCTGGCTACCAAACGGAAATGGGCGGTGGCCCCTTATAATGCCGCCTCTGCTAGTGAAGTTTGCTGTCCGCCATGCCGAAATCGAGCGCTACCGCTGTCGCCCACCCGAATATTGCTCTGATCAAATATTGGGGCAAACGCGAGCAAATGAGCAATTTGCCCGCTGTTGGCTCCCTGTCCATCACCCTGGATGCGCTGCGCACCCGCACAACGGTGACCTTCGACAGCAGCCTTAAGGCAGACCGGCTGATTCTGAATGGGGCTGCCGCGCCCGCTGAACAGCCCCGCCTGATCAGTTGTCTGGATGCCTTGCGAGCCCTCGCGGGCAGCCAGGATTCGGCCCTGGTCGAGAGCGCCAATGACTTTCCTACGGGCGCCGGACTGGCATCGTCAGCGTCGGGCTATGCCGCGCTGGCCGTTGCCGGAGCTGCCGCCCTGGGCCTGGATCCCGGGGATCCGCGGCTTGAAGAGGTGGCCCGTATCGGTTCGGGTTCGGCGCCCCGTTCCTTGTTCGGTGGTTTTGTCCTGCTGAACAACACGCCGTCGGGTACCCAATGCAGCCGCCTGCAGGCGCCCGAAGACTGGCCCCTTCAGGTCGTGGTGGCCGTCACCTCGGAGACGGGCAAAGCGGTCAGTTCGCGCGACGGCATGACGGACAGTCAGCACACTTCGCCTTATTACCCGGCGTGGGTAGACAGCCATGAAGCTGACCTGAACCAGGCTCAGGCGTTCATCGCAAAGCGCGACTTTACCGGGCTGGCTGAATTGGCTGAACACAACTGCCTGAAGATGCATGCAGTCATGCTCACCACGCGTCCGGCTCTGATTTACTGGTCACCCGTTACCCTGGCTTGTATGCAGAAGGTGCAGGAATTGCGGGCCGGGGGCGTCCCGGTCTTTTTCACCATCGATGCCGGGCCGCAACTTAAGGCCGTGTGTTTGCCCGCAGCGGCTGAGACAGTAGCCAAGGCCCTGGCAGCAGTACCCGGCGTACTGCGCCTGATTCCCGGTGGCCTGGGCCAGGGCGCGCAAGTGCTGTCCACCGATGGTTGAAGGGCAGGCTCCCGGCAAGCTGTTGCTGACTGGCGAGTATGCGGTGCTCAGGGGTGCGCCCGCCGTCGCCCAGGCCATGGGCGGGCCGGCTCGGGCCCGCGTCAGTCGGGCGGTTGCCGGCGAGTTTCGCGATGCGCAGGCGGGCCAGAGCTGGCCCTATAGCCTCGGGCAGGGAGCCGGCGTTCACTGGCATGCCGGCGATCCGGGGCAGGCCGGTCGCCTGCCGACGGCCGTGCTGGCCGAGTGCCTGCGTCGCTGGCCGACACCGCTGCAGACTCAGCCCCTGATTCTGGAGCTGGATACCTCGGCGTTTCGTCATTTGGATGCTGACGGTGCCGCGTTGAAATTTGGCCTGGGTTCCAGTGCCGCCCTGGTTGTTGCCCTGGTGGGTGCCGTGGTGGCAGAGCTGGATATTGAGGTGTCGCCTGCCCAACTGCGCGATTGTTGTCTGGATGCCCATCGGGCTTTTCAGGGCGGGCAGGGGAGCGGTGTTGATGTGCTGACTGCCTTGCAGGGTGGCTTGTTATTGATGGCAGGGGCAGGAGCGCCTCCTGCTTCTCTTGCCTGGCCTGGCGACCTGCATCGGGTGACGGTGTGGACGGGTCGTTCAGCTTCCACGCCGGCTCTGATTGCGCAGTTCGATGCCTTTGCCCGGCGGCAGCCAGAGAAGTTTGCCGACTGCCTGGCGCAGCTGGTAACAGCAGCCGGTGACGCGGCGGGCGCGTGGCGTGCTGGCGTGGCCAGTCAAATAATCGTGGCTGTGCAGTGCTATGCGCAGGCTTTGCGAGTGCTGGATGCGCAGGGTGATATCGGCATCTGGACACCCGAGCATGAAATTCTGGCGGGCCTGTCCGCCTCCCACGGGGCCGTCTACAAATCCTCCGGTGCGGGCGGTGGGGACCTGGGCTTCGCCCTCAGCGAGTCAGCCGACGCGGCGGCAGCGCTCACGCAGGCCATGACTTCGGCCGGTTTTCATGTGTTGCCTGGACAAGCGCAGACTTTGGCGGGATTAGCGGTGACAGCCGACGCCTGAAGACCGTCGGCTTACTGCACGTAGCGGTAGTACTCGATGCCGGCATCCTGGAACGGCCCGGCAGATTCCTGGCCAACGCGATCCACGACGAACTCGGCGCTGGGCTCGTAGGGGATGGAGCCGCGCTGGGGACGTTGCCCGCGAAGTTCAACGTACTGCTCGAAACTCAGGTCGATGCTGGGCGACAGGGCCGCGTCAAAGTCGATCTGCACGGCTGCCTTTTCCCAGCCGGCGACCATAGTCATGGGCATGACTTCTGCAGCATCGCCGCTGCCATAACCCACCAGCAGAACTTCTTCGCCGGCCAGTTTTGCACCCTTCGCGGCGCCTTCGGCCAGACCGGCAGCGAGCCAGGCCGGCAGGGCAGCGGTATAAAGGTTGCCCATTTCGCACATTGCTTGCGCACCCAGTTGCATGCGTTGCTGGATGACGTCGCGAAAGGTTTCCGTTTTTCGGAAGCTGCGCATGACCCGCAGGGACAGCGGGAAAATCTCTTCGGTAATGCGGTCGCGGACAGCAAAATCCATGACTCGAGGACGACGTCTCAGTTCATCCAGAACTTCTGCGCTGTCAATGCCTGCGCCCTCACAGTAGCCGGAGAGTTCTTCCAGATCCTTCTCGTCGCCATGAGCCAGGGCGAACAGATAGGCCATTGACCAGCCGGTTTCCGGCATCCGGTGATAAGGCCGATGCATGAACACGGCCTGCAGGGAGCGCAGGTAGTCTACGGCGCGGAAATCGCGGCGCCCGAACATGTCTTCCAGTGCGCGCTGCATTTCATCGACATAGCAACCGGTGGAGTACTTGCCGTTGAATACCGGGATGTCGACGAACTCGGGACTTGCACCGGTGCCGTTTCGGTTGATCAAAGGCTTGCGGAAATCCACGCCTCGATAGTCTGACGCGGTGCCTGACTGCGAAGGGTCGAGAATTCCTATTTTGGGGTCCCGCTCCAGTAATGCGGCCACCGCACCGGCGCCCTGGGTGGGTTCACCACTGCTGCCTCGGGAATACAGCGCTTTGTCCGTGCTCACGACGATAGCCAGTGAGTCTTCGCCATCTGTGGCCAGGAAGCGCAGGGCATTTTTGATGCCGTAGACGCCACCCAGACAGGCGTGCTTGAACTCCGGCACTTCACAGTGACGTGATAGCGGTGCGCGGCCTTCGGCCACCAGGGCACTATCCACCATGCCCTTGATGATCACGGCGCCGGCGGAATTGTCTGTGCTCGATTCCGTCCCCAGGGCCAGGTAGCGGACGCGGGAGGTGTCTATATCGTAATTGCGAATGAGTCGGAGCACGGCATTGGCTGCCATGGTGTAAATGCTCTGGTCGGGTCCAACCAGGCGAAAGCCTGTGCCGACAACCTGGCGAATCTTGTCCCAGTCCGCACCGGTCCATTTGCACCAGGCGCGCAGATCTACCCGATAAGGGGGAACGTAGACGGCAAGTCCGCTAATGCCTGTGGCTGGAAGGCTCATAAACCCGGGGGGGCCGCGGCTACTCGACCGTAATACTGATAACGCCGGACATGATCGGCGGATCATGGGGCACGTGATTGCCGTCACCCAGCACCATCTGCAAGCTGTGCGTTCCGGGTGCAAGCTCCAGGGTAGTTTCTGTCTGCCCTTTGCCATAGTGCAAATGCTGGGCATCTTTAGGCACAGGCATGGACGGGTCAGCGAGTTCGGTGTCCACGAGTAAATGATGGTGGCCGCTATTCGGGGCCATATTGCCGGCGGCCATGATATTGGCGCCACTGACACCGAACTTAATGGTGACGGGCGAGCTCACGGTTGCACCGTTCATGGGCGTAATAAAGAACACCGCCGCGCCGGGTGGTGCGGGTGAACGGGGCATGGCAGCCGGTGCCGAGGCAGGCGCCTGGGCAGAGTTCTCAGAAGAGGGGTCTTGCTGGCCGCAGGATTGCAGCGCAAGGGCCACGCCGCAGAGAAAAATCGCGGTGGCGAGCTGTTTCATGGGTGGATTCGCGTTGCCCTAAAACAACGATGGTAGCGCACCCCTACCCCAGTGTCATGGAGCGCTTCGGGTGTCCGCCGGGCTGTCAGGCCCTTTTGCTGCGGGCTTTTTGCGGATTCGGGCGACCTTGCCACGGGCCTTGGTGCCCAGCTCTGCAGGGTCGAAATCGTCAACGTTAACGACATTCATGACCTGTGCGTCCAGGCTCCGCAGCTGCTCGGCCTCGGCAGCCGTCAGGACGCCGCCTTGCTGCGCCTCGTCAATCTGCGCCAGGGGATTCTGGGCCTTCAGCAGGCCGGCTCGGCGCGCATCGCGCAGCTTGTCCTGGAGGGGCGAGGCCTCGATGGCCGCCACCAGGGCGTGCTGGAGTTCGCCCAGAGCATTACCCGGATCAGGCGTTACATAGCTTTGGCGACACAGTCTCGCGCGGCTGTCCGTCGGGTGGGTAATTAGGGCCACGATTTTCTGGCCCAGTTCGTCCGAGGGCGCGAAGTAAGTCCGGCCGCGGGGGAAAGTCAGTAGTCGCAGCGCCCGGCCTGCCCAGCGATTGGGTAAATTGCGCAGCAATCCGTGTAACTGCTCCTGGGCCTGGTAAAGCAGGCTGCGGCAGGCCCATTCCACGAGGGGCAGGTCTTCCTCAGGGCTGCCCTCGTCCTGGAAATGCTTCAGGACCATGCTTGCCAGGTAGATGGCGCTGAAAACATCACCCAGGCGGGCCGACAATTGTTCCTTGCGCTTGAGTGCGCCGCCAACGGTCAGCATGGCCACGTCTGCAGCCAGGGCAAAGGCGGCGCTGTAGCGGTTTATGTGCTGGTAATAGCGGGCCGTCGGACCAAATACAGGTGAAGGCGTGGTTCGGGCATGGGTCAGCGCGAGCACGAAAGCTCGTGCTGCATTGCTCACCGCAAAGCCCAGATGGCCGAACAAATGCTGATCGAAATCCCGCAAGGCTTTCTCGAAATCTGGTTCTTTTGCTGCCGCCATTTCTTTCAATACGAAGGGGTGGCAGCGAACGGCCCCCTGGCCAAAGATGATCAGGCTGCGGGTCAGGATGTTGGCGCCTTCGACAGTGATGGCAATGGGGATCGCCTGGTAAGAACGCCCGAGGTAATTTTTTGGTCCGAGCATGATGCCCTTGCCGCCCTGCACGTCCATCGCATCGGAGGCGATGCTGCGGGCAAGTTCCGTGCAGTGATATTTGAGGATGGCGGAGGGGACGGCCGGCTGCTCGCCGCGGTCGATGGCGGTGGTTGTGACGCTGACGGCGGCATTAATAATGTAGGTGTTGGCAGCCATGCGGCCCAGGGCCTCGCCCACGCCTTCAAAGCGACAGATGGGCAGGCCAAACTGACGTCGAACCCGGGTATAGGCGCCGGAGTTCCACACGGCGGCCTGGGCGCCGCCCATGGCATTAGCGGGCAGGACGATGGCACGGCCGGCAGACAGTAATTCCACCAGCATTTTCCAGCCCTGGCCGGCGCGCTCCGGGCCCCCAATGATGGCATCCAGAGGAACAAAAACATCTTCGCCTTTGGTCGGCCCGTTCTGAAACGGAATGTTCAGCGGCAGATGCCGGCGACCAATTTCTATGCCCGGCAAATTGGTCGGGATCAATGCCGCGGTGATGCCGTACTCATCCTGATCACCGATCAGGTGATCCGGGTCGTAGAGTTTGAAGGCCAGGCCCAGAACTGTCGCAATGGGCGCCAGTGTGATGTAACGCTTTTCCCAGTTCAGGCGAATGCCAATGACTTCTTCGCCTTCCCATTCACCGCGACAGACAATTCCGTTGTCGGTGATGGCCGACGCGTCGGAGCCCACACGAGGAGAGGTCAGCGCAAAACAGGGAATTTCTTCGCCGCTGGCCAGGCGTGGCAGGTAACGTTGTTTCTGCTCATCCGTGCCGTAGTGAATTAGCAATTCAGCCGGACCCAGGGAGTTGGGTACGCCGATGGTGGATGCCGCGACGGTGCTGCGACCGGATAGTTTGGCGAGTACCGAGGCAACGGCAAAGGCAGAAAAGCCCAGACCGCCGAATTCCTCCGGGATGATCATGGCGAAAAAGCGCTGCTTGAGAATAAAGTTCCAGACCGGCCTGGGCATATCACCCAGCTCGTGGGTAATCTCCCATTCGTCGAGCATCCGGCACAGCTCTTCCGTGGGTCCGCTCATAAACGCCTGTTCGGCTTCGGTCAGGGAAGGGGCCGGCAATGAGGTCAGGCGGCTCCAGTCGGGTCGGCCGGTAAACAATTCGCCTTCCCACCAGACCGTGCCGGCATCCAGGGCCTCGCGCTCGGTATCGG